>JAWXBA010000075.1:0-6271 GCA_034439775.1 Gemmatimonadota bacterium | reverse complement strand
CTGGTGCCGCCACATTCCTGCATGATGCCTCAGATCCCGGGATGGACGCAGGGGCCACGTAGCGTCGCACAGTAGCGCCGCACAGCTGTGCGGCGCTACCTGACCACCCGATACCGCGCCAGCACCGGCACGCCGTCAATATTCTCCCGGGCCACGACCAGTTCGCCGTGCCCGAAGGCCAGGCGGCCGTACATCGGCAGGCCGGTGGCAGTTGCCACCAGGCCGAGATACTCCCCGGACGCATTGTACACGTCGAACCGGGTCGTGGTGGTGTCCATCCCTGGATCGAGCCGCACCCAGCGGTTGTTGTCGGCATCGACGTGCAGGGCCACGAACGGTGGTGCTGTCGACGGAATGTCGCTGGCGTTGAACGATTGGCGGAGCGCCGTCTCCTCGAACTGGTCTCCCAGTCTGGCAATGGTGGCCGCGATCTCGAAATCGCGCCGTTCGGCACTTACTGGTTCCGGGGTCCATGCACGGCGGAAGACCTGGCTGGTGTCGCTGCCGTGGGGGGCCACAGCCAGCTGGTATTCACCCGACCACCCCACCAGGAACCCGCCGTCGGGGTTGAACCCCGACACCAGCCGAGGGGCCAGCGGCACCGGCATGTTCATCTCCATCACGTTCTGCCCGCCCCGGTTCGCCGTCACCGTCCAGAACTTGGCGCCTGAGTCCGGGTTGGGCACCCAGAGTGTATCAATCGGGGTGCCCTCCAGGCTCCAGCGCACGTAGGGGGTGCCGCTCGGGCGCTCCGCCCCGGCCTCGACGCTGTAGGTGGACGGGATATAGACGCGTCCCGCCCGATCCAGCTGAATATCGCTCCAATAGCAGCAGGAGGAAGTCCAACTCCGCAGGAAGGTCCCGGTGGTGTCCCAGACCGAGGTCCGGGTGGCCTGAGGGTCGTGGACCACAACATGCCCGCCGCGCACCGCGATGAAGCCGACGCGGAACTCTCCGGGGCCGGCACCATCCTGCCCGATGGTGCGGACAAAGCTGCCGTCCGTGTCGTAAACCTTGATGGTGGAGGGCTTCTGGTCCACCACGAAGGCCCGCCCCCACTCGTCGAGGGCCACCGAGTTAGGGTCAATCAGCTCGCCCGGGGTCTGGGGGGCACCGGTCGTCTCCGCCACGAGCTCCAACTGCCACCCGCTGGTGCCTTCCCAGGAGGTGGGACCGGGGCTGGTGACACGCGGGATGCCACCGGGGAGGGAGTCGATCACCGGCTGGGCCAGCATGCGGGCTTCGGCGCCCGAGCAGGCTGCGGCGGCAATGAGAATGAGGGAGTAGGTTGCGAACGTTGCAAAGGTGAACGTCTGGTGACGGGGCATTCAAGGCTCCAAGGCAGGTCGGGGACGAGGGCGCTGGTGAAACGGGTGCCCGGGGTGTCCCTTAGATGCTGTGTTGGGACGGAGAGTTGCGTGAATTGGGGGCCTGACGGGGAAAAGGGGTGGAGGGTTTCGGTTACAGGCATGCCGGAGGCATGCCCGTACACAGGCATCCGCGGGTCCGGCATACATCAGCCGCATGACCGGTCCCAAAGTGGTGATCCCTGCGAACCCCAATTCCGGAGGTAAACCCGCGGCTCGGTCGGGTGCGTTGGTGATTCCGCGGGTTTACCCGCGGGACACCACGACCGCCGCCGTCAGGACATTTGATTCGCCCTGTCCGCCCTGTCCGCCCGTCCTTACTTCACGATCCGATACACCCGGACGTGCTCGATGTCGTCGGCATCCTGCCAGGTGGTAACCAGTCGGTCGCTGGCGAACTGCTGCACCGTGTGGCGCGCGGCAAGCGCCAGCGATCCCAGCCACTGGCCGTCGGCATGAAAAACTTGAAACCGCACCGAGTCCGAAGGAATGACCTGGTATTCCCGAACCCAGAAGTTGCCTTCGACGTCGAGGTTGATGGCGCTGAAGTACGGCACCTCGGGGGCAGGGGAGGGGATGCTGTACTGCGATTCGACCCGCTCCCGGGCGCGCGGGTCTTCTCCGGCGCGGAGCAACGCCGCCGCCTTGATCCGTTCAATCAGGGCGGCATCTACCGGGATTGCCGGTGCGCCCCACCGGAGCAGCATCTGGGGCGCGCCGTCCATGCCGTGGACGCGGACTTCCGGAAAGGTGTTGTCGCCCCAGATCAGCCGGCCTGTGACAGCGGTGACAGGTGCGCCTCGGCCGAGCGGCGGCGTCCAGACCGAAATCCCGGTGATGGCTCCACCCTCGCCGTTGGACACCTTGATGCTCTGCTCGGTGCCGGGGGTGGTCAGGATACTTTCAGGAGCCTGTGCCAGGTCGGCGGGAATCCGGAAATAGAGGACCGGGTTCCGGGTTGTACCGCCGGGAATGCTCCCCGACGCATCGAAGCGAAGGCCCGCCCAGCCCAGCCAGCTCCCGTCCGCCATCCGATCGCCTGGGAAGAGGCGACCGTTCGCTTCGGTGGTCGGGTAGGGCCACGAGGTCAGGGCCTCACCGGTGGTGCTGAAGGCGGTGATTCGGGAGAGCTGATTGTCGGCCACGAAGATGGTATCGCCCGCCACCTGAAGCCCGCCCGCCGAACGCAGCTCCCCTGGGCCATCGCCGTCGCGGCCGATGGTGCGGACCCAGGCGCCCTGGGAGTCAAAGATCCGCAGTTGGCGGTGTCCCGCCACGAGTACTACCAGGTCCCCTCCGGGGAGGAGCCGGGCGCCACGCACCTGGAAGAGGTCGTAGTTGGGATCGTCGTCGACGGTGGGCCCGATGTCGAGGGTCGGGGTCGGCTCGATCCGCCAACCGTCGCCGGAACGCCAGGAGGGCTCGGCGCTGGTCACGATCTGGACCCCGGCGCTGTCGGCCCGGGTGGCCAGGGCGCCAGAGCTGGCGTCGCCGCCGCAGGCGGCGGCGAGGAGGAGAAGAAGGGGGGCAGCGGGGAAGGGGGGCAGGCGCATGAGTGGGTCCAGGGCAGGGGTAGTCGTCAACGCCGCAGCAGGTACCGGGTCACCACATCGAGGTCGTCCGCGTTGGGACGCATAGTCCAGACGGTGTCCCCGCTCAGATGCATCAGCCGCAAGTCGGCGGGCAGGGTGATGGACCCGAGTCGTGTCGCCATCGAGTCGAGGACGGTCCATGTAACGTCGGCGCCCGGCATCGTTGGCCCTTTGAGCCACACCTTGCCGTCGGTCGAGAGCTGGAGCTGACTGACCGGCGGCCACCGGTCGGGCCGAACCAGCACCGCGTCCAGCTGGGACTCGGATATCCCGGGCCCAAGCGAAGGATTGAAGAAGGCGTCAAGAAAGGTCCGCCAAGCGGGCCCGGTGAGCGCCGGGGCCTCCAATTGGACCCGCTCCTCCCGGATGATGGCACCGTTAGCCGAGATCCAGGTGAGCACCACCGGGCCATCCGCCGCGGAGCGCTCCGCCACCACCATTCCTTGGCCCCGTGGGTGGTGAGTCGCGAGCGGGGAGTCACTCAGGGGGTGCGCTCCCACGCGGAAGGTGCCGCCGCCCTGTGGGAGCCGAAACCCACCCCGAATCCAGGAGATCTGTTTCACGGTGGTCAGTCCCGGTTGTCCTGGTGCCTGAAACTCCACCCGGGTGGAGGTGGCTTCCACCCAGAGCTGCTTCATGCCGAGCAGTCCGCCACTGCTGGTGGGCCGCAGGTGGGGTTCCGGCTGACGTTCGCTTCCGAGAAATAAGCCGGCGGAATCGAACCATGACAGCCGGCCCAGCTGGGTGTCCATGACCCAGAGCGACTCGCTCCGCCAGCCGAGGCCGTTGATTCCGGTGAATTCGCCGGGCCCCTCGCCCTCGCCACCAATCCGGCGCACCTGCTGCCCATCGGTGGTCAGGACGCTGATCCGTCGGTCGCCGCGCATCGTGACATAGAGGAAGCCATCGTGGCCGGGTTGCAATCCCGTGATCGAATTGACCAGAACGGTGTCGTCCATAGCGGCAGTGAAAGTCGAGATCGGCTCCAGGGTCCAGTCGCCGCTGCCGATGGCTGCCGGCTCCGGATCCGGGACCCCGCCACATGCAGCCGCCAGAACCGTCATGACGGCGTATCGGCCCATCCTCATCTCACTCCCTCCAGGCGTCGCCACAGGGGCAAGCTTGTATTGACGCTATGGCCTGAAGGTGGCCACCTCCTGCCAACATCATTACAGGACGATGACGCCCCGATGACAAACCCGCGCCTAGCGAGGAGGCCGCTCGCGGACGATTGCCCGGGCGCTGTCTCCGCCGCGAAGCAGGATGCGGACGTCACCCCCGCCCGCCGCGTCTCGCTGTTCCAGCCTTGATCGCAGCAATCTCGCCGGATTCACGGGGGTCTCCCGCTCCCCCGCAGCGTCCGGCTTGAGCGTAATCACGATTACCCCGAGATTCTCGATTCCAATCACCTTCCCCTTGAGGACCTCGACCGACTTGATCTCCCCTCCCTTGAGCTTCTCCAGGGGAAAGCCCTGCTCACCGAATCCACGGTTCGTGCCTGGCTGGGGCATCCAGACCGACATCACCCTGCGACTGGCATCGAGGGTCACCACCACGACGGCCTCAATCGGGATCCCGCCGCTGGCCAATGCGCCGGGATACATCTCCTCGGCCGCCCTACGGGCAATCAACCGGATCATCTCGAAATTGACGAGCTCACCTTCCGCTACGCTCGATCGAACCGTGACTGGCTGCTCGAGGGTGGTCAGGTCGATGCCGAGTGGATTCTCAAATGAACACGCGGCCACCAGGAGCACTGCGGCCACCAGCGCTGCGCCGATCGCGCGCGGAACCGGCCGCGACACTTGCCCGCGCGTCATGGCATCAATGCGAACCCCCAACTGGGACGCCCGTTCGGCGAACGGCGCCAGCGCCGGAATACGGGCGCCTCGGCAGCGAGCCCCCGCTTCGAGCAGAACCTCCCCATACCGGGTCACCTCCGCCCCACCCGCCAGCACGCGGGCGTCGCAGTCCAGCTCGATCGCGAGCCGCAGTCGCCGGTGGAGGTACCAGAGCGGGATGTCCCAGGGCATCAACGCTGCTGCAACGAGCCCGCCCACCAGGAGGGCCGGGTCGTGGCTGCGGATGTGCTCCTCCTCGTGCACGAGGATCAACTCGCGGGTCTGGGCGTCCAGCGCCAGCACCCAGAGCGGCAGCACCACCTGCGACCGTCGCCAGCCGATCACCGCCGGACCGAGATCGGGCGCCACCAGCACCACTCGGCCATTCACCTCTGTGCGGCGCCATTCGCGCCGCCGTCCCTGCAGCACCCCCATCCCGTGCAGCAGGGCTCCGATCAGCAGGAGAGACGCAGCCGCCCACCCAATCAGCACTGCCCGATCCAGCCCAGGAGGGGCAGGGAAGACGGGAAGCATCACAGTCGTTCCCGCCAACGACATCGGCGTCGTCGCAACAACACCGGAGATCGGATCTGGTGCTACGGGCGGTGGGATGGGGCGGAGCAGCGTGAGGAACGGCAACGCCAAGCCGAGTGCGAGTGCAGCCGCCCAGACGCCGCGGGTCGGTCGCCCGAGAAGGCGGGCACCCCAGGCCAGACAGTGCGCGGCGCCAATCAGGACTCCGCCGAGCACGGCGGTATAGATCATCCACGAGGCGATCATCGGGAGTCCCCCTTCAGGCGGTCGTCGAGAAGCATCCGCAGCCGTTTCGCCTCGGCCGGGGTCAGCGGTTGCTCGGTCATGAGGTGGGTCATCAGGAGTTCCGGGGAACCTTCGAATAGGCTCGAGACAAGGCGGTTGACCGCGCTCTTCTCGGCGGCTCCGCGTTCGACCAGGGGGCGGTACCGGTGGGCTTTTCCTTCTTCGACGTGGCCGACAAAGCCCTTGTCCTCCAGGGTCTGAAGGACCGACAGGACCGTCGTGTAGGCCAAGGGATCGGCCAGGACGGCGCGGACTTCGGCAACGGTGCCGGAGTCCCGGTCCCAGAGTACTGTCATGATATCGAGTTCGCGATCGGTGAGGCGGAGCTGCACGGGTCCTCCTACTAGAAGTCTAGTAGAAGGTGCGACCCGGATGGGTATCTGTCAAGATGGGGGTGTCTGTGCCGACCCCACGAGGGGGTTGTTCCACCAATCCGATTCGATTCATGACTGGGAGCAGGGCCACTCCAACCCGCGACCCTCAGCGTCTTTCTCTGCGGCTCCGCGCCTCCGCGTGAGCCGTTGGCGGTTCCGCGGGTAAACCCGCGGCTCGGCCAAGTGGGTCGCTGAAGCGACCTGACTCCATAGCCCCAGTTAGACATCTTCGATCCGCCCTGTCCGCCCTGTCCGCCCTGTCCGCCCTGTCCGCCCTG
>JAWXBA010000074.1:0-4894 GCA_034439775.1 Gemmatimonadota bacterium | reverse complement strand
GGGGCTGGGGGCTGGGGTGTCGGGTGTCGGGTGTCGGAAAACGCGAGGGTGACGGTTCACGGCCAGGGAATGCGCAATGCCATGAGGACCTGTCCCCCTTTTACTCTCGATCCGACGGCATTCCCCCCACCGGGAGCATCCCATGGACGATCGCGGCATCATCTCCTCGCTGTTCGACCTCTCCTTTACCCATTTCATTGCGCCCAAACTGTGGCGGATCATGTACGGGCTCTTCCTGATCGTGGCCGGGCTCTGCGGAGTCGGCGTCCTCTTCACCATCATCGGGCTGGCCAACGGCTTCTTCGGCAAGATCGGTGGCCTGCTGATCGGGGTGCCGCTGGGGGCACTCGCCTTCCTGCTGGTGGCGATGTACGTCCGGGTCATCATGGAGGTGCTGATCGTGGTTTTCCGCGGGGTGGACTACCTCAAGGAGATCAACGAGAAGACGGGGCGGGGGGGATGAGGTAGGGATCGGATGTAGGGGCGCCCGTAGAGACGCCCGTAGAGACGCCCTATCAGGGCGTCTACGGGCGCCCCTACCCGGACTCCCCTACTCCGCCCGCCACCCCTGCAGCACGCGCAGATAGCTCGCCCGCTCAAACGCCTGCGGGTCGGGACACCGCTTCAGGTTCATGCTGCCGCGCAACTGCGCCAGCGACTCGTATTCATGCGCCTCCACCCACTGCTCGAACTCGAAACGGATCTCGGCCAGCCGCTTGGGGCCATGCTTGAGCACCGCCGACACCACCTGCACCACGTCGGCCCCGGCCATGACCGCCTTGACCGCATCGAGCCCGCTATGGACCCCACCGCTCACCGCCAAGCTGGCCCTGGTCTGCCCCGAGAGGATGGCGAGCCAGCGGAGCCGCAGCAGCAGTTCGTCGGGCCGGCTCAGCGCCAGCGCCGGGCGGACATCCAGAGACTCGGTGTCGATGTCGGCCTGATAGAACCGGTTGAAGAGCACCATCCCGCCCGCCCCGGCCGCCTCGAGCCGGCTGGCAAAGTGGGCCAGCGCCGAATAGAACGGGGACAGCTTGACCGCAACGGGAATCTTGACAGAGCTGGTCACCAGGCGCACCACCTCGATGGCACGCTCCTCGATGTCCCATCCCATGGCCAGCGGATCGGTTGGCACCCCGTAGAGGTTCACCTCCAGCGCGCTCGCCCCCGCCTCCTCGATCAGGCGGGCGTACTCGAGCCAGCCGCCGGGGGTCACCCCGTTCAGCGATCCGATCACCGGCACCGCAACCGCCTCACGAATCTGGAAGATCTGCTCCAGGTACTCGTCGGGTCCCAGCGCAAAGTCCGGCAGTTCAGGCAGGTAGCTGGTGGCCTCCGCCACCGACTCCGCGGGCTGGTCCAGATGCCGGGAGGCCGCCATCGACTCGCCGGTGAGCTGCTCCTCGTACAGCGAGTGCATCACGATGGCCGCGGTGCCGGCATCCTCAAGCGCCCGCACCACGGCAAGGTTGTCGACCAGGGGGGACGCTCCCACCATGAACGGGTGGGGCAGCGTCAGGCCGAGATATCGGGTCTCCATCATGAGACCTCCGTGGGAACAACGGGCTCCGGCTCCGCCGCAGGAGCCACTCCGAGCCCGGCCAGATACTCGTACACCGACCAGCGCCGGCTCGCATCAGCCTCGGCGGCTGCCGCCAGCCGCCGGAACCGCTCGGGGTCGAGCTTGCCGACAAACCGGAAACGTGACTCGTTGCGGTGATACTCCTCCACCCGAATGCTGGGCGGTTTCGAATCGAGCTGCAGCGGCGGCAGCTGTTCCTCCCAGCGTCGCGGGTCGAATCGATACAGTGGCCACACCCCCGACGCGACGGCCAGTTTCTGCTGCTCCACCCCCTGGCGCAGGTCGTAGCCGTGGGCAATGCACGGACTGTAGGCAATGATCAGTGAGGGCCCCGGATACGCCTCGGCCTCCTGGAAGGCGCGGACCACCTGATTCATGTCGGCGCCGAACGCCACCCGCGCCACATAGACATGGCCGTAGGTCATGGCGATCATCCCCAGGTCCTTCTTGCCGGTCCCCTTCCCGGCCATGGCAAACTTGGCAATGGCGCCGAGCGGCGTGGCCTTGGACTGCTGGCCGCCGGTGTTGGAATACACCTCGGTATCGAGCACCAGCACGTTTACGTCGCGATCCTGCGCCAGTACGTGGTCGAGGCCGCCAAAGCCGATGTCATACGCCCAGCCGTCCCCGCCTACCAGCCAGACGCTCCGCGGCACCAGCGTGTCGGCCAGGTCCAGCAGTCGGTAGGCATCTCCCGACCCGATCGAGCGGCATCGCGACTTGAGCTCCTCCACTGCCGCGCGGCTTCGCGCCAGCCCCTCGGGGGTACGGTCCTCCGGTGCCAGCAGCGGGTCGGCTGCCTCCCCACCCAGTTGCTCCCGCAGTTCGCCCACCAGCCGGCGCGCCTCGGCGCGCCGAGCGTCCTCCGAGACCCGCATGCCATAGCCGAACTCGGCGTTGTCCTCGAACAGCGAATTGGCCCAGGCGGGGCCGCGCCCGGCGCGGTCCACGGTGTACGGCGTGGTCGGCAGGTTGCCGCCGTAGATCGAGCTGCAGCCAGTGGCGTTGGCGATCACCGCGCGATCGCCGAAGAGCTGCGTCAGCAGCTTCAGGTACGGGGTCTCGCCGCAACCTGCGCAGGCACCCGAATACTCGAACAGCGGCAGGAAGAGCTGCGAGGTCTTGGCGTTGAGCCGGTGCACCGCGGTCCGGTCCACCTCGGGCAGGCCCAGGAAGAACTCGAAGTTGGCGCGCTCCCGGTCGCGGATCGGACGCTGGGGCACCATGTCGATCGCCTTGTGCCGCGGGTTACCCTTGTCCTTGGCCGGGCAGACGGTGACACAGAGGTGACAGCCGGTGCAATCCTCCGGTGCCACCTGCACGGTGTAGGCGGCGCCCTTCAGGTCCGGTCCCTTCCACGGCACCTGCTTGAAGCCGTCCGGGGATAGGACCAGCGCCCCGGGATCATACGCCTTGACCCGGATGGCGGCGTGGGGACAGACCAGGGCGCACCAGTTGCACTGGATGCAGATGGCCGGATCCCATTGGGGGATCTCGACCGCCAGATTGCGCTTTTCCCACTGCGCGGTGGCGGTGGGCCAAGTGCCATCGGGCGGAAAGGCGCTGACCGGGAGCTGGTCGCCATGACCCGCAAGCATGACGCCGGTGACCCGCTGGATAAAATCGGGAGCCTGCTCCGGCACCGGTGGCGGCCGATGGCGGGTGGCGGTCACCATGGCGGGCAGGGCCACCTCGTGCAGCGCCGCCAGCGCCTGGTCCACTGCGGCGTGGTTGCGCTGCACCACCGCCGCACCGCGCTTGCCGTACGTGGCGGTGATTGCCGCCTTGATCCGGATACTGGCTTCCTCGGCGGGAAGCAGGCCGCTCAGCTGGAAGAAGCAGGTCTGCATGATAGTGTTGATCCGGCCATCCAGACCGGCCGCGCCCGCCACCGCCACCGCGTCGATCACGAAGAGGCGCAGCCCCAGCTCCTGGATCCGTTCCTGCACCTCGCGGCTCAGGTGGTCCCAGACCTCGGCCGCAGGATACGGTGCGTTCAGCAGCAGGGTCGCACCGGGTGCAGCGGTCTCCAGCACATCGTATCGGTCCAGGAAGTCGAACTGGTGGCAGGCCACGAACGACGCCCGGTCAATCAGCCACGGGGCCCGGATCGGGTTCGGGCCGAAGCGCAGGTGGGACACCGTGACCGCGCCGGCTTTCTTCGAGTCGTAGACGAAGTACCCCTGGGCGTGCAGGTCGGTACTCTCCCCCAGGATCTTGACGGTGTTCTTGGTGGCGCCCACCGTCCCGTCGGAGCCCAGCCCCCAGAAGACCGCCCGTACCACCTCGGCGGGCTCGATCGAGTGCTCGCGATTCCAGGGCAGCGAGAGGTGAGTCACGTCGTCCTCGATCCCCAGGGTGAACCGGGGGCGGGGCGCCTCGAGGTCCAGCTCGTCGAAGACCGCCAGGGCCATGGCGGGGGTGAACTCCTTGGAGGCCAGGCCATAGCGCCCAGCCACGATCCGTGGCATTCCGGTGGGGCTGACATCCATGGCCCACCGTTGCTGCAGCGCCGCCACCACGTCCAGGTACAGCGGGTCGCCGACCGCGCCGGGCTCCTTGGTCCGGTCGAGCACCGCGATGGCCCGCGTGGTCGGGGGCAGCGTGGCCACGAACCGGTGCACATCGAACGGCCGGTACAGGCGCACCTTTACCACCCCGACCTTCTCTCCCCTCGCCACCGCCCAGCGCACCGCCTCCTCCACCGTTTCCCCACCCGATCCCATGATCACGATCACCCGCTCGGCTTCGGGATGCCCGACATACTCGAACAACCGGTAGGGTCGACCGGTCCGCTCAGCCAGGGTGTCCATCGCCTCCTGCACCAGGTCGGGCACCGCATCGTGGAAGCGATTGGACGCCTCGCGCGCCTGGAAGAAGACGTCGGGATTCTGCGCCGACCCGCGGAGCACCGGATGGTCCGGGCTCAGCCCGCGACGGCGGTGCGCCGCGATCGCCTCCGGGTCGAGGAGGACACAAAGATCGTCATCGGAGAGCAGCTCGATGCCGGTCAGTTCATGCGAGGTGCGGAAGCCATCGAAGAAGTGGATGAATGGGATCCGGGACCGGAGCGTGGCCGCCTGCCCCACCAGCGCCAGGTCGTGGGCTTCCTGCACCGAAGCGGAGCAGAGGAGCGCCACCCCGGTCTGGCGCACCGCCATTACGTCGGAGTGATCGCCGAAGATCGAGAGGGCGTGGGTGGCAATGGTGCGTGCCGCGACGTGCAGACAGGTGGGGGTCAGCTCCCCGGCCAGTTTGTACAGGGTCGGGATCATCAGGAGCAGGCCCTGCGACGCGGTGAAGGTGGTGGCC
>JAWXBA010000073.1:0-5995 GCA_034439775.1 Gemmatimonadota bacterium | reverse complement strand
GGGGGTCGGGATGACGCCAGCCGCCCTGCTGGGCCATGCCAGGCAGGAATTGGAGGCGATCGTCCCCGGGCTGTCTCTTCGTGGGACGGAGTGGGCTGCCTGGCGGGTGGATCGCGCCGAGCGGAGCATGCCGGGCGGGCGGCGGCCGGACGACGTGCAGCTGGTGGTGGAGGGAAACGTGATCACCGCATGGCCGACCAAGCTGGCGCTGGCACCTAGGCTCGCCGATCGGCTGCTGGAGGCGATCGCCTTTACCCCGGGTGACCAACCCGAGGTGCCTTCGGAATGGCCTCGGCCCGCTGTGGCACTTCCCCCCTGGGAGACGGAGGCCGAGTGGACCAGCGTCCCCTAGGGCGGGGTGGTCCCCTTGCCTGTCCCGTCAGTTACGGGGCGGTGAAGATCGGCCGCAACCAGGGGGTGAAGTATCCGGCACCCTTCGCGCTGCCATCCGACCTCGAGGTGGAGCGATTGCTCAACGGGGTCCTGGACCTCGGCATCAACCTGATCGATACCGCGCCGGCGTACGGCAGCAGTGAAGGGCGGGTCGGGCGTGCCATCGGCCATCGACGGCACGAGTACCTGCTCAGTACCAAGGCCGGGGAGGAGTTCGAAGCCGGGGTGTCGCGATACGACTTCCGCGGCACCGCCCTCCGCGCCAGCCTGCATACAAGCCTGCAGCGGCTGCGGACCGATCATGTGGACCTGCTCCTGCTGCACTCCGATGGCAACGACCTCGTGGTCCAGCGCGACACCGATGCGGTGGATACCCTGATCGCGCTTCGGGGGGAGGGGCTGGCCCGGCGAATCGGCCTTTCGGGGAAGACGGTGGAGGGCGCCCGGGCGGCGCTGGCGTGGGCGGATGTTTTGATGGTGGAGTACCACCTGGATGATTGCCGCCATGAGGCGGTCATTGCCGAGGCAGCGGCTGGCGGGGTCGGGGTGCTGGTCAAAAAGGCGCTGGCGTCGGGGCGGCACGATCCGGCGGCGGCGATCCGGTTTGCCCTGGCGAATCCAGGGGTGTCCAGTGTTGTGGTTGGCAGCCTGAGCCTGGAACACCTGCGGGCGAACCTGGCTGAGGCTGGGCAGAGGGGCAGGGGGGCCGCGGGGCGGTAGCCCCAGTGGGTTCGAAGGGGCTCACGCGGAGGCGCGGAGAGCGGCAGCGAGACGCGGAGTCGATCGTGCCGCGATGATCTGGGCAAGGCGAAGGCTGGAGGGGTAGCTACCCGACTGCTCCGAACAATTGACCCACCAGCGCGGTCACTCCCATGGCTACCGCGCCCCAGAAGGTGACCCGCAGGGTGCCACGGGCCAGCGGCGCACCCCCGAGCCGGGCGGCGGTGGCGCCAAGGATGGCCAGCAGCACCAGGGTGCTGCCGCCGACCACGGGTGTCACGATGGTCACCGGCACTATCGCAGCGAAAAGCAGCGGCGGTGCTGCTCCCACGGCAAAGGCCACCGCGGAAGACAGGGCCGCCTGAATCGGGCGCGCCCGAGACAGCTCGTACATTCCCAGTTCGTCCCGGGCGTGGGTCCCCAGGGCATCGTGGTCCGTGAGCTGGTCGGCCACCTGGGCGGCCAGGTCGGGGGTCAGCCCGCGGGTAATGTAGATCGCGGTCAGCTCGGCGCGCTCCTCGTCCGGCGTCTCGATCAGCTCCCGTTGCTCGCGGGCCAGGTCGGCCGCCTCCGAGTCGGCTTGGGAGCTGACTGAGACATACTCGCCGGCTGCCATCGAGAGGGACCCTGCCACCAGTCCCGCCACTGCCGCCACCAGCACGGCCTCCTTGGAGGCCTGGGCGGCCGCCACCCCAACGACCAGGCTGCTGGTCGAGATCAGTCCGTCGTTGGCTCCGAGAACGGCGGCGCGGAGCCAGCCGATCTGGTGGGTATAGTGGAATTCACCGGGCATGGGGCCAAAGGTACCGCAATTCGGTATGGGTGCATGAAGGGGTCATGAACGGTCTCCGGCATCGTCCAGCGTCTTCCGCATGAGCACCATATGCGCCGGCAGCTTGAGCTTCTCGGTGGTGTGGAATGGCTTAGTACCGGTCACCGCAAAGCCCTGTCGCAGGTAAAAGGCGGGGAGTTCCTCCCGCAGGTTGACCACCTCGATTTCCAGCCTGGTGCAACCCGCCTCACGGGCCCGCGCCTCGATCGCTTCCAGCAGCTGGCGGGCATGGCCCTGCTTCTGCCGCACCGGGTCCACGGAGAGCATCCCGAAGTACATGCCCTGTCCGCGAAACTCCAGGTAGACGGCCGCTGCCAGCGTCCCCTCGCCCGGGGCGTCGAGCGCCAGGAACGCTCCCATGGGGCGCGCCATCATGGCCTGGAGCTCCGGGACTGCGGTCCGGTCTCCCTTGATGAAGAAGTCCTCGACCCGGTAGGCGGCGTTGATGATGCGGACCAGTTCGGGGATGTCGGCAGGGGTGGCGACTCGTGGGCGGGGCTCGGTCATGGGCGAGGAGTTTCGCTGGGCCGGGTGACCCGGTCAAGCCGGTGACGGGGTCGCCGCCGGTGGGGAGAGTCGGTACATTGCAGTCCAATGTCCGACCAGATCGATCGCCTGCGAGCGGCCTTTGCGGGCCGCTACGACATCGAGAAGGAGATCGGGGCCGGTGGGATGGCCACGGTGTACCTGGCGCGCGACCCCAAGCACGACCGCCAGGTGGCAATCAAGGTCCTGCGGCCTGAACTGGCGGCTGCCCTTGGCCCGGACCGCTTTCCCCGCGAAATCCGGATCGTGGCCCAACTGCAGCACCCCCACATCCTGCCACTTTACGATTCCGGTGAGTTGCAGGGCTTTCTCTACTACGTCATGCCCTATGTCAGCGGCGAGTCGCTCCGGACCCGTCTTGACCGGGAGGGGCAGCTCCCCATCCAGGACGCCGTCCGGATCCTGCGCGAAGTGGCCGACGCCCTCTCCTATGCCCATGGGCACGGCATCCTCCACCGCGACATCAAGCCTGACAATGTGATGCTCTCCGGCCGGCACGCCATGGTGATGGACTTCGGCGTGGCCAAGGCGGTGAGCGACGCCGGCGGCCAGACGCTGACCACGGTGGGTGTGGCGGTGGGCACCCCGCAGTACATGTCTCCGGAGCAGGCCACCGGTTCGGCCAATCTGGACCAGCGCTCCGATATCTACGCTCTCGGGATCCTGGGATACGAGCTGCTGGCAGGAAAGCCACCGTTTACCGGGCAGACCGCCCAGGCAATTCTGTCCGCGCAGGTACTGGAAGTTCCCAAACCGATCACCACGGTGCGGGCCTCGGTGCCGCTGGCGTTGAGTGACCTGCTGGCCCGTTGCCTGGCTAAGAACGCCGCCGATCGCTGGCAGACTGCTGAGGATGTGCATCACCAGCTGGAGTCGATCACTACGCCAAGCGGCGGGATCACGCCCAGCACCACGCGGCCGTTGCAGGTGGTCAGCGCGGCGACGGGGCCGGTGGCCCGACGTCCCAAGTGGCTGGCGATTGCAGCCGGAGTGGCAGTGGTCGCGGCGCTTGGACTGGGAGCGAAGCAACTTTTGGGTGCAGGCTCGCTGCCCGGTCCGGAGCGGATGGCGGTGCTGCCGTTCTCGGACATCTCGGGACAGGACGAGCTCTTCGTGGATGCCATGCACGACCAGCTCAATGTGGCGCTGGCCCAGGCGGGCGGACTCTCGGTGGTGGCCCGCTCGGCAATGCTGCCGTACAAGGCGGCGCCCAAGCCGATGAGCGAGATCGCCGCCACCTTCGGCATCGGTGCCATTCTCGAGGCCACTGTCTTCCGCACCGGCGACCGGATGCGGATCAACGTCCAGCTGGTGGAGCCGCGCAGCGTGCAGCAGCTCTGGAGCCACAGTTACGAGATCGACGCCACCGATGTGCTTGGCGCCCAGGACTCCGTCGTGCGGCAGATCGCCGCTGGGGTCCGTGCGGCGGTGCTGCCCAACGCGCCTCCGTCCAATTGATCACCCTGAGGACACCTCCCATGGCCCGTTCGTCCCTGTCGAGTGGTTGCCTGATCGTCCTGATGGCGTGTGGCGGCGGTGAGGCCGGCGAAGTGCCCGAGCCGATGCTTGTAATCGGCGGGGGCCTGACCTACACCAATGACCCGGTCTGGTCCCCGGACGGGACCCGTCTGGCCTACGCCCAGGCGGTGGAGGGGCGCTCCGCGATCTTCGTGGCGGGAAGCGACGGCAGCAATCCGATGCGGATTACCCACGGGGTGTATGATCTGGCCCCGAAGTGGTCGCCCGACGGGCAGTGGATCGCGTACTACTCCGACGAAGACGCCGATGTCTACCTGGTGCCCGCCGCGGGGGGCGACCGGCGCCAACTGACCTCGGGGCCCGGACAGGACGGCCCCAGCGGGTGGATTCAGGATGGCAGCGCCGTCATCGTGGAGCGGGCGGAGGAAGGCACGGTGCGGACCCTGCTCGTTCCGGTCGATGGCGGACCAGCGCGCCCGTTCGGTGTCGTGCCCGGGGCTGCGGTCCGCGCTTCGGTGGCGCCGGACGGCTCCCAGCTGCTCCTCCAGGTGGAGCAGGCCGGGGGCATCACGGTCTGGGTCCAGGCGCTGCCGGACGGGGCGCCGCGGCAGCTCACCTTTGAGGGCTTCGAGGATCCGCATACCCCGACAGCCTGGTCGCCCGACAGCCGCTTCATCCTGTACGAATCCCGCCGCAGCGGCACCGCCGACCTCTGGGTGGTGGAAGCGGCAACGGGCCAGACCCGGCAGCTCACCAACGATGTGCGCGATGATGATTCAGGTCGCTGGTCACCGGACGGGCAGTGGGTGGCGTTCATCTCCACTCGCGGCGGGCAGCAGGACCTCTGGCTGATGCCGGCGGCCGGTGGAGCCGCCACACGGCTTACCAACAACCGAGCGTTGGAATCGGACCCGCAATGGTCCCGCGACGGTCGTGCGGTAGCGTTCGTGACCGCTGAGGACCGGACGGCGGTCGTGCACCTGCCGGCCGACGGTGGTGCGCCGAGGTTGCTGTTGCAATGGGACGGAGACGGTCTGAGGCAGGTGCGGCCCTCCCCCGATGGCAGCCGCGTGCTCTTTGTCGGCGTTCGGGGCGGGAACCTTGATCTTTACGTGATCCCGTCGGCCGGGGGCGAACCTGTGGTCCTGGCCGGTGGGCCCGCCGATGAGAACGCCGGCGCCTGGTCACCCGACGGCCGCGAAGTAGCCTTCAGCTCGAACCGAGCGGGCACCGAGGATCTGTGGGTGGTTGCGGGGGCTGGTGGTGAACCCCGCCGCCTCACCGACTGGTCGCCCGGCACCGAGACGGCGCCAAGCTGGTCGCCGGATGGGTCCACCCTTGCGTTCCTCTCCAACCGGGGCGGCAGCAGGCTGGAAGTATGGACCGTTCCGGCCACCGGAGGAGAGGGGACTCGACTGGCGCCGGGCCTTCAGGTGGAGAGCTTTGTCTGGAGTAGGGACGGGGGCACGCTGTACGCCGCCGCGAGCGGGGTGGGCAGTGGACGGGGGCTCTATGCGGTGCCGGTGGGTGGCGGGGCTCCGAGGCCGCTGCTCGCAAAGGACTCCGATGTCCAGTTTCCGGCGCTCTCCTCGGATGGCACCTTGCTCGCCTATACCCGCCTTGTGGCCGGGATGGGGTACCTCGAAGTGGTTCCGGTCGCTGGAGGTGCGCCGCGCCGCCTGAGTACCGAGACCGACGTCGTCTACCAGACGTCCCCTCGCTGGTCGCCGGACGGGGCCTCGATTGTCGTGGAGGATTTCATCCCCGAGATCAATGGAATACGGCTCGAATTCGTGAGCTGGCCCGGAGGTGCCGCCCGGCCGGTGCCGTCACCACCCGACCGCATAGCGATCAACCCGGAGTGGCTGCCTGACGGACGCAGTGTCATCTACGTGGAGCTGGAGGGGAGTCGCCGGATTGCGGTGATTCCGGTCCGCACCCCCTAGCGCTCCATCCGCTGCCTGATCCGGCTGGTGAGCTGGGGCCGAGAAATTTTGGTGTAGGCTCACGCGGAGGCGCGGAGGG
>JAWXBA010000072.1:0-2908 GCA_034439775.1 Gemmatimonadota bacterium | reverse complement strand
GCATCCAGCCACCAGTACGCATCCGCCTCCATCCCCACTCGGCTCCATACCCGTTCCGACAGGTACTCCGTCAGCGGCCGCCCGATCGCCTGCCGCAACAGCTCCGCCGCCACCTGGGTCTCGCCGGTGTTGTAGGTGTAGACCGTCCCCAGCTCCGCCATTCGGGGCAGGCTCGCCATCACCGCCATGACCGCGCCCGGCTTCTGGGCCAACTGCGCCCCAAGCAACCGACGGCGATCCGAGGTGGAGTCGGTGCAGGTCTCATCCCACCGCGCCCCGGAAGTCATCGTCAGCACATTGACCAGCGGCACGCCGTCGTACCCGCTGCCAACCAGACTCGGCAGGTATTGTGTCACCGGATCGGAAAGGGCCCCGATGGCGCCGTCGCGCAGCGCCATTCCCACCAGGATGGTGGTGATGGACTTGGCGATCGACATCGACATCCACCGGGTCTGAGCGGTGTTCCCCAACCGGTACTCCTCCGCCACAACCGCACCAGCCTTCAGGACCAGCAGCCCGGCCACCCTGTTCTCGTTCAGGTATGCCGCCAACGAGACCTCACGGCCTCCATCCACAAATCGAATCGCCGGCATTCCCCGCCCTGAGGGAGGGAGTGGCAGCACCGTCTGTCCACGCCGCACCCGACGGGTGGCAAAGAGGCGATCGGTGTTGCGGAACGCGGTGACGGCCGACTCCGGGCTGAGCGCCCCGTCGTAGACCTGACGAGCGGTACCGATCGGCTCGGCCGCGTGCGGGTAAGGTGTGACGCCTTCGCCGCAGCCTACCAGCAGCAGGCAGGCGGCGGTTCTGATTGATCGCGCTGGTGACGGCACGGCATCGCTCCTGGGCTGGTGCGCAGTGGAGGTCTCCTGTTCCGGACCTCCCACCAAGGATAGTATCCAAGGGTATCCCCACCTGCCTCAGTTGCGGTGATCCCGCCCGGTGCCATGACAACCGACCCCCATCAACCCCTGCAAGACGACGTTCGCGTCCTGGGCGCGCTGCTTGGCGACACCCTGCGGCGTCAGGGTGGCGACGCCCTGTTCGAGGCGGTGGAGCGGGTCCGCACCGTGTCGAAGGAGGTCCGCAATGGCCAGGCGCGCTTCGAGGCCCTGCGTCAGACCCTGCACGATCTCTCGACCGAAGACGCCATGGCGGTGGCACGCGCCTTTGCCCATTTCCTGGGCTTGGCGAACATCGCCGAACAGCACCACCGGACCCGTCGGCGACGCGACTATCAGCGCAACCCCGACACTCCACCCCAACGCGCCTCGTTCGAAGACAGCCTGTCCCGGCTGCGCGCCGCAGGAATTCCACTCGCCACCCTGGCGGAGCGGGTGACCACCCAACGGATCGAGCTGGTCCTGACCGCCCATCCCACCGAGGTCGTCCGCCGGACCCTGCGCCAGAAACAGCGTCACATTGCCGAACTGCTGGCGCTGGGCGACCGGCCCGACCTGACCGAGCCCGAGCGGGCCGAACGGATCCGCCACCTGGCGGAGGAGATTGCCGCGATCTGGCTCACCGACGAGATCAATCGCGAGCAGCCGTCGCCACTCGACGAGGTCCGCTCAGGGATGGTCGCGTTCGAGCAGACGCTGTGGGATGCAGTGCCGCGGCACCTGCGCGCGCTCGATGCCGCGCTGCAATCGGCTACCGGCCAGCGACTGCCCGACGGAATCGCCCCGATCCGATTTGGCTCCTGGATGGGCGGCGATCGGGACGGCAACCCGAACGTCACCCCGGAAGTCACCATCCGCGCCTGCCTCCTGGCCCGCTGGATGGCGGCCGACCTCTACGCCAGGGAGGTCGCCGAGCTCCGCGCTGAACTCTCCATGCGCACGGCGAGCCAGGAGCTGCTGGGCCGTGTCGGGAACGCGGCCGAGCCATACCGGGTGTTGCTGAGGCAGGTCGGGGAGCGCCTGGAGCGCACCCGCAGCCACGTGGAGGAGTTGCTGGACAGCCCCGCCCCGCTGACGCCGAGCGAGGAGATCTACACCGACCCGGAGGAGCTGGCGGAACCGCTCCGGCTCTGCTTCCGATCACTGGAGGAGACCGGAGCGGGGATCATCGCCCACGGCCGGCTGCTGGACCTGTTGCGGCGAATCCCCTGCTTCGGGCTGACTCTGGTGCGCCTGGACCTGCGCCAGGAGGCCGATCGGCACACCGCAGCGCTCGACGCGATTGCCCGGCGCTCGGGGCTCTCCTACATGGACCTGCCGGAGGAGGAGCGACAGCGATTCCTGCTTGGCGAGCTGGAGGGCGACGCCCCGATGACGCGAGCGGCGATGACCGCGACCGACGGGTTTGACGGCGAGGTGGCCGACGTGCTCCAGACGATGCGGGTTGCCGCCGGGCTCCCCGGGGGCTCCCTGGGCGCGTACGTCATCTCGATGGCGAGCCAGCCCTCCGACATCCTGGCGGTGGAACTGCTGCAGCTGGCGGCGGGCGTCCAACCACCGCTCCGGGTCGTGCCGCTGTTCGAGACGGTGGCCGATCTTCGCGGTGCCGATGGCTGCCTGGACCGCCTGTTCAGGGTCCCCTGGTATCAGCGCCGCATTGGCGGGCACCAGGAGGTGATGATCGGCTACTCCGATTCGGCCAAGGACGGTGGTCGGCTGGCGGCCACGTGGGAGCTCTACACCGCCCAGGAACGGGTGGTATCGGTGTGCGGCAAGCACGGGGTGCGGGTGACCCTGTTCCACGGACGGGGTGGATCGGTGGGCCGGGGTGGTGGACCGACCCACCTGGCAATTCAATCGCAGCCGCCCGGTTCAGTCGATGGCACCCTGCGCGTGACCGAGCAGGGCGAGATGATCGACTCGAAGTTCAGCCTGCCGGCCATCGCCGAGCGGACCCTGGAGTTGTACACCACCGCGGTGCTGGAGGCGACGCTGATGCCGGCGGT
>JAWXBA010000071.1:0-15610 GCA_034439775.1 Gemmatimonadota bacterium | reverse complement strand
TCCCCAGGTAGATCGGCCCGCTCAGCGCCACCAGCCCCAGTGCCCAGAGGCTGTTGGTCCGGTCGCCCAGCACCGCTGCCATCAGGAACGCGATCGACCCCCCCAGGGCAATGCCGGGAATCCAGGGATAGAGCGGCACCCGGAACGGGCGCGGGGTGTCGGGCTCACGGCGGCGGAGCACGAACAGCGAGGTGAAGCTCAGGGTATAGTTGGCCACGAAAAAGAACGCCAGCAGCGCCAGCACGGTATCGAAGCTGTTGGTGACAATGAACCCGAGCGCCAGGAGGGTACCCGCCAACAGCGCCGCGGTCGGCGTGCCGCCCCGGTTGACCCGCTGCAGGGTGGCCGGCAGCAAGCCATCCCGGCTCAGCGCAAACGGCACCCGGGAGGCCATCAGGACGATGGCGTTGACGGTGGCCAGGAGCGAGACGATCATCACGACCCGGAGCACGGTGTCACCAGTCGCGCCAAACAGCCGCGAGGCGACGGTGGCCGCCACGAACGGATCCCCCGCCATCTCGGCGATCGGCACCACACTGAGGAACGCCACATTGAGTGCCAGGTAGATCGCCAATACCAGCAGCACACCACCAATCATCGATCGCGGAATGTCGCGCCCCGGATCTCGAACCTCCTCACCGAAATAGATCGGACCGGTCCAGCCGTCGTAGGTAAAGATCGCCGACTGGAGCGCCACCACCACGGCGCCCGCGAGGGCCAGTCCCACCGGCACCGACGATGCGACTGGCGCGACGCTCGTGCTGGCTGCCACCGATCCGCTCATGACCAGTGCCACCACCGCCAGGATGACGAGAGCCACCGCCTTGAGCAGGCTGGTGACCTGCTGGGTGATGTCGCCGACCTTGACCCCGCTCCACTGCAGCAGCGCAAAGCCGATCACCACCGCCGCCGCGGTGAACGATTCGCGCCCGGCCAGCGCGGGGACCAGCGGGCCGACATACTCCCCGAGCACAATGGCCACCGCGGCACCACTGCCCACGGTGGAGAGCCAGTCGGTCCACCCCACCACGAAGCCCGGGAAGGGACCGAGTGCGTGATGCACAAAGGTGTACTGCCCACCCGAGCGGGGCCGCATGGCACCGAGCTCCGCCATGGTCATGGCCCCGAGCAGGGCATACCCGGCGCCCACCACCCAGACCATCATGAACAGCGGCACCGAGGGGAGGAGCGCGGCCACCTCGCCGGGGGTGCGCAGGATCCCCATGCCGATGGTGTTGCCGACCAGCACCGCCAGCCCGAAGGCCAGGCCAAGAACCTGGAGAAGATTTCCCTTGGAGGCGTCGTTGGCCTGCCCGCTCGTATCGGTTGGATTGCTGATGGGAACTCCCGGTGGGGGACGGCTAGGTCAGCGAGCCGCTCGCAACCGCTCAATGATGCGGCGAAATCTCGGATCGGTACGAAAGGGGGCCCACCTGGGATTCGCTTCCAGGGCATCGGGATGGGGAGCCCCCCAACCCGTTGAAGCGACCACTGCTTCAAGGGCAGTCAAAGCCCGGTCCCGTTCGCCCAGCGCCGCGAGCGCCCCGGCCAGTCCGATGGACGGACCCTCCCCCTCAGTGGCAGTCTCCAACTGCCGGAGGCTCGCACGGGCTCCCGCAGAATCGCCGCGCTCGAATGCCACGATCATCCGCATGCCAAGCACCATGGCAGGTGGCCCTCCGAGTCGGGAGCCGGCGTCCAGCTCCTGGGAGGCGCGCTCAAACTGTTGGGCGGGCAGGAGCACCGTCGTGGCGAGGTTCAGCCGCACCAGGGCGTTGGTCGAGTCCAACGCAATCGACCGCTCTCCGACCCGCATAGCCTCGTCGAGGTTCCCGGTCGAGGCGAGTGCCGAGGCATAGTTGGACGCAATAATGGCCGACAGCGGGTCCAGCTCACTAGCCAGGCGAAGCTCCTGGAGTGCCTCCTCGTCCCGCCGCGAACTGGTCAGAAACAATCCGTACCACTGGTGCGCCGTCGGGGAACGCGGATCGCGGGCCACCGCGCGCCGAAATGCCGGCTCGGCCTCGGCCCACCGACTGGTACGCGCCAGCATGTAGCCGAGCGCAAAGTGCGGTTCGGCCAGGGAGGGATTGAGTGCCGTGGCGCGTGCCGCAGCTTGCTCAATCTCCGCGATCCGCTCGGGGGAGGCACTTCCCTCGTAGTCGGACAGCGTCACCTGGGCGAGCGCGATACCGGACCACGCCTGGGCAAAGTTCGGATCCCGGGCTGCCGCCTGCTCAAACATCGCCACCGCCTGCCGCAGCGGCTCCACGCCCCGCTGGTACCAGAGATGGCGGCCGCGCAGGTACAGGTCGTAGGCCACCAGGTCCTGGGTGCCTCGACTGGTGTCCGCCGATGCCACCGTCTTGACCCCAGCCGCCAGCGCTGGCGCCAGCGCCTGCGCAATGGCACGGGCCACCTCATCCTGCACCGCGAAGACATCATTGGCGTTGCGCACGAAGGCCTCCGACCAGATCTCGAGCCCGGTGGATGCGTTGGTCAGCCGGGCCGACACTCGGAGTCGGTCCCCGGCCCGGCTGACAGTCCCCTCCAGCAATGCCCCGACGCCAAGCGCCTCGCGTATGGCTGCGATGTCGCGGGTCTGGGCATTTCGGAAGGCGTATGACGAGGTCCGCGATGCCACCTGCAACCCCGGCACCTTGGAGAGCGCGTTGGCCAGCTCGTCGGTCATCCCGTCGGCAAAGTAGACATTGGCGGTGTCGCCACCAATGTTTTCAAACGGCAGCACCGCGATCTGGCGCAGGTCGGCGGCATCGCCGTTCGCAGCACCCCCGCCTCGGTTGAGCACCCAGGCCAGGCCAACCGCCCCGATCAGTGCCGCCGCAATGACGATCGTGCGGAGCGAGCGACGGGTTTTAGACGGCGCCACCGTCTGGATCGGCACTGTCGCCATCGGCGTAATCCCGCCACTTGGCGTCAGTACCGCCTCCAGCTGTGAAATCAGCTCCTCGGCGCTCTGCCACCGGTCGGCCGGCTTCTTTTCCAGGCAGCGCATCACCAGCGCAGCCAGCTGCGGCGCCATGCTCCGCTTGGTGGTGATTGGCACCGCCGTGGCAGTGACGTGCGCCGCAAGGATCTGCTGAGGCGAAGTACCCGCGAACGGTGGCTGGCCAGTCAGCAGCTCGTACGCCAGCACGCCAAAGGCATAGATGTCGGCCCGATGGTCCACGTGCGGATCGGCCACCGCCTGTTCCGGTGCCATGTACGTTGGCGTGCCGAGCGCTACCCCGACGGTGGTCAGGGACGGGCGGCCGGTGGCCTCGCTGAGCGCCTTGGCCACGCCGAAGTCGGTGACCAGCGCGTGTCGGCCCCGCAGCATCACATTTTCGGGCTTGAGATCGCGGTGCACCACACCGTGCCGATGGGCTTCAGTCAGCGCATCGGCCACATCGCGGAGGATTCGCACCGCGTCGTGGACCGGGAGCTCGCCCTCCTTGACCAGCCGCTCGCGGACCGAGAGGCCGTCCACGAACGGCATGACATAGAAGAGCAGTCCGGCGGCCTCGCCGGAGTCGTAGAGGGGCACAATGTGAGGATGCTGCAGCGCGGCAGCCACCTGGATTTCCCGGAGGAAGCGATCCTTGCCCAGCGAGGCGGAAAGCTCCTCCCGCAGCACCTTGATCGCCACCTGACGGCGGTGCTTGAGGTCCCGTGCCAGGTAGACATTGGCCATGCCACCCGCGCCCAGCTCCCGCTCGAGGGTGTAGCGGTCGGCGAGCGCCGGGGAAAGCCGGCTGGCAATGGCATCAATCACGGCAGGAGCCGGTCAGTTGGACCACGCTGGACTGGAAGCGAAAGGCAACATGGACCGGCCCCGGAGGGAGGGGGTACCGACAGTGCTCGGGGGAACCCGGAATGATAGCCCCTGAATCGGGGCAGTGCCAGCGTTTCAGGGTGTCAGGCGGTCAGAACTTCCCGGCGGAAGGGGTGTCGGGAGCAGGCTCAGCCTGGCCGCAATGCCATCCATCTGGCGCTGCCGGGTACTGGCCCACCGTGGCAGGCGGATGGCGGCGGTCAGGGCCATCCCCACACCGAGGACCGATAGCAGGGCAATGGCCACAACAACCTTTGCCTCGGTGAGGCCGACACTCATAGCCTTGATGAGCAGGGAGCTGGTGGCGCCGACCATGACCGCGACCCCCATGGCCATGGAGTTGCGGGCGCTGCCATTGACGGTGCGCATGCGAACCCGTTGCCCGGTAGCGGTCGGCTCCAGCAGCACCTGGAGGTTGCCGTTGGTCCACTGGCGGAGCGATCCGTCGGCCCGCACCACGCCGCGGGCGTCAAAAGTTTGCCGCAGATCCACCACCAGGCGCTCCCACTCGTCGTCGGAAAGCCGCCGGTCCAGATCGACGGTCCGCCCCACTCGATACGGGATGCCGAACATGGTCCGCGACTCGGCCGGACTACCGGCCCTGATCGATCGCGCGGCCTGGGTCACCAGCTCCGGAGGAATCCCCACCTCGCGGCCAATCTCCTGCAGGTCGGACAGGGTCATCCCCTCCCCGGGCAGCAGCTGTCGCCGGGCATGCTGCTGGGCCTCGGTGGCCTGCTCGAAGATGGCAGCCACTTCCTCTTCGCTGTAGCGGCGTTCGGTCATGGGCTCAAGATCGCCTTGGTGCGAGTCCGGGGCAAATCACGACTTGGGTGGGCTCACGCGGAGCCGCGGGGTAGGGGCGCACCCCTGTGCGCCCCGGGAATGCGACCTCGAGGGGCCCCTGCACCGGTGCCAGCCGTCCGGGCACGCCCGGCATTGAGCGAGGATGCGGCCGGGATGAGCATTGTGGTTGTCCTTGGGCTTCCGCCCAGGGCTCGGCCCTTGGACGCTGCTGACGCAGCTCAGCATCACAGACGGTGGCGGGAGCCACCTCCAATGGCCGAGCCCGAGGCGAAAGCCTCGGGATACGCATCCCCGACGCGGCGCCAGCTACAACCCCTCCGAGCGCCGAGCCAGGCCGATGTTGTCGGTCAAACGCCAGCTGCCGGCCGACCGGAAACTGCTCGATCGCCTCGTTCTGACCCAGCGGCTTGTGGCAGTAGATGCAGGTGGTGAACATGCTCTCGCTTACGATTGCGGGAGAGGCGAGGTTTCTCCGCAAAGTACCCGCACGAAGCTAGCCTTCTGACCCGGCTGGGCGCTTCGGGAATGACACTCGCGCCGTCGTTCCCCTCCCCACCACCGACTCCAGGTTGAGCTCAGCCCCGTGCGCCTCGGCAATCTCGCTGGCAATGGCCAGGCCCAGCCCACTGCCGCCGGCGCGCTCCCGGGCAGGATCGGCACGATAGAACCGCTCGAACACGTGGGGCAGCACCTCCGGAGGGATACCGGGACCGGTGTCCTGGACCGTTACCGTGCAGCGCTCCCCCTCAGCTGTCACCTCGGCGATGACCCGGCCGGGACCTGGGGTGAACTTGACCGCATTCTCGAGCAGGATCAGGAGGAGCTGTCGCACCAGGTCCTCGTCGACCAGGACTGGCGCCTCTTCGAACCGGCCCAGCTCCAGCGCCACCCCCTTGGCATTGGCCACGACGCGCACCAGTTCGGACACCTGGACCAGCAAGTCGTCCAGGAAGACGGCCTGCCGCCGGGCGGACAGGCGGTCTTCGTCGGCAGCGGCAAGGATCAGCAGTCCATTCACCAGGCGCCCCAGTCGCTCACTCTCGCGGCCCACCGTGCGCAGTGTCTCGGTGTATTCCGCCTCGGAGCGGGGTCGCTGCAGCGCCACCTCGGCGCTGGAGCGCAGCACGGCAACGGGAGTACGGAGCTCGTGCGAGGCGTCGGCCACGAAGCGCCGCATCCGGTGCATGGACTCTTCGACTGGCTGGAGGGATTGTCGGGCAAGCATGGCTCCCCCGGCCGCCACCAGCACCAGGGCACCGATGGCGGCCAGAATGAACGAGGTCAGCAGGGCACTGTACTGATCGGTCAGTTCCACATCGCTGGCCACCACTACCGCCGCCTGGACCGCGCCATCGTGCTCCAGCCGTCGGCCGTAGACCCGCCAGCTGGCCTCGGGGGCCGTCTCCGGGCGCGCCCACACTTCGCCCTGCTCCAGGATTTCCGGGATCAGCGCCACGACGAATGCCGGCACCGTGGAGCCATCGGCCGAGGTGCCGGCTGCATCGAGCAGGTAGAGGTCGCGACCGGCAATCGTCGGCATCGCGGTGCCCCCGCTCGGAGTTGCCCCGGGAGACGCAACACGCGGTCGGGCTTGAACGGCCCGTTCCAGCTGGTTCATCGCGGCCACCAGCTGTCGGTCGAGCGCCCGTTCGATCTGGCGCGTCACAGCCAGGTAGATCGCCCCGCCGAACAGCACCAGGATGACGGCAAAGACGCCGACATACCACGCCGTGATCCGGAGCCGTGCCCGGCGGAACGGATCGGTCATGGACCGAATCGGTAGCCTGCGCCGCGCATGGTATGGATCAGCGTGGTGGCATGGCCCTCATCGACCTTCTTCCGCAGCCGCCAGATCAGCACCTCGAGCAGGTTGGTAAACGGGTCGTGGTTGTCGTCCCAGACGTAGGCCGTGATCTCGGCCCGGGACACCACCCTGCCCTGATGCCGCACAAAGTACTCCAGCAACGCCCACTCCTGTGCCGTCAGTTCCAGGCGCACCCCGGCACGGCGTGCCGACCGCGCGCCAAGATCTACCTCCAGGTCGGCAATCTGCTGAAAGGTGGGGAGGAGGTCCGGCGGCCGTCGGCCCAGGGCCCGAATCCGGGCCACCAGCTCGCGGAAGGCAAACGGTTTGGTCAGGTAGTCGTCGCCGCCGGCCGCGAATCCGTCCAGGCGATCGGCCTCGGTGCCGATCGCGGTCAGGAACAGGATCGGGGTCCGGTTCCCCTCGGCGCGCAGGCGGCGGCACAGCTCCACCCCGTCTCCCCCGGGCAGCATCACGTCCAGCACGATCACGTCGGGGGCGCCACCTTCCACCCGGGCGCGCCCCTCATCGAAGGAAGCGGCGGTATCCACCCGCATTCCCTCTTCCATCAGGCCCGTGCGCACTGCGGCGCGGAGCTCGGGGTCGTCCTCGATCAGCAGGACCTTCATGGTGCTCCGGGGGATCAGCGGATTCGTGAACAGTACGACCGCAACGCCCAAAGGAAAGGTCTCCCGCCTTACAGCCAGCTTTACGGCGGCCGGCGCCGCCGGTGCTGTAATCGTCCTGAGAGGCGCCCGCCACTACCTTCAGCGCTCGTTCCCTTGTCCGCCACCCCGGAGGCCCCCATGCTGCGACGCCTTGCCCTGACCACCTCGATGATCTTGGCCGCCGCCTGCGGCGAAGAGAGCAGTACTCTGGTGGAGGAGGCGCCGGGGCTGCTGGCGCGTGCCACCGTGACCGACGCCGTGGCGCGCGCCACCGCCCTGGCCCGCGTGCCCGGCGGGGAGGTCGTCAAGGCGGTCCTGGAGGAGGAAGATGGCGTGCTTCTCTATTCCTACGACATTGAGGTCAAGGGCCAGGAAGGGATCGAGGAAGTGCATATCGACGCCAAGACCGGGGCGGTGCTCCGGGTGGAGCATGAGACCGGCGACGAAGCGCCGGATACCGCCACGGCCGGAAGGGCGTGACGGTCGCTTCGCCGCGATTCCCGCCACAACACAAAAGGCGCTCCCCATCGGGAAGCGCCTTTCGTGTGTTCAGGACCATAGCGTCAGGGGCAATCCGCCGCCCTTGGCAATCGCTTCAATCTTACGGGGTGTGCGTGGCGGTCAACGTCAGCCCGGCAACCGCGCCACCACCGGCCCAAGCGTGGGCGTAGACGCGCCACACACCGGGAAGGCTGGTGGTCCGACTGGCCGACTCACCGTTGCCGCTGTTCCCCGAGAACGTGGTGGTGTTGCTCCACGGTGGGAAGGCGTTGCCATTGAAGGCGCTCGGGATGACGCCCGGCTGGAAGAGGTACAGGTCGGCATCGCCGGTGCCACCGGTCGTGGTGACCGAGAACGAGGTGGCGCCTGCCGGAACATTGTAGGCATACAGCGCAAACCCGGAACCTGCTGCCAGGGTCGGCACGGCCACCGTCATACCCCTCGTGAGCTGCGGGGCGGCTTCTATCTCCGTGCTGCCGGTCACGTTGGCGCCGAGACCGTTGTCGACAACGGCAGAGATGGTGGTCTTGCCCGCACCGACCACCGTCACGAGACCGGTGGCGGCATTGACCGTCGCCACCGCCGGGCTGCTGCTGCTCCAGACGGGGACAGTGCCGACGATGATGGTGCCGGAACCGGCTCGCGGAGTCTGGGTAAACTGCTGGGTCATCCCGACACCAAGGAACGGAGTCCCCGGAGTCACGGTGACGGTACTGACCACCGGCGAGCCGTTGACGGTCACGACCGTCGTGCCACTGACACCTTCGCTGGTGGCGGTGATCGTGGTGGTGCCGTTGGTCAGGCCGGCCACGAAACCGGTCGACGAGTTGACCGTGGCCACTGCGGGGTTCGAGGAGGTCCAAGCCACCGTCCGTCCGGTCACCGGCTGGCCATTGCTGCCCAGCACTGTGACGCCCAGCGCCACGGCGCCTTCCTGCCGGATGCTGGCCACGTTGCCGGTGATCGTCACGGTGCCAACCGGGAACTGGATGTTGAGGAGGAACTCGCCGGTCTGGCCACCCGACGCGGCGCTGATCGTGACATCACCACCAGCCCGGGTGGTCACGAGGCCGGTCTGGTCCACGGTAGCCCGGGCATCGTCCGAAGAGGACCAGGTGACCGCCTGCTGGACCCAGTTCCCATCGGCGTTGACCGGCACCGCACGGAGCTGGACCGTGATCCCCCGCGCCAGGTTGGTCGTCGTCGTACCGATCACCAGCGGCCGGACATCAACGGATTCGATCGGGCCGCTGAAGCTCTCCGTATCGGTCGAACACGCCGAACCGGCGGCGGAAGCAAGCGCCAGAACGGACAGGTTCACCGTCCAACGCCGAAGACTCGGCATAGGCCAAGCACGCATAATCGTGGCTCCTCGTATCAAGAGTAGGGATTTGCTCGTGTTCTTGCGTTTTGCAGCGCAGTAGTATTCGTTATTTTGAAGTTAGCTCTTTGTCTGAATATCCACAAGGCCAACCCCCGGAAACCTCCCGCCACACTGGTGTTCGCGGTGGTCCGGCGCAGACCACCCCGCGCCGAGACGGTGCGCGGCCTGCGGGCCTCGCAGGGCGGCTGGACTTGCGGCAGCGGTCAGCGCCGACGCAGGTGCTCCAGGCCGAAACAGTATTTGGAGAACCTGACCTGCCTCGGGCCGAAGGCCCGCAGCAGGCGGACGGCGTCGGCCCGGCGTTCCGGTTGGAACTTGCATTCCACCACGCTGAAACTGGTCTCGACCTGATCCGATCTCAGGTTCAGGCAGCGGTGGTGGCGCTGGTCCAGAAAACGCAGCCCGGTATCGACGGTGACCCGAACGGCCCCGCTCAAATCGGTGAAGTATTCCCGGCGATAGCTGGTGAGGACGATCGGAAGGCGGAGCAGCTCCACCGTCAGGCGGTGGCGCGGCGCAACATGATTGGCAAACCGGGACGCCAGCTGGCGCAGTGGTACCGAGGCCAGCCCGCCCGGCACCTCGGGATACACCGATTTCCAACCATGGTGGTTGGCGCGGTGCTTCAACTCCAGGGTCAGGGGGGAGGAGTCCGCCAGGGCCCCGTACCACCGCAGCCGGACCTTGACCCGCTCGCTGTTGCCGGCGTTGCTCCCGGCATAGGCCACGTAGCTGGCCGAGTCGAAGTACAGCGAGCTGACCTGGCGCGGCGGGAAGGTGCGCCGCAACCCCGCCACCCGGGCTGTCACTCCGTCCACCGCGCGCTGGTCGGTCAGGCCCGGCAGGAGGAACTTGTATTCCAGGCGTCCCGGCGCGGCCGGGGCACCGGTCAACAGGTACTGTAGTGCGGCATGCATCTCAGGGGGGCGGCAGGCGGGATTCGTCGTGAGCCGAGATGTTGGTGGCCGGATACTCCCGCCGCACCGCCGCGCCAATCCGGGGGACGGCATCGGGATCGGCCAGCTCCACTTCCGCAGTGACGTGCAGGGAATCCTCGTGGTGATCGACGCGGAGAATGTGACGGCGGCCCGCGTGGGCCCGCAGCGCGGCATCCACCACCCGGTAGGCGGCCTCGCCGTCAGTCACGCCGGCCACGTCGAGCGACACGAACACATGGTCGGCGGCGGCCGGCAGCGCCCGGCGGGTCACCATCATCACCAGCAGGATGAGCACGACGATCAGCGCCGTCAGGCGGGCCTGGCCCGCGGCCATGCCGATCCCGGAGGCGATGGTCAGGAAGATGTAGCCCAGTTCCTCCGGATCCTTGACCGGGGTCCGGAAACGCACGATCGAGAGCGCCCCGACCAGCCCGAGGGAGAGGGCAAAGGACGACTTCACGACGGTGATCACCAGGAAGGTGGTCAACCCGACCAGAGGCAGCACCGGGCCGAAGCTCTGCTTGCCGGTGAGAGCACTGCCGAACCGCCGGTAGTGGAGGAAGATCAGGGCGGTCAGGACCACTTCGATCCCGAACCCCTTGAGCAGCGGGTACAGCTCGCGGAAAGCCGCCGGCAGGGCGGTCATGAAGGCTTCCACCTGGTGGCGCTCCTAGGGATGGTTGGGATCGAGAAATGCCGGCAGCTGGGCCGTCAGCACCGCGGCGCGGCGGGTCAGGAACTGACGAATCAAAGCTTGATAGCGCACGTCGGCAATGCCATGAGTGCTCGCCGCCGCCTCGAACTCAGCCATCGTCGCCTCCAGGAACTCGGGGGTGACCAGGGAGTCCCGCGCTACCAGAAAGGCGGTATGGAATCGTTGCCGGAACGGTTCGCTGGTCCGGAACAGGTGGCGCAGCAAGGTTGCCCGCGCGTCGGGTTCCTTGGCCAGATCGGTGCGCTTGAGCCAGCGCAGGTGGTAGTCGTCGATGTCGAAGCGCCCCGCCTCGTCGAGCCGTCCGAAGCTCACGTCGTAGTCCCAGGGCACCCAGTACCACTGCGCCGAGTCGCGGTCCAGATCGTGGAGCAGGATGCCCTGCGCCGTGTCCTGGGTGCCGTTGAACAGGATGCTCAGCAGCCAACGCAACAGGTTGTCGAGGTCCACGATGGTGCCGATCTGCTCCATCGTCCACCCCTCGGTCCGGCCGAAGCGCTGGCGCAGCTGTGCCAGCGGACCGACGAGTTCCAGACTGGCCCGGTCGCCGGGCTCACGGAGGTCATAGCGAACCAGCGAATCGATCCCCAGACGGCGCTTCAGTATCTCCGCGGTCAGGTGCTCCGTCGTGACATAGGGGGCCGGCGCTCCGCCGTTGATCACCAGGGTAACCGGCACCGTGGCCGCGGTCAGCAGCCCCAGGCGGCGGGTAATCGCGTAGGCGATCGAGTTGGAGTAGTGGAACCCGTCGGTTCCAGCATAGGGACGGACGTCGCCATGCAGGACCAGCGATTCATACGACACGTCGCCGTCGAGCCCCACTGCCGCCGCGGCCGGCCGGGTCGCGCCGGCGGAGGCGCGGAAGAAAAGCCGGAGGCTCTTGACCGGAAGGAACCGGCTGCTCCGTCCGGCGATCCGGACACCGACCACCGACTCGAAGGTTACTTCTCCATCGGTCAGGAACGCGATCCGGCCGAGCCGCTCCCAACGCCGTCCCCGCTGGCCGGGGTTGTCCATCAGGTCCCGGATGTCGAAGGTATCGACCTCGAGCACCGCCAGCCGGGGGCGGCTCAACACCGAATCGGGCACCCGGCCAAGATCGACCATCCGGGCGCTGACCCGGCCCTCCGCGGGGGTCCCGAGCCAGGCCATCGCCACGAGCGGGAGCACGACCACCCCGAGGCTCGTTGCGTACCCCAGCAGGCGCCGCCGGTCGCGGCGTCGAATCTCGGGGCGAGCCCGCGCGGTCGTCCTTATCCTCCACATTCCCCCGGAACGGTGGAAGATCCATGCCACCAGGGGAGCGGGAAGCCGTGCCAGGAGGCCACGGAGGAGCTATGACACCCCGTTCTGCGCGGCAACCAATTGCATCGCCGGTCGGCTCACGAACACCTGCTGATGCAACCGCTCTCCCCAGGAGAGCGGCGTCACGTCGCGAAACTCGACCAATCGGTCGTCATTGTAGCCGGGATGCAACTGCTTGCGAAGGGACACCCGCAGGTTGGGCTCGGCACCGTGGGCCAGGAGCAGGGCGGTGAGCGGCGCCTCCTGGGCGCCGCCGCCCTGGGTCATCCAAAAATTGGGCTGCGACACTACGGTGCTGAACAGCGCGGTGTGCCCGTCGAACCCCTCCTCATCCACCGCCGCCCTGGTGTTCACATCGGCACCCTGGGCAATCAGCCGACGGGCGATTTCCAACTCACCGTAGTCGACACACATGTCGACACACATATGGAGGAGGGTCGTGCCAGCCAGCGGGGAACCATGAGTGGCCTGGACCTCGTCATGGCAGCCCACTTCCGGCGGGTAGATTGCCGAGCCGCGACTTCAGTTGCGGACCTGCTTGGGACGCCGCTGACGCGGCCCTGCTCTCCCCGCTGGTGGCGAGAGCCACCTCCACTGCCGAGCCCGAGGCGAGAGCCTCGGGATTCCCCACATACCGAACGGCGCGTTTGGACGTCCACGGGGGCGCACAGGAGTACGCCCCCAACGGCTCCCAGGCGCCCGCTTCAGCGGGCAGATTGCACCACGTCCACCGGCGCCAGTCGCTCACCGGCATCGCCCACCACCCGTGCCCCCACCCGCAGCGCAAACTCGGTCCCACCCGCACTCAGGGTATAGGCTGGGCCACCGAGGGCTCCGTCAGGCGGAATCGGCCCGCCGAGCATCTGATGCAGCATGGCCGCGGTGCCAACGTGACCCTGAAGGGTGGCGCGGTCGAGCGCATGCTCCAGGTCGGTGGCGCCGAGCTGGTGGAGCATCTGGATGATCGGATTGCGACCGAGGGTGGCGGCGTAGCTGAGCGGCGGGCCCCAGTTGCTGTCGCGGTGGAGGGTGTCTTCGTGGATCATGGCCGGGTGAAAGGTCACCAGCCGGCGCACCCCCTCCAGGTCATTGGCCCCGATGGCATCGATCAGTTCGCAGGTGTGCACCAGCCGGGGCCAGCTCGGCGCGCCCTAGGCACGGGCCAGCGCCAGTTGGGCGTCGGCGAGCTGGCACGCCTCCGGGCTTGGGGCGGCGGGGTGGTGGGTCGTGAACTCTACCGTGGCGGCCAGGACGCCGGCGCGGACGGCGCGGAGGAGATCCTTGGCCTGGTGCTTGAGCTGGGTCAGGTCGGGACGGACCGGCAGGTGACGGGCGGGCATGACGAACCTCCTGGGGAACGCCCGGGGTCCGCATGCATCGGGCAGGAGGAGGATCGTGGCAGCCGATGGTTACTGCGCCAGCCAGGTGGACTCGGTCCTTCCCGCGGACGGGGAGGCGCCCTGCACGCCTGACCGGAGGTTATCGGCAGGCCCGGCTCGGGTCAAGCGGGGTGCGCCGCCCCAAAGGGGTGATAGTATTGAAGGGCGGGACGCCGATTCCCGGGGGGCCAAGGAGTGCCGATGACCACATCGATCTGCCTGCGCTGCCAGGCCGCGCTCGCCGCCGGCTCGAACTACTGCCACAGCTGCGGGGTCAGCATCATCGCCGCGGCCACCGGCGAGTATCCGATCCATGACTTCGAGCGGCTCTTCAACTATGCCATCGACCTGATGTGCATTGCCGGCACCGATGGCTACTTCAAGATCGTCAACCCGGCCTTCAAACGGGTCCTGGGCTACACCGCGCAGGAGCTGCTGGCCGACCCGTTCGTCGGCCTGATCCATCCCGACGATCGCGACGCCACCGTCGCCGAGGTGGCGCGGTTGGCCGACGGCAGCCCCACCCTGGCGTTTGTCAACCGGTACCGCAGCAAGAGCGGGGGGTACGTCACGCTCGACTGGAAGGCGTTTCCAGAACCGGCGGCACGGCTGATCTACGCCACCGCACGGGTGATCCCGCCCAGAGGCCCCTGACACCCGAACCGGCTACCGCCGGCCTGCTTCCACCCGCCGCAGGAAGTTGCGCACGATCCGGAGCAGCGCCTCGGGATTGTCGTTCTCGGTGGAATGGCCGGCGTTCGGCACCACCGCGAATTCCGACCCTGGTACCAGCTTCGAGAACATCTCGGTCGAGGCCGGCGTCGCCTCATCGAACTCCCCCGTCACGAACAGCGCCGGCACCCGGATCCCGCGCAGCCATTCGGTGGCGTCGAAGGTCTTGAGCGTCCCGGTGGCGGTGAACTCGCTCGGTCCCCACATGTACCCGTAGACAAAGCTGCCACTGGTCTGGCGGGCGCTGTCGGCGTCGGCCGGCGATCGCCTCGGCTGGCGGCCCAGATGCCGGGCATAATACTCGGTCATGGCGGCCTGATACTCGGCGTGGTCGGTGGTACCTGCCGCTTGGTGCCGGGCAATGGCCTGCTGCATCGAGTCCGGCAGCAGGAGGATCAGGGAATCGGCGTCGGCCTCCCATTGGGCGGTGGTGACCAGCGGGCTGGAGAGGGTGACGCTGCGCACCCCTGCCGGCGCCGTCCCCATGTAGGCCTCCACCAGCATCGCCCCCCAGGAACGGCCGTACAGGTGGACCTCGGTCAGGCCGAGCGAATCGCGGATGGCCTGGAGTTCCTGGACGTAGCGTGCCACGGTATAGAGCGTGGTGTCGGTCGGGTGGTCGGACTTGCCGGCGCCGAGCTGGTCGTACCGAACGACCAGCCGCTCATCGCCCAGCTCGGCCCACGGCTTGAGTCCCCAGCTGCCGCTGCCCGGCCCGCCGTGAATGACGAGGAGCGGGGTGCCGGGCCCGGCGCCGGTGCGGGCCCAGTATACCCGGCCGCCGGGCCCGGTGATGAATCCCTCGTCGGTGGGTGGGGCCTGCGGCGTGGCGCAGGCGGAGAAGACAAGCGTGGAGAGGCCGATCGCCAGGCGTTTCAGCAGCCGCATGTGCATGCTCCGGGGGGGGAGGACTGGCACCGTACCGGGAGAGGAGGAGTCTACCGGTGGAGCCTCAGCAACGCCATGTATCGGTGAAGCCCTGGTGTCACGACTTGACCCCAACTTCGCCCGCTTGGTCACCGCGTTGGCGTTGCCAAGACCTGGCGAGGGTTCTTGCGCGTGGTACCTTTCGCTCTTCCCTCCGTTGGACGACCCTGCTGACTTGGCCCCGAGGTCTGAATGATCCGGTCGCTCACGACATCTCTGATCCGACCTGCCGGATTCGCATTGCTTGCCCTCGTTCCGCAATCGGGCCACGCCCAGGTCCGCGCCTCCGAACGCGCCACCGTCAGCCAGACGGTGGACGGGACCGTCTTGACAGTCAACTACGCCCGCCCGCGGACTCGCGGCCGCCCAATCTTCGGTGGAGTGGTGCACTGGGGTGAAGTGTGGACCCCAGGCGCCAACTGGGCCACCAGGCTCGAGGTCAGCCGCGACGTGACCCTGGACGGACACGCGGTGCCCAAGGGCAAGTACTCGGTCTGATTCGTGGTGCAGCCGGAGCGGTGGACCCTGGTCCTGGACCCGGAGTTCCAGCGCTACCACGTCCCGGAGCCGGACTCCACCGCCGCCCAACTTCGGTGGGCAGTTACCCCGGGGGAATCG
>JAWXBA010000070.1:0-9496 GCA_034439775.1 Gemmatimonadota bacterium | reverse complement strand
GTTCGGGGACCTACCGCGTCACCATCGAGGCGGGCAGCAACAAGGAGAGCGTGAACCTGGTGGTTGAGGGACGGCCGTAGGCCAGCTGTTCATCGCCCGAATGACCAACGCGCCCCGGGGAGTGATCCCCGGGGCGCGTTGCATTTCCAAGCCACTACTTCTGCCAGGTCAGTGCCACTCCGAAATGGAGCAGCCGTTCATGGAGGGTGTCGTCGCCGGTCTTGGTGAACCGATGCCGGATCATCTCGACCGTCGGCGTAAGCGCCAACGACCGGCTCAGCCGGATATCGTAGCCCACCCCGTACTGGACGGCGAAGCCGGTCTCGCTCAAGGTATTGCCGCCCTCCACTGAGCTGGCCGACACCCCGATCCCGGCACCACCCTTGAGGAAGAAGCCCGCCGCCGGCATCGGATAGAACTGTCCGATCAGGTTGAGCGAGGTCAAGGTCTCGGTGATCCGAAAGCCATCCTCGTCGGTCAGCGGGTTGACGAAGGTCACGATTTCGCCGCCGAGCCGGAGGCGCTGATTGGGCGTGCCACCCATCCGAAAGGCGAACACCGGCTTCTCGGCGTTGTCAAAGAACGGCTCGCTTCCAAACCGGAACGATTCCTTGCCGTAACCAAACCCGCCGGCGAGCCAGAACCCCCGACGGGTTCCCTCGGGGGGCAGCTCGACCAGGCCACGGCGACCCTGGGCGTTGAGGACCGAGCTCGGCACGATCAAGAGGCCGAGGAGGGGGAGGATGACCAGCTTGGAGCGACGCATCGGAAGTCCCGGGTTGAGTGTTGACACCTGGAGGGGCAAGCGTTGGACCACTCCGGTTCGAGCCCCATATCCTGCTGTCAATCAAGAAGTTAGATTCCAGCGGTCGAATCACCGGTGCGTCGAAGTGTCCACTTTGGGAGACATGTAGTGTCCTCTTTCAGTCGCCGAGCCTGGTTCTCCATCACGGTCATGGTGACGCTGGCGTGCCTGGCGCTCTCGCTGTGGCAGCTCGGCCGACGGACTGAACGCCGAACCCAGAACGCCCTCGCTATTGCGGGGCGGGGTCGGCCACTCCTTGACCTCAGGGAGACGAATCACGGCGAGGATCGACGACAACGCCGGGTCGTGGCCGGTGGCAGCTACGACTACTCGGCGGAGATCATCTTGCGCGGCCACCTGCTGACCGGGGCACCCGGAGTGCATGTGGTGACACCGCTCAGGCTGGCCGGCAGCGACAGCGCGGTCCTCGTCAATCGAGGCTTCGTGCCGGCCGCCGATGGCGCGACCCCGGACTTCCCGGTCCCCATCGAGGCCGGAACAGGTCCACTCCGGGGCCTCGGGGTTGCGGTACCCTCGGACGGAGATGGCGGGAGTCCGGTGACCGGATCCCGGGGGACAAGCTGGCGTCGGTTGGATCTGGCGGCGATGCGGGCCCGGGTACCCTACCCGCTGCTCGACGTGTACCTCCTGGCGGAGCCGGACACGGCGCGCCGCGGGTGGCCACGGCGGATCGAGCCACCGCCCCTCAGCGAAGGCAATCACCTGAGCTACGCCCTGCAGTGGCTGGGCATCGGGGTGGCGGTGATCGGGTTCGGGCTGTTCTTTGTGCTCGGCATCGGCCGGGGTGCGGTACAATCTGGCCCGCCAGCCCCCCCACCGATTCCGGAGGCCCGCTAGCGCGGGGGTCCGACAACCTCAGGCAACGCGACCCCTTCGACCACCTGCAGCGGCCTGATCCCCAGGATCGCTGCCAAGGTGGGCGCGATATCCACGGTGCGAACCGCCCGACGGGACACCTCCGCCGGGACTCCGCTCCCCATGAAGGCAATCGGCACATTGCGATCGGCCAGGTTGGAGGTGCCATGGCCGGTGCTGGTGGTGCCGACGGTCCACATGTAGTTCGGGTAGAGCGCTGCGGCGGCGATCCACTCGAAGTCCGTGGGGATCCGGCGTCGCCAGAGACCTGCCTCCTCGTCATCCGCTGCGGCCGCCGCCAGTGTGGCGGGGGTAAAGGTGCGCCGGACGCCCGGAAGGGTGGCCAGCTGGACGGCGGCGGCGGCGGACACACTGTCGACATTCACGCCCCGGACCCGCATCTCGGTAAGATTGCCGAACAACAGGCCGATATCACTATCCAGGCGGAAGTCAGTGCGATATCGGAGAGACAAGGTGGAGTCGATGCCTCGCAGGACCGGCCCGAGGGAAACTCGTCCGGCGGGGCGGCCAGAGGCGACCACTCCCTCGGGATAGGGTTGGATCCCATGGTCGGAGGTCAACGCCACCAGGAGGCGCCCCCGACCGACCGTTGTCTCGAGGGAATCGAGGAACCAGCCCAACCAGTGGTCCAGCCGGAGCACCTGGTCGTGGATCTCCCGCGACTGCGGCCCCCAGGCGTGCCCGACCGCATCCGTGGTGGAGAGGGAAACACTCAGGAGGTCGGGCCGGGAGCGTTGGCCCATTCGCATCACCCGCACCCCCTCCAGTGCCAGGTCCATGGTCAGGGAGTCCATCCACGGCATCTGGGTAATCCCGGCCCAGAGCGGGGTGGAGTCGCTGGGAAGCTGGTAGGGGAAGGTATTGCCACGTCCGGCGCGCTCCCACTCCTGGAAATCGGGCTCCGGATAATCACTTGCGGGACGGAGCAGGTTCCAGATCCGGTCGCCCATCCGGGCCACCCCGCCACGGGCGTTCCACGCCACGACCCACTCAGGGAGCACAGGGGTGTACCATCGGCTGGTGGTGAAAATGCCGCTGGCGGGAGCGTACCAGAGCACCGGAGCGGCCATCCGGCCAATCGGGAGGATGGCGCCGCGGTCCTTGCGGGAGATCGACAGCACCTGGAGCTCGGGATCGGCGGCCAGCATCCAGTCGGCCAGCGTTGTGCCGCGGAACCTGGCCGGTGAGGCGCCAGGGCCGCTGGCGTCGACCAGCGGAGACCCCGGATCCGAAACGCCAAGATCGTTGGCGGTAATGCCGGTCGAGGCCGGCGACCGGCCCGACAGGATGGTGGAGTGCCCGGGGGCGGTTTCGGTGCTGGCGTGGTCCTGGAGCCCGTTCGGGAAGTAGGTGCCGGTCCGGGTAATCCGGGCCAGCCCCCCGGACAGCTGGGGGGCAAACCGCTCGAGGTAATCGGGGATGAGCTGGTCCACCGTGATCATCACGACCAGGCGTGGCGGCGCGGCGGGCTGGCAGCTGGCGGGTGGAGCGATCACGCCCATGGCAACCGCCGAGAGAAGGATCCTGTTCATGATGAAAAGTACCACCATCCCGGGTAAAGGATCAGGAGAAGCTGGAGCGATGCCCTGAGGCGACATCACCTTCCTGATTATCTTTGGGCACCATGCGAATCCCCCAACTGTTCCTCGTCGCCCTCTTCCCGCTCGCGGCCTGCGGCCCACAAGCGGAGCCTCCTGAGGCCGCTCCAGCGGAGGCGGTGGTGTTTCGCGGCGGGGTGCTCGAGCCGCCCCGCGAGCGGCCCTCGTTCCGGCTCAAGACCACCGACGGGGCAGAGTTCGACTTTGCCAGCGAGACCGCCGGCACGCTGACGATGCTGTTCTTCGGGTACACCAACTGTCCGGATGTCTGCCCGGTGCACATGGCCAACCTGGCGGCGGTTCGCAAGGACTTGATCCCGTCGGTCAACCAGCAGCTGCGGGTGGTCTTCGTCACCACCGACCCCGAGCGCGACACTCCGGAAGTGCTGGCCCGCTTCCTGAACCAGATCGGGGGGAACATCATCGGACTGACCGGCACCCTGGAGGAAGTGGAGCGGGCCCAGCGCGCCGCGAACGTGCCCCCGGCATACAAGGAGGGAGACGGCGAGAACTACTCCGTCGGACACATGGCCTGGGTCATCGGGATCACTCCCGACAACAAGACCCGGATGATGTATCCGTTCGGGACCCGCCAGGAGGATTGGGCCCATGACATTCCCCTCCTGCTGACGCAGTTTCCGGCGCCATGACCTGGTGGTGCGCGGCGAGCGATGCCGCGTGGCAGTGGACCTGGCGATGGTACCCGGGCGCCTGGCTGGCCATCGGGCTCCTGGTCTTCAGCTACCTGCGCCTCTATCGCAACTCCGAACCTGGCTCGGTCTCGACCCTGTCCAAGTTCTGCCTGGCCGCGGGCACGCTGGCCCTCTGGGCTGCCATTGACTGGCCCATCGGTGCCCTGGGTGCCGGCTACCTCTCGTGGGTCCACACGGTCCAGCTCCTGCTCATCAGCCTCATCGCCGCACCCCTGCTGCTCCTCGCGATCCCGCGCGGGTGCCTGGACTACTGGGCCGAGCAGCCCCGGCGGCGCGCCTGGATGCGGGCGCTTTCGCACCCGCTGGTCGGCCTGATCGTGTTCAACGCCATCCTCGGCGTTACCCACGTCCCGAGCATCGTGGACAGCGTCATGAAGACCCAGCTCGGCAATTTCGGGATCGACCTGCTGTGGTTGATCGGCGGAATCGCACTCTGGTGGCCGGTGATCGCGCCGCCCGGAGTGGCCCGACTCAGCCCTCCGATGCAGATCGGCTACCTCTTTGTCTCGACCATCCCGCCGACGATCCCTGCCGCGTTCCTGACCTTTGCCAAGTATCCCCTCTACGCCCTCTATGAGCTGGCCCCGCGCGTTCCGGGAATGCAGATCGCCGCCCAGGCCGACCAGCAGGTGTCGGGGTTGATCATGAAGGTGGTGGGCGACCCGATCCTCTGGCTCGGCATGGCGATCCTGTTCTTCCGCTGGGCACGCAGCGAACGTGCCGGACTCCCGGCCGAAACCGTTCGGGCACCAGAATCCGTGCCCGCCGCCTGACCTTGACGCCGAGGTGGTGATGGACCCCGCGGCCGTTCCCTACGCGTTTGCCCGCTGGATGGGCTATCTCGGCAGCTTCCTCGTGATCGGGGCGGTCGTGTTCCAGGTGGCGGTCCTCCGCAACTGGACGAAGGCCCATCCTGGAGATGCGCCAATCGCCAGCGTTCTCGGCTGCCGCGCCGCCCGGCTTGGGTTGCTCGGAGGGATGGTGCTGATTGTGGCCGCTGGCTTGCGACTCTGGTGCCAGCTTGCAGCATTCGTTGAACCAGGTGAACCGATCACCCGGGAGCTCCTGCAGCTCATTGTGACAGATACCCCCTGGGGTCGGGGATGGGTGGCCCAACTCGGAGCTGCGGTCCTGGCCCTGGGAGGGTACCTCGCGGCGATCGCGGCCCCGCGAGCGGGATGGATCGTTGCAGGAATCGGGGCCACCCTGGTGGCAGCGGCAGCTCCGATGACCGGACATGCGGTGACACCGGCTGCCGGCGCCACCGGGCAATTGTTCGATGCGCTCCACCTCCTGGCCGGGAGCGCCTGGCTCGGGACCCTCGCGGTGACGCTGGTCGCGGGACTGCTGCCCCTCACGCGGCTGCCAGAGGCCCAGCGGATCACGATGTCGACGCGCCTGATCCGGGCGTTCTCGCCGGTGGGGCTGGTGGGCGCATCCCTGGCTGTCGTTGCAGGGAGCGTGATGAGCTGGCGGTATCTGGGCACCACGATCGAGGCGCGGTTCGATGCCCTCCTCGGCATGCCCTGGGGCCAGGTGCTCCTGATCAAGGTCGCGGTCCTCGGATTGGTGGCAGGCCTGGGCGCCTGGAATTGGCGCATCCTGCTTCCCCGCCTCGGCACCGCCGGGGCGGCGCGGAGTTTGCACCGCTCAGCACAGGTCGAGATCCTCCTGGGCCTGCTGCTCCTGGTGGTGACCGCCATCCTGGTTGCCCTGCCGATGCCCGCCGAGGCGGTCAGCATGGTGCCGTGACACGCTTCTCCGACTCCGAGGTTACTCGATGTCCAAGCCGCGCTCCTGTCCTTCCGTGGCGCCACACGCCAGCATCTCAACACTCGCACTGGGCGCCATGCTTCTGATGGCCACCCCGGCCCAGGCCCAGTTCAGTGTCGGCATTCGCGGCTCGACACTGGGCATCGGCGTGGACGCTGGCTACCGGTTGACCTCGCGGGTGGGCCTTCGGGTGGGCGGCAACGCCGTCTCCTTTACCCGTGACGAGGAAATTGAGGGGATCGAATACGAGCTCAAGCCGGACCTGAAATCGTTCTCGGGCCTGGTGGACTTCTACCCGTTCGGCAAGGTGCTCCACTTCACCGGCGGGATGCTGGTAAACAAAAACAAGGCCTCAGCGGTCGCGACGACCAACGGATCGATTGAGATCGGCAGCCGGATCTACAGCAGCAGTGAAATCCAGGAACTCCGGGGTGACCTGGAGTGGTCGAAGTCTTCGGCCCCCTACCTTGGATTCGGGCTCAACAGCGGCGGCATGGTCGGGATCGCCTTCGAGGCGGGGATCGCCTTCAGCGGCACCCCGACGGTGATGCTTTCCGGCACGTCGAGCTTTACCGGCGCCCAGTTGACAGAGTTCAACCAGGCGATCGCGGACGAGGAGACCGAAATCCGGGCCTGGATCGACGACAATGAGCGGTTTACCAAGTACTACCCGGTGGTGGCGTTGGGAATCCGGATTCGGTTTTAACAGGCGGGGAATAGGGAATAGGGAATGGGGAATGGGGAATGGGGGCTGTCTGGGAGGCTGGAGGCGCACCGGACATTCCACACCAGTGGCTTCCCTGCTCCTGATTCCCTATTCCCTATTCCCCGTTTCTCACACCTCCAGGCCAATCGACCGCATCAGCGCCAGCGCATTGCCCCGCTCCACGATGCCGGGATGCATCCGGTAGTCAAACGCGATCCGCTCTCCCTCCAGGTGGTCTCGGAAGTGAACATTCACCGCCTGGGGCTCCATGTCGGTGGCAATGCGTGACAGCGCCAGATCGTGGGTGGTCAGGATCCCGATCGCGCCGAGGCCGGCCAGCCGTCGCACCACGGCCTCGGCCCCGAGACGACGGTCGTGGCTATTGGTGCCACTCAGCAGCTCGTCGAGCAGATAGAGGAGCCGCGGGGTGCCTTCCGCCAGGTCCAGGATCTGGCGCAGGCGGGTGATTTCCGCGTAGAACCTGGAGCTGCCTTCCTGCAGGGAATCGTGGGTGCTGATCGAGGCCCCCAATGCCAGGGGCTCGAGGGTCAGGCTCGTGGCGACGACCGGTGCGCCCATCTGAGCCATCACGACCGCTGAGCCGACCGAGCGCAGGAGCGTGCTCTTGCCGGACATGTTGGACCCACTCACGACCATCAGCTTTCGCTCGCCGCCGAGGTCCACATCATTGCGCACTCCCCCGCCATGGAGGAGTGGATGGCCGAGGCCCTGGGCCCGGAATCCCGCACCGATGCTGAACTCGGGCAGCACTGCCTCGGGGTGTTCGAAGGCGTAGCCAGAGACGGAGGCGAGCGCCTCGTATTCGCCCACCGCCGAGATCCAGCCTCCGATGGCGGGACCAACGTCCCGGCGCCATCGGCTGATGGCGACGGCGAGTTGGGTGGTCCAGAGCAATAACGGCAAGACCAGCATGACCAGTTGGTTGCCGCGCGAATCGAGGAGGCCGATCAGCCGACGCAACCGCCAGATATGGACGGATGCAGGCCGGGCGCCGGCAGTGAGGCGCTGGCGTAGCCCGGTCAGGTATTCACCCTGCACTGGCTCCGCCTCGAGGCGCGCCACCAGTTCCGCCAAGTCCTCCAGTTCACGGGAAGCGGCGCCGACCCCATCAATGGCGGTCTTGGTGCGGCGACGGTACGTCGCGCCCACGGCAGCAACCGCCATCACCCCAAAGAGCACCGGGGTGGCGGTCCACCAGCCCGCCAGCGCACCCGACACCGCAATCAGCAGGAGGGTGACTGCGATTCGACAGATCCAGATGGTGTGGGTTGGGAATACCGGTGTGTCAGTCTCGGCCCAGCGCACCAGGACACGCTCATCAAAACTGTTCCTCACTTCCTGTCCCAGGACAGCCAGAGACTCCCGAAACTCTACCCGAGGAGCAAGTTCCACGACGGCGGCATGCCGAGACCGCACTGTGGCACCGTCGGCGGGGTGCTGCAGCCACTGGGCCAAGGTACGCTCGCCGGCAATCGTGCGGGCCTCACAGAGCAGCTCGAACAGGGAGCCGACACCAAAGAGATCCAGGTCCGCGGCGAATGGGTGTCCAGGCTCCTCCCACGGTACTCCTGATTGACCCGATCCCGCCCACTGGCCATCGATCCGTGCCATCCCTCGGGACAGAAAAGCCATGCCACGCTGCACCCGGGCCATCGCACGACGGGCCCGGAGATGCACGACCACGAGGACCACGAATGCGGCGACAGGCCCAAACACCAGCCAGCCCGGCACTGAGGGCCGGCTCGTCGCCAACCAGGCGATCCCCAGGATGAGGAGGAAGCAGACCAACCGCGCTGGTCCGAGCCAACGATGCCGGCGCTCGAGGCCGGCGAGTTGCTCGGTTCGCTCAGCCAGGCGAGCCGCGTAGACGCTTTTCGGACTGGTCACGCTGAGGGATAGCCGTCCGGATTGTCACGTTGCCAGCGCCAGGCATCGGCACACATGGCGTCGAGATCGCGTGAGGCGGTCCACCCCAACAGTTGCCGGGCCCGTCCCGGATCGGCGTAGCAGAGCGCCACGTCTCCCGGTCGCCGTTCGGTCAGGCGGCAGGGAATGGACTTCCCGGCTGCGCGCTCCATTGCGTGGATCATCTCCAGCACGGAAACGCCCTTTCCGGTGCCCAGGTTGCAGGTCAGCAGTCCCGGTCCCCGGAGGAGATAGTCCAGAGCCCTGAGGTGACCGTCGGCCAGGTCCACCACGTGGATATAGTCGCGCACTCCGGTGCCGTCGGGGGTCGGATAGTCGCTGCCATAGACCGACACCGCGGGCAACCGGCCGACCGCCACCTGGGTGACGTAGGGCAGGAGGTTGTTCGGCAGTCCGTTGGGATCCTCCCCGATCCGGCCGCTCTCGTGGGCACCGACTGGATTGAAATAGCGCAGGATGCCGATGGACCACTCCGGGGCGCTGCGATGCAGGTCGCGCAGGATCTCCTCGATCATCAACTTGGAGCGGCCATACGGGTTGGTGGCCGAGAGCGGGAAGTCCTCGAGGATGGGCACGGCGTGTGGATCGCCGTAGACGGTGGCACTGGAGCTGAACAGCAGGGTGCGCACCTGGTGCCGTTCCATCGCCTCCAGCAACGCCACGGTCCCGGCCACGTTGTTGCGATAGTAACGCATCGGCTCGCGGACCGACTCGCCGACCGCCTTGAGCCCGGCAAAATGGATCACCGCATCCGGCTGCGCTTCGGTAAACGCGTGGTCCATCGCCGCGTGGTCCAGGATGTCGACTTCGTGGAGGGTCGCCGCCCGCCCGGCCAGTTCCGCTACGCGGCGCAGGGCTTCCGGGTTGCTGTTGGACAGGTTGTCCACCACCACGACCTGGTGGCCGGCCTGGAGGAGGAGGAGTACGGTATGGCTGCCGATATATCCGGCTCCGCCGGTGACGAGTATGCGCATAAGAAGTAAGCGGTGAGAGGTGAGAAGTAGGGGCGCGCTACCAGCGCGCCCGGTTTCGTAGGGGCGCGCTACCAGCGCGCCCG
>JAWXBA010000069.1:0-3360 GCA_034439775.1 Gemmatimonadota bacterium | reverse complement strand
GGGTGGAGGAAGCCAGCACGGCCACCACTGCCCTCGCTGCCCCGTCTGCCCCATCTGCCCTCGCGGACCTCGAGCACGTCGCGGCCGGCATGGCGCTGGTCAAGGCGTTCCGGACCCACGGTCACCTTGCCGCCACGCTCGACCCGCTGGGCACCCCGCCCCGCGGCGACCCCTCGCTCGACCCGGAACCACTGGAATTGTCCGCGGCGAACATGGCGAGCATTCCCGCCTCGGTGCTGCGGGTGGCCGTGCCAGGAGAGACGCTGGCCGAAGCGCTGCCCCACCTCCGCGAGACCTACTGTGGCAATATCGCCTACGAGGTGGAGCACATTGCCAGCCACCGGCAGCGGGTCTGGCTGCGGGAGCAGATCGAAAGCGGGGCGCACCGCACGCCGCTCGCCACGGAGCAGCAGTTGCAGCTCCTGGACCGGCTGATCCAGGTCGAATCATTCGAGCGCTTCCTCCATAAGGCCTACCTGGGACAGAAGCGATTCTCGATCGAGGGTCTGGACATGCTCGTCCCGATGCTCGACGCACTGATCGAGACGGCGGCAGAACATGGCACCCGCGAAGTGGTGATCGGGATGGCCCACCGGGGTCGCCTCAACGTCCTGACCCACATCCTGGGGCGGCCTTACGTCAGCATCTTCGCGGAGTTTGAAGGCGCCAAGAAGCCGGCCAAGGGCGCCGCCGAGGGCGAGGACATCGGCACCGGCGACGTGAAGTACCACCAGGGTGCCGAAGGAGCGTTCATTACCCGGTCGGGCAAGGCGCTGCCGGTAGCGCTGGCCCATAACCCGAGCCACCTCGAGTTCGTCGGTCCGGTCGTGGATGGACGGGTCCGGGCACTGCAGACCCAGCGCCGCGGCCAGGAGATCCACCTCGACCCGGATGCGGCCATCCCGGTGGTGATCCATGGCGACGCGGCATTCGCCGCCCAGGGCGTCGTGGCGGAGACATTGAACCTCGGGGCCCTCGAGGGGTACTGCACCAGCGGCACCATCCACCTGATTGCCAACAATCAGGTCGGCTTTACCACCGACATGCGCGATGCCCGGTCCACCCGCTATGCCAGCGACCTGGCCAAGGGATTTGACCTGCCGATCATCCACGTCAACGCCGACGATCCGGTAGCCTGCATGGCGGCCATCCGATTGGCGATGATGTACCGCGACCGGTTCCATCGGGACGCGTTGATTGATCTGGTCGGGTATCGCCGGCATGGCCACAACGAGGCCGATGAGCCGAGCTACACCCAACCGATGATGTACGCCCTGATCAAGGCGCTCCCCACGGTCCGGCAGCGGTTTGCCGACCAGCTGGTGGCCGCGGGCATCCTGACCGCCGAGGCGGCGGAGGCGCGCTATGCCACGGCGTACCAGCACCTGGTGGATACCCAGCAAGGGTTCAAGGCCAGCCTGTCCCAGACCCACGGGGACACCGCGCCGGTGGGACAGGTGCTCTGGCAGGAAGTCGAAACCGCCGTCCCGGGCGACATGCTGACCGCCCTCAATGACCAGCTCCTGGCCGTTCCGATGGGGTTCACGATCCAGCCCAAGCTGCTGAAGCAGCTGGAACGGCGCATTCCCGCCATGGGCCCAGACGGGGGCATCGACTGGGGGCAGGCCGAGGCGCTGGCCTTCGCGTCCCTGCTGGCGGAGGGGATCCCGATCCGGCTCACCGGGCAGGACAGCGAGCGGGGCACCTTCAGTCACCGGCACCTGGTCTTTGCCGACGCCGAAACCGGCGCGCGGCACACCCCGATGCAGCGCCTGCCCGGTTCGCTGGCGTCGTTCGAGTTGTACAACAGCCCGCTCTCCGAGCTGGCGACGCTGGGATTTGAGTACGGCTACAGTACCACCGCCACGGAGGCGATGGTGATCTGGGAGGCCCAGTTCGGGGACTTCATCAACGGGGCCCAGGTCATCATCGATCAGTTCCTCTCGGCGGGTCGCGCCAAGTGGGGGGTCACCTGCCGGCTGACGCTCCTCCTGCCACACGGCTATGAGGGACAGGGCCCCGAGCACTCGAGTGCACGGCTGGAGCGGTTCCTCCAGAACGCCGCCGAGGGCAACATGCGGCTCGCCAACTGCACCACCGCGGCCCAGTACTTCCACCTGATTCGACGGCAGGCGCGCCGGCAGCGGCAGCGGCCGCTGGTGGTCTTTACGCCCAAGAGCCTGCTGCGGCTGCCGCAGGCAGGATCGCATCTGCACGAATTGACCCAGGGCGCGTTCCAGCCAGTGCTTGACGATCCGGACATGGCGGACCACGGGGCGGTGACCCGCCTGGTGCTCTGCTCCGGCAAGCTGTACTACGAATTGGCGGCCGGCGCACAGGCCCAGCGATCACGCCCTGCCGTGGCCCGCCTGGAGCAGCTGTACTCATTCCCGGAGCGCCAGCTCCGCGAACTCCTGGGCCGCTACCCGAACGTGACCGAAGTGGTCTGGGCCCAGGAGGAGCCGCGGAACATGGGGGCATGGAACTGGGTGGCGCCGCGACTGGCTCCGCTGCTGCAGGGACGGCAGCTCCGCTACGCGGGCCGACCCGAGCGGGCCAGCCCGGCGGAGGGATACCACCAGGCCCACGTGATCGAACAGGCGCGGATTGTCGAGGAGGCCGTCGTTCACGCGGAATTGAGGCGGGAACTGTAGATCGAGGTCTGAAGGAAGGACATGTGTATGGTGAGCGGGACCTATAGGGTTCCGCGCTGATCACGATTCCGTCCAGGGTAGGCGGGAACAACGCTGTCTGCTTTTCCCGCCCACCATCCACCGTCGCCTGCCTCGCTGCGGAGCTGTACAGTTCCCGCTCACTTCACACCAAACCTTCCATGGCACGGAGCTGTACAGTTCCCTTGCCCTACTCGTCCCCCTCGAGGTCCCGCTCACTGGCCTGACGGGCCAGGTCCAGGATCGGCTCGGAGAGGTGCTCGCCGTAGTGGAGCAGGTACACGCCCCGGGAGCGGCGCGCCAGGAGGAAGGCCAGGAAGGGCATGTCGGCCTTGGCCGAATTGCAGTCGCGGCAGGCCAGGACCAGGTTGTCGGGCCGGTCGTAGGCCGACTGGCCCCGGCGGGGCCGAACGTGGTCCAGGGTGATCGTTTCCGGAGGGGTCCGCTCCCCGCAGTAGGCGCAGACTGGACCGTGCAGGCTGAGGAGCCATTCGCGATGGCCCTGATAGGATCGCCCCGCCGACCGGCGCAGCACGGTGGATGAGGCGGCGGCTCCGTTGGAGGGGCCGGATGAACGCGAACCGGATTTTCTTCGAGCCACTCTACCCCACGATACGCTTGGTCTGGCCGGGAACCCCATTGGTTCCCCACTCGGCAGCTGCCAATCCCGAAAGATAGAGGGCAGGGG
>JAWXBA010000068.1:0-4215 GCA_034439775.1 Gemmatimonadota bacterium | reverse complement strand
TATCGAGGGTGGCCGCGAGCACATAGTCGGCCCGATTCTGCCAGTACCGGCTCCCGGGGGCGCCGCTGCCGGCCCGATACGGGTTGGCGGTCGGCAGCGCCAGTGGCGCAAAGATCGAGGTGTCGCCGACCGACCTCGGCGGCACGGGCGGTGCGGTCTGGGCGACGACCGGCGCGCCGGCAAGCAGCACCAGCAATGCGAGCGGCAAGGTCGGTGGGCGCAGCATCGGGATTCGGGGCATGATTTCTTTCTGTGGCGGAATGTCGGCCACTTTGCAGGACGATGCAGCGGGGAGACGTCCCTGAGGATGCCGGGAACCACACTCCCGTCGCACTGTCTGGCCTCAGCCGCTGGCCGCCGCCGCGCGGGCGGCGTTGATCGCGGCGGCCACCAGCACATCACTGGTGGCGCCAAAACAGACCAACCCCAATCCCAACCCCTTGAGCTTGTTGTGCCAGAGCACCTCGCCAGTGGCGGTGGCGAGGCAGTACAACTCGCCGTTCACACCCGCGTACACCTGGTCGCCAGTGTCCCAGAGTGTGATGGTCGACGCGGCAGATTTGAGCTTGGTCCGCCACCGCTCGGTGCCGGTGCTGGTATCGAGGGCCACCACATGTCCGCCGACACCGATCAGGATGGTGTTCTTGCTTCGGGGCATCGCAACTCCTCGCGGGGGTCAGTGGGTCAGTGGGTCAGTGGGTCAGTGGGTCAGTGGGTCAGTGGGTCAGTGGGTCCGAAGGTGTTGAGTCGGATCTGGTACGTCAACTCGGACATGGTGCGATGGGCGCCGAGGTTGAGCTTGGCAAAGAGCGGGGTCATTGGCTCGGCCCTCCGCTGCCCTCCACCCGCTCGAATTTCACCTTGCGGGCGCGATCCACCGTGAACAGCATCCCGTCGACTGCTCCGGCGGGGTTGCGGGTAAAGACAATCCCGTTGCCACCGGCGTTGAACTGATCGGCGCCGCCAGCGGTGAGCACCATCCGCCGGCTCGGCGTACCCAGCAGTACCAGCCGGCCCTCCTGCACTGCGGCCTCAAGCGTCACGTCGGCCTCGATGGACCGGTAGTGCCCGGCAAACTCCCGCAGCGCTGCCGCCTGAACGGGGGCGATGGTCAGGGTCGCCGAGGGACCGACTGAGGGAGCGCGGGTCGGCGGCCGGCCGAGGACGGCATCGACCACGGCGTGGCCCAGCGGCCCCGGCGCCGCATTGGAGGCGTTGCAGAGGATGGCAATGGCCCAGCCACTTTCCGGATACCGTCCCAGGAAGGCCCGGTACCCGGCGGTGGCGCCGGTATGCGAAATCTCCGGCATCCCGGCATAGGTGGTCATCTGGATGCCAGCGGCATAGGTAATGTCGCTGCCATCGTTCAAGCGGCCCTTGCGCTGCTGTTCGGCCCGGAATGCCTGACCGCCGACCCGCATGTGGGCGGTATTGGCGCTCCACTTGAGCAGGTCGCCCACGGTGGTGAGCAGGCTGCTGTTGCCGTAGACGTTCTCACTGGGCATTTCCAGGTGCCAGCCATCGGCGGCGCGGGCGTAGGCCTGGGCGCGCCCCGGCACGATCCGGGTAAAGTCGTCGCGCCAGCTGGTGTGGGTCATGCCGAGCGGGTCAAAGATGAGCCGCTTGGTCAGCGCTGGCAGCGACTCGCCGCTGACCCGCTCGGCAATAATGGCCAGCAGGTTGTAGTTGCTGTTGGAGTAGAGGTACTCGGCGCCGGGGGTGTAATTGAGCGATCCCTGTCTGCCGAGAATCTCCAGGACATGGGCATGGGTGTAGATCCGGCTGCCACGCGGCCACCCGCCGATGCCAGCAATCGATCCCCAGTCCTTGAGTCCGCTGGTGTGGTTCAGGAGGTGCCGGATGGTGATCGGGGTGCCGTAATCCGGAATCTCGGGGACCCAGCGACGGAGATTGTCGTCCAGCGAGAGCTTGCCCTCCTGCGCCAGCAGGAGCACCGCGGCGGCGGTGAACTGCTTGGACACCGAGCCGCCCTCGAAGATGGTGGCCGGCGAAATCGGAATGCTGTATTCCAGCTCGGCATGGCCCCAGGCCTGTTCCAGCACCATCTGGTCGTTTCGGCTGACCCCCAGCGCGCAGCCGGGGCTCTCCGGCCGCTGATACTGCACGAAGGCGCTGTCGATCCGGGCAAGTTGGGCGGGGGTCAGGGTGGTGCCCTGGCCAGCGGCTGGTTGGGTGGCGACCAGGAAGAGTGTCAGGATGGCGCAGGACCGCCGCCAGGAATCGGGTACCATGCGGAAACGGATCATGGGAAGGAACCTCACGTGTGATGTGCCACGACGGCATGGTCTCGCCGACAGCGTTCAGAGGGAAAGTATCCGCAGATTACGCCGATGGATGCAGATTGCTCCATTCACGGCCTGCCATTGTGTCCGTAGGGGCCAGGCCTGCCTGGCCCGCATGGTCGATCCACAAATTTCACAGACTATAGGGATTGGTCAATTCCTGGGCAGCCACTAATGCTACGCAATGCTCGGAATCATTTTTTGTGAACTGCACTTACCGTCCGGCCCCACTCCCTATCGGCTGCCACCGACCCGGATCTGCTGCGGACACGCTGTGTACAAAAAAAAGCCCAGGAGCCATCCCAACCAAGGATCTGACCACGGACCCGGAACAATCTGTGTCAATCTGTGTAATCTGTGGATTCCCTTTTTGCAGGGCCAGGCAGGCCCGGCACCTACGGACTCCGTTGCAGGTCGTGAGCCGACCAATCTGCGCAATCTGCGGATCCCCTTGCCGGTGTTTACCCTGACTCTGGGGCCGGCGGGGACACAGACCCTCGGCCCACCCCCTGCAGGATCCAGACAGCCAGCGCGATCATCGCCCCACCCACCGCGGTGGTGGGTGAGAGCCCCTGGGACAGGATCACCACGCCAAGAATCGCCGTCAGGAATGGTTCCACCGTGCTGACAATGGCGGTGCGCACCGGGCCGATCTGGTTGATGGCCTTGAGGAAGAACAGCGAGGGAATCACGGTACTGAACAACGCCAGCGCGCCGATCAGCAGCCAGGCCCGGCCGGAAAGGGCCATCGTGATGCCACCCTGCCACCCCCAGACCACCAGGTGCATGCCCGCCGCGCCGATCTTGGTCCAGGTGGTGGTGAGGGTGATCGAATTATCGGCCTGGAGCCAGCGGAGCACCGGGATGAACATGCCGTACAAAAAGGCGGCACCGAGCGCCAGCGCCACCCCTCGACCATCGAGATCGGCCGCGGTGGGTGCCCCGACGATGACCACGACCCCGCCCAGCGCCAGCCCCAGTGCCAAGCCCCGTCGACGGTCGAACCGCTCGGCGCCGCGGACCACCTGGACCAGCGCCACCCAGGCAGGGAAGGTAAAGAAGAGGAAGCCGAGAGTGGCAGGATTGATGTACTTGAGGGCCGAGAGCGCCAGGTAGACGATGATTCCCTGCCCCACGCCGCCAATCAGCAGCAGGCGCGGCAGGTCTCGCCGACTCGGCATTTCCCAGCCCGCCACCGCCAGCCACGCCAGCAGCATGACCGAGGACAGCAGGTACCGCCAGCTGAGCACCCCCGCCAGCGGCAGATTCTCGGCCAGCGCCAGCGAGGTGATGATGCTGACTGAGGCAAAGCCGAGCGCGGCGGCCAGCGCCGAGCCGGTGCCGGCGGCCATGCGGGGGGGAACTGCGGCGGGGGTCTCCATCAGCCTGAAAAGCTACCCGCCCCCTGGCCCTTGGCGCGAGACCGCAACGGAGCCACGTTTCACGGGTTGCACCCCACCTGCCTACCCCAAGCTGTCGGAGTTGCTCATGCGTGCCATACCGCGTCTTGCCCGCCTGCTGATCATGTCGCTGCTCGCCGCCGTCCTGGTGGCGCCGGCAGCCGCCCAGTCGGGACGCACCCAGGCCCCCGCCCGCAACGGCATGGTGGTCAGCAACCACTACCTGGCCTCCGAAGCAGGACGCGACGTGCTGATGGCCGGCGGCAACGCGATCGATGCCGCGGTGGCCACCGCCTTTGCCTTGGCGGTGACGCTTCCCTCCGCCGGCAATATCGGTGGCGGCGGGTTCCTGGTGTATCACGGCGCCGACGGGATGGCCACCACCTTCAACTTCCGCGAAAAGGCCCCGGCAGCCGCCACCGAGCGGATGTATCTGGGTCCCGACGGCAAGGTCAGGGACAACTCGAACCATGATGGGCTGCTGGCGGTGGGCGTGCCCGGCACGGTGGCGG
>JAWXBA010000067.1:0-12008 GCA_034439775.1 Gemmatimonadota bacterium | reverse complement strand
GGGACTCCTGAAACCCCCGCCAGCCGATGGGCGCACCGAGGCGGGACGGCGGCGCCGAAAGCACTGGGACGAGCCAGCGGAGCTGTGGGGCAGCGGGACAGCGGGACAGCGGGACCGAAAGAAATCGGCGTGGGTTCTGAGGGGTAGCCGGTGGGCGGTCAGGGCGGATGGGTGTGCGGAGAGAGAGGAACGCAGGAGTCGGTGGTAACTGGCCCGTGGAAACGCGCGCGGACTTAGGGAGTGTTCCCCGGTTCCGGGATCCTGACCAAGACGATCGGTACCTCCCCGGTTGCACCGGCCTCCAGCACCACGCTCCTCTCCAGCGGTTCTGACCCGGCGCTGTTCACCCCCACGGTCAGCGCGAGCCGGCACCAGGGGACGCCACGACCCTGACCAGGAGCAGCCCACCCTCAGTCGGCGCATTGATCAGCACCGTTGAATCCCGGCCGGCCAGGATCTCCGTCTCGACCGGCAGGACCAGCCGCCCGATGGGGGTGCCGTCCGGATCAAAGACGATCCATGACACGACGTCTCCGGCCACGTCAGGAGACTCCCGCACCCACAGTTGACCGTTGTCGAGCAGGCGGAGCATGGTGATGGCTGGATGCTGAGTAGCCGAGTGAAGCGCCTGGACCCGACCAATCCCGCGCCTGCGGCGCTCCTGTTCTCTCTCGGCCTCGGCTGCCTCTACCGGCCTTGCCGTATGAACAAAGCCCACCCTATTGATGTGGGCACCGGTCGAGTCGAACTGATCGACTTCCCAACGGTCACCACTGGAGTAGGCAATGCGCGCATCGATGCTGATCTGCCACTGTGGCATCGCCTCGAACAATTTCGGAAGCGGCCGCATGTCGGCCAAACGGTAGGCACGCTGACTGATCGGCAACACCGCAAGTTTGAGCGGCCGCGCTCCCTCGGGCTGGAGGTGAAATAGGGCTACACGGGCGGAGTCCCCCGATCGATCTGGACCTGACAGACTGGTCGCGAGGGATATGAACCCCACTGGCGTGAGCCGGCCATCCACAAACCCCTCCGGAAGGGCCATCCGAGACGTTCGCAACGGCTCGCCATCTGGCGTAAACTCCAGCAGGCGCTGCTGGGCGGCGTCATACAGCTGAATCTCGTCTTTCGAGCCAACCTGGAGCGACAAGACGTACCGGTACTCGCCCGGCCCCGACCCATTGGCCCCAACCTGTTGGGGCGTTCCGCCTGCACCTGCGAGGCGGTAGACCAACCCCTCTGATTCCCAAAACACTAGATCGCCGAGGCCGGTGATGGTGCCCCCAGCGAAGCGGCCCAGATCGCAACGAGGGTCGTCTGCCTCACAGACGGCCCGAATCGTCCCGAGCTCGAGCTGGGGCAGGTTGTTGTAATCGGCCTCGGAGAAGATCCGGACCATGGCAGCATCAGATGGGGCCGCGCTCGGAGCGGAGCAGGCAAGCATCGCGACGCCAAGCACAATGCAGCAGAGGTCGCTACGTTGACGCCACCGCCTCATAGCGCCTGCTCCTTCTTCCGCCGGACAAGCTGCACCACCGCCACCAGCAGCGCGATGACGACCACAGACTCCACCGCAACCAGGAACCATTCCCAGGCGGGGTTGGAAGTGATGGCCTGAAGGAAGGAGATTTCCGCAGACCAGAGCATCAGCCAGAAGATTGTGCCAAGCGGGCTCGGTGGGACATTCCATCGCTCACTGAGCAGTCCCGCGACGCAAATAATGATCATGACGACGGCAGCACCGGTCTTGAGCTCGAGCATGGTGGTCTCGTCGGGGTGGGGTTGGCCACAACCAATTGGTGCCCTCTCGACTCAACGGTAGGGGCTGGGAGAGAGGGCGTCCAGAGGGAAGGCGGGGCAGCGGGGCCCTCCGTCGCTTCAGCGACGCACTTGGCCGAGCCGCGGCTTCAGCCGCGGGGAACCCACGCACAGCGCCCCTTCGGCTCGGGATGACGCCGAGATTGGTGCGGTACGGTTCGGCGGGCCCAGCGCACACAATTGCCAACGTAGTCATCTGTGACTACATTGAAATATGCGAACCGTCGGCATCCGTGAGCTGAAGGCTCACCTGAGCGCAGTACTCCGCGAGGTCCAGCGCGGCGATGTGGTGTTGGTGACGGACCGCGGCCGTGTGGTGGCCGAGCTGCGTGCTCCCGGTGCCCCTGGGCTGCCTCCAGTGGGACGAGGGACCACCGGCATCACCCGGTTGGCGCGCGCGGGGCACCTTCGGGTGGCAGAACCATCGAGCACTCCGTACCCCCGCTCACCGATCACCTCACCGCCTGGACTGGCGCGAATGCTCCTCGATGCCGAGCGCGACGAACGGTGATCGTCTACGCCGAATCGAGCGCAGTGCTGGCGTGGCTGCTCGGGGAACCCGCTGGCGACTCAGTCCGGGCGATCCTGGAGCAGGCCGAGCGGGTGGTGACGTCCTCGCTGACCGGAGTGGAGTGCTCTCGGACACTGGCCCGGGCACGGGCAATGGGTCGCATCAGTGCAACGGACGAGTTGGCGGCGCTCAGGCTGCTGGAACTGGCCGAAGCGCGGTGGGATCTCCATGATCTCTCTGACCGCGTCCTGGCGCGGGCTGGCGCACCCTTCCCCTCCGAACCAGTACGTACCCTCGACGCCCTTCACCTCGCCACGGCAGCGCTGGCGCTTGAGGGGTTTGGGCGCGTCACGGTACTGACCCTGGACGTGAGAATCCGGGCCAACACCGCGGGGATGGGATTGGCGGTGGAACCGGGGTAGGGCGGGTCAGCGGGTCGGCGGGTCGGCGGGTCAGCGGGTCAGCGGGTCAGCGGGTCAGCGGGTCAGCGGGTCAGCGGGACCGAATGTAGTCACGATGCAGGGGCCGATTCCAATCGGCCCGGACGATCAGATCCCAATTTTCCATCGGAGCAATCGACCAATCCCACCGCAGGAATACGGTAGGGGCGCCCTATAGGGCGCCCCTACATCACGGGAACCCAACCCTATGGGCCGGGCACGCCCGGCCCGTACGGGTCATCGTGGGTACCAAACAAACGGGCCGCCCACGGGCGGCCCCAAATGGATTCGGTACAACGGGCCGGGCACGCCCGGCCCGTACTACCCCCGCATGATCGGCAGCACCACGCCCACTTCGGCGGCGCGCTGGATCAACGCCTCGGTGGCCCGCTGCAGCGCCTGCCCCGCGGGGCTCATCGGGGCGGCCACCATGATCGGCTCGCCGACATCGGCCTGCTCCGCCAGCTTGGGCTGCAGCGGCACCTCCGCCATCAGCGGAACGCCGAGCTCCTCGGAAAGCCGTCGCCCGCCACCCTCACCAAAGAAACTCACCTTGGCGCCGGTGGCCGGATCGGTGAACGGGCTCATGTTCTCGATAATGCCCAACACCGGCACGTTGACCTTCTCGAACATCTTGGCACCGCGGAGCGCGTCGCCCACCGCCACTTCCTGCGGCGTGGTGACGATGATCGCCCCGCTGACTGCGATCGACTGCACCAGCGAGAGCTGGGCGTCGCCGGTGCCGGGGGGCATGTCCACCAGGAAGTAGTCGAGTTCGCCCCACAGCACGTCGCGCAGGAACTGGTTGATGATCTTCATGATGATCGGGCCACGCCAGATGGCTGGCGCATCGCGATCGATCAGGAACCCGATCGACATCAGTTTGACGCCGTGGGCCTCGAGCGGAATGATCTTGCCGTCTACCACCGGCGGCTTCTCGAACACCCCGAACATTCGCGGAATGTTGGGACCATACACGTCCGCATCCATGATCCCGACCCGGTAGCCGGCCTTGGCCAGCGCCACCGCCATGTTGGCCGCGACGGTGCTTTTCCCCACCCCGCCCTTGCCGGACGAGATGGCAATGACCTTGCCGAGCCCGGGGATTTCGGTCGGGGTCTGGGCGGGAACGTTGGTGGCCACCGACTGAGGCGGGCCATGGGTTGCCTTGGTGGGGCCGGCGGGGTCGGTCACGGCGATCTTGATGCCGTCGGCACGGACATCTTCCAGGGCACTGATCGCCTTGCGGGCCTCGCGCACCAGGGTGCCGGGGTCTTCGCGGCCCAGCAGGATGGTGACGGCCACGGAGCCGTCATCCGAGACCTGGAGGTCGCGGATCATCCCGGCGGAGAAGAGGTCGTTTTCAAGGCGGGGATTCTGGATCTTGGAGAGCGCCGCAATGACTCGGCCCTCGAGTGTGTTCGTCACGGTTTTCCTCTGCGGTGGTGCATGAAAAGTTTGTGTGTGGCTGAAACAAGAGAATCCGCAGATTACGCAGATGAACGCAGATTGCTCCGAGTCCACCGGAGATCACGCGCCAAGTGAGAATGGCGGCGTTGTGGTTGAACTGCATGAACCCGTTCAGAACCGGAGCTCATTTCGGGCGTGCTGTTCACCAAAACACGTACGATCCCGACTTCGAGCCACGCTAACCACGGCATCGAACAATCTGCGTTCATCTGCGTAATCTGCGGATACCCCAAACCCAACGCGCCCTGACGCCAAGGCCAACCAGGAACGCCTAGACCGCCACCACGTTCCGAACCTCGGGGACATGCTCACGCATCCGGACCTCGATCCCCTGCTTGAGCGTGATGGTGCTCGCCGCGCACCCCTGGCAGGTCCCACCCAGGCGCAGCAGCAGCGTCCCGTCGCCCTCGTCGAAGTCGATGATCTCCACCGACCCGCGATGCGACGAGATGTACGGGCGCATCGTATCCAGCGTCGCCTCGATCCGGTCCAGCACGTTCACTTGCGTTGTCATGGTCCCTGTCTCAGAAAAACGAGCCCGGCAGGCCGTGCAAAGAACCCACCCGTGGTATTCCTACTAATCCAGTCGGAATATAACCAGACCGCGCCGAATCACGCCCCCAGCGCCGCCGCCATCAGGTATTCGCGGGCCGCGGCCAGCACCTGTTCCTGAACCTCGGCCAGGCTCCCCTCCAGCGAGACCCCAGCCGCCTTGGTGTGGCCGCCGCCGCCAAACTGCTTGGCAAATGCCGCCACGTCCACGTTCCCCACCGACCGGAGCGACACCTTGACCCGGCCCTGGTGGATCTCACGAAACAGCATCGCCATCCGCATCCCGGCAATCGAACGCGGGAACTCCACGATCCCCTCAATGTCGTCGGCGGTGACGCCATGCCGCTCCACCGCTCCCGGTGGCACCGTCACCCAGGCCAGACCAACGTCCTCCTCCACCACCAGCGTCTGCAGCGCCTCGGCCAGCAATCGGGGCCGACCGGCAGGGGCGTTGGCGTAGACATCCAGGTACACCGATTCGGGGTCGACCCCGGTCTCGAGCAGGTCGGCGGCAATCCGCAGGGTACGGGGATGGGTATTGGAGAACCGGAACCCACCGGTATCGGTGACCAGCGCCACATACAACGCCCGGGCCGCCTCGGCGGATATCGGCCAGCCGCAGGCCTTGGCGATCTCATAAATCAGTTCGCCGGTGGCCGCCGCTCTGGCGTCCACGTACCGCGGGCCATCGGGAAGGGTCCCTTGGCTGACGTGGTGGTCTACGCAGGCCACCGGCACCCCGGCATCGCGAACGGTGCTGCCGAGCATGCCGAGCCGTCCCAGATCGGCAATATCCAGCACCACGATCGCGTCGGCTCGGCGGAGAACCTTGACGGCGTCGGCAGTGCGGTCGAGCCCGGGGTGGTCGCGGAAGAGGAATTCGAACCGTGGCGGGGTCGGCGTCGGGTTGGCAATGACGACATCCACCCCCTGGGTCCGGAGGCAGAGCGCCAGCCCGACCTCGCTGCCGAGGCCGTCGCCATCGGGATTGACGTGGGTGGTGAGGACGATGCGGCGACCGGGGACCAGCAGGGCGTTGATGGCCTGGGCTGCGAGGATTTTCTCGGCGGGGAGGGAAATGCTCATGGGGGCCAAGATAATACCAGTGGGGAGAACTGTACGGATCTTCGAATGGCCCAACTCACAGGACGGTGGGCGGGAACTGTCCAGACCTGACTACGGGATGGCTCCTAGCAAGGTGGGCGGGAAATGCACCGGGATCCGGCAATGTCCTGGAAATGGAAAACGGGAACCGCCCTTGGGGCTGTTCCCGCTCACCATACCCGGAGATCTCAACCGCACGGAACCGTACAGTTCCCGCCTACCCTACTCGGAGTTTTCCTCCGCACGGCGCCGTACATTTCCCGCCTACCTTGCTGGGAACTGTCATTCACTCCGAGCCATACAGGTCCCTATTTGTACACCTTGAACTCGCCGGCCTTGTACATCTTCCAGTAGGCGTCGAGATCGGCGCGCACCTTTCCGCTCAGCAGGTAGACGCCCATCAGGTTCGGGAACGCCATGCCGAGGATCATCAGGTCGCCGAAGTCCAGCACGTTCTGGGAGGAGATGATCGAACCCAGGAAGGTGAAGACCACGAACAGGATCTGGAATGAGCGGGTCGCCCCATCCCCGAAGAGATACGCCCAGCACCGTTCACCGTAGTACGACCAGGAGATCATGGTAGAGAAGGCGAACAGCAGCACGCAGACCGACAGGATGTAGGGGAACCAGGTCAGGTGTTCGCCCATGGCGCGCGAGGTGAGCGCGGCACCCTGGCTGCCGGCGATGAGGTCGGCGTAGGCCGGGTTGTTGTAGGCGCCGGTCACGACGATCACCAGCGCGGTCATGGTGCAGACCACGACGGTGTCGATGAACGGCTCGAGCAGAGCTACGACGCCTTCTCGTACCGGGTACGGAGTCCGCGCGGCGGAGTGGGCAATGGCGGCCGAACCGGCACCGGCCTCGTTGGAGAAGGCCGCCCGGCGGAAGCCCATCACCAGCACGCCGATGAAGCCGCCGTAGCCGGCTTCCGGGGTAAAGGCGCCGCTCAAGATGGTGCCGAAGGCGGCTGGAATCGCCGAGTAGTTGCTGAAGATGATGTAGAGCGCGGCGGCGACATAGATCCCGACCATGGCCGGGACGATCTTTTCGGCCACCTGGGCGATCCGCTTGATGCCGCCGATGATGACCAGCCCGACCAGGGCGGCCATCACCAGGCCGTAGGCCCACGGCTGCGCCAGGAGCCAGGGCATCGTCTCCTGCATCGCGTTCATCGACTGGTTGACCTGGAAGGTGTTGCCACCACCCAGTGAGCCGCCGATGCACAGGATCGCGAAGCTCACGGCGAGGACCCGGCCAAACTTCGGCATGCCCATCTCCCCGAGTCCCTTGGAGAGGTAGAACATGGCGCCGCCCATGACCCGCCCATCGGGCCGGAACTCACGGTACTTCTGGCCCAGGGTCACCTCGGCGAACTTGGCGCTCATGCCGATCAGGCCGGCGATGATCATCCAGAAGGTGGCGCCCGGCCCGCCAATGCTCACCGCGATCGCCACACCCGCGATGTTGCCCAGGCCGACCGTGGCCGAGAGCGCGGCGGCAAGCGCCTGAAAGTGGGACACCTCGCCGGCATCGTTCGGGTCGCTGTACTTGCCACGAGTGACGTTGATGGCGTGCTTGAACGCCCGGATGTTGATGAACCCCATCCTGATGGTCAGGAAGATCGAGCCGATCACCAGCCAGAGCACCACCAGCGGGAGGGCATGATCGGGATCCCAGAACATCACATCATAGAAGAAGACCGCACTCAGGGCGTTCACGAACACGCCGGCGCCGGCATCGATGGCGGCCATGATGCCGCCATCCCCGGCGGCCGGATCCTGGGCCACAGCCGCGCGGAGCGGCAGCAGCGCCAGCAGAGGCAGGGCAACGAGGAGCCGTCGGAGGACCGGCGAAAGGCGAGCGGAAAGAGTCATCGTTTCGGGATTCCCGGGGTGAAGTGAATAGTGGCGATCGCTCCGGCCAGGGTACTCAGGGCACCGAACCGGGGGGCGGGAGGTGTTCGTCCTGCGGGGTGCTGAGCAGTTTCCAGTAGGCCCACGACATCAGGCCGATCACGAAGGCCCAGGCGCCGGCCATGAAGATCAGGGCAGTAGTGTTCATGCAATCAGGTCTTTCCTGCCAGGGCGCGACGGGCCCAGGCACGTTTGATGAGCCAGAGCTGCAGGAGCAGGATCACCACCATCACCCCGCGGGACGCCCAGCGCACTGTGACCCGCTCGGGAGTCTCCCCCCCCATCAGGAGGGTCGGGATCGCATCCTGCACCGTCCACCAGATCATCATCACGATCAAGAAGAGCGGGGTAACATACGTCATGACGAACTTGTAGAACCGGGGGATCCTGATCGTGGCGCCCTGATGCAGCTCGTTCCACATCCGGTCGGGGCCCAGGACCCAGACGAAGAGGATCGTTTCGATCAGCGCCACCACCACCAGGCCGAAGGTCCCTGCCCAATAGTCCCACTCGTCCAGGAAGCCGCGGGTGTTGTACACAATATGAAGGCAGCCCAGCGTCAGCGCGATTGACCCCAGGGCAAGCACCGTCTGCTTCCGGGTCCAGCCGAAATTCTCCTCGACGAACGAAAGCGCCGGGGTGGCCATCGCCACCGAGCTGGTGATGCCGGCAACGAACAGCAGCCCGAACCACATGACCCCCGCCGCGGTGCCGACCGCCGCGCCCCCCGGAAGCTGGTTGAACACCAGCGGCATGGCAATGAAGCCCAGATCAAAGCCCCCCTGCCGTGCAATGGCGATGGCCCCGGTGACGCCGAAGAACGCCACCACCGCGGGGATTGCCAGCGACCCGCCCAGGACCACCTCGGCGGCCTCATTGGTGGATGCGGTGGCGATGCCCGAGAGGGCGATGTCGTCCTTCTTCGTCAGGTAGGACGCGTAGGCCTGCAGGGCGCCCATGCCGACCGAGAGGGTGAAGAAGATCTGGCCGGTGGCGGCCAGCCATACCTTGGGCTCCGCCAGCTTGGACCAGTCGGGCGAGTACATGAAGTTGAGGCCCTGGATCGGGTTGGTGACCGTGGCCACCCCGTCGATCAGGACGGTCTGGTCGCCGAGGGTCAGGACCCGGATGACGAGGAGCGCGGCAAAGATGAACAGGACCGGCATCCCGATCTTGGCCAGCTTTTCGATGCCGCCGGAGATCCCCTTGCTCATCACCCAGAAATTGATGCTGATGGTGATGAAGAAGAACAGGAACGGGGTCCAGAATCCGTGGACCGACCCGTTCTGGAGGTTCATGTAGCTGCCGAAGAAGGCCTGCATCCCGGCCTGGTCGAGCCCCTGGGTCTGCCCGGTGGCGGCAAACCAGGTCCAGGCCAGAGTCCATGACTCGATGTAGCAGTAGTAGGTCATGATCACGACCGGCAGGAACAGCCCCAGCACGCCGAGGTACTTGGCCACCGGGTGATTCCAGATGCTCTGGAACATCCCGGGCAATGAGCCGTGACCGCGCTGGCCGCCGTAGCGCCCCACCCCCCACTCGATCCACATCAGCGGGATGCCCACCAGCAGGAAGGCAATGAAGTACGGGATCATGAACGTCCCGCCGCCATTGTCCACTGCCTGGCGCGGGAACCGAAGGAAATTCCCCAAGCCCACAGCGTTGCCAGCCATGGCCAGGATCAAGCCGATGCGCGAACCCCACTGTTCCCGGGGGGCGGCTGCGTCGCTCACGAATCCTCCGTCCGGTGGACCGGACAGACTGCGAGATGTCAGATTGCCTTGCTGGACAGAGTCGAAATACCCGGACCCTTCAGAACCCTACGGAATTGCCTGTCAGGGTGTTGCGACCGGCGCCGTGAGATGATGCCGGGGCGGCCCCTACCTCTTCTCACCTCTCACCTCGCACTTCTCGCTTCCCAACTCTCACGTGCTATAGTTGGGCGCCTCACGGGTAATCGTCACGTCGTGTGGATGCGATTCCCGCAACCCGGCTGCGGTGATCTGCAGGAACTCCGTATCGGTCTGAAGTGCGCCGATATCAGCCACACCACAATACCCCATACCACTCCGTAGTCCCCCGACCATCTGAAAAAGTACGTCGCCAACGGGGCCGCGGTAAGGGACCCGCCCCTCGATCCCCTCGGGGACCATCTTGGAGGGAGACAACTCGCCATCCTGGAAATACCGGTCGGCGGAGCCATCCTGCATGGCGGCCAGGCTGCCCATCCCCCGGATCATCTTGAACCGGCGTCCCTCGGCCAGAATCGATTCGCCCGGGCTCTCCTCGGTGCCGGCCAGCATCGAGCCCATCATGACCGATGCGGCACCAGCGGCGAGCGCCTTGACCACGTCGCCGGAATACTTGACCCCGCCGTCGGCAATGATCGGGACATCCCCCGCCCCGCGCAGCGCATCCTGGATGGCGGTGATCTGCGGCACCCCCACACCGGTGACAACCCGGGTGGTGCAGATGCTACCCGGCCCGATGCCGACCTTGATGGCATCGACGCCGCGGCGCGCCATTTCGCGGGCCCCTGCCTCGGTGGCAATGTTGCCGCCGATGAGCTGGGTGTCGGGAAACGCCTGGCGGAGCATGTCGAGGGTCTGGAGCACGCCATCGGAGTGGCCATGGGCCGAATCGACCACCAGCACATCGGCGCCGGCGCCGAGCAGCGCCTTGGCACGATCGCGGGTATCGGGACCGGCGCCGAGCGCCGCGGCCACCCGGAGCCGACCGTGCTGGTCCTTGTTGGCGTTGGGATGTAGCCGGCGCTTGAAAATGTCCTTGACGGTAATGAGTCCCTTGAGGACTCCCTCCGCGTCCACCACCGGCAGCTTTTCGATCCGGTGGCGGGCCAGGATCCGCTCGGCCTCATCGAGGTCGGTGCCGACCGGCGCGGTGACCAGCTTGTCCTTGGTCATCGCCTGGGAAATCGGCTGGTCGAGGTTGCGTTCGAACTGGAGATCGCGGTTGGTGATGATCCCGATCAGGCGGCCCTGGCCATCGACGATCGGGACCCCGCTGATCCGGAACCGCCGCATCAGGGCGTGGGCCTCGCGCACCGGCCGGTCGGGGCCCAGGGTGATCGGGTTCAGGATCATCCCGCTCTCGCTGCGCTTGACCCGGTCGATCTCGGCAGCCTGGCGGTCGATCGCCATGTTCTTGTGGATGACCCCGATGCCACCGGCGCGGGCCATGGCAATGGCCATTTCAGACTCGGTCACGGTATCCATGGCGGCCGAAATCAGGGGGATCTGGAGCGGGATCTGGCGCGTGAGGAAGCTGGCGGTGGACACGTCCCGGGGATGGACGGTCGAATGGCGGGGAACCAGGAGGACATCGTCAAATGTCAGTCCCGCGCCCGAACGTAGTACAGACATCCTTGATTCTAGACGCCGCGCCAGAAGGGCGCAAGCAGCAAGGTCATGCCGGTGGCTTCTCGGTGGATGGGGAAGCCCCATCAGCCTGGGGAACCGGCGAGGGCTTGGCGCTCGACGGGGTCGCCACCTTGACCGCCTCGTCCACCACCGAACCCGCCGCCGCAGCCACGCCCCGCATCATCTTGGCGGCGCTGTCCACCAGCCCGGTGGTGGTTCGGATGGCGTTGATCGGCACCTTGGCGGCCCGCATCGTGTCCTCGATCCCTTCGGAGATCGTCGCCAGGATGCCGGTCGGGGCCGCCCGCTCGGCGTACTTGCTCTCCAGGAACTCCACGTAATCCAGGATCTGGTACCCGCGCTCGTCGCTCAGGGCTTCCAGACGGCGCTGAATCCGCTCCCGCAACTGATCGTTCATGGCCGTCTTTCTGGCTTACGGGTTACCCTGGAGCTCAATGACCGGATTGGGAAGATAGCGGGTCTTGGGGGCCCGGATGATCGCCCGGGCTTCGAATTCGTCCAGCGGCGCCATCTGCCGGAACCGCTCCGCCTGCGCCGCCGTCACGATCACATAGACGAAGCCGGCCTCGGGCAGGGGGCCCCTTGTGAGCAGGAACGGCGCTCCGGGCGGCAACTCGGGGCGCAGTTCGTCGGCCACCAGGACCGCCAGAAACTGGAGCCGCCAGTCCACCGTCTGGCCCACGAACTTTTCGGGGTTGAGGCGGAGGTCCTCAGCAGTAACTCTGGGGACATCGGCGTCGCGCGGGTTGGCCAGGTCGGCGGCCCGTACCCACCCCTCCAGCCGGACCCGGACCCAGTC
>JAWXBA010000066.1:0-13906 GCA_034439775.1 Gemmatimonadota bacterium | reverse complement strand
CCCATATTCCCCCTATGCCCCCCGACCGCGACTACATCCACGCTACCCTGGCCGAACTTGTCCGGATCAACTCCATCAACCCGGCGTTTGGGGCTGGCGACAGCTCGGAGGCTGTGGTCGCCAGCCGTGTCGAGTCGCTGCTGGCCGAAATGGGGGCCAGGACAACGACCATGGAGTTCGCGCCTGGTCGGGCCAGTGTCGTTGGCCGGTTCCCCGGCAGTGGAGGTGGCAGGTCGCTGATGCTCTATGGGCATCTCGACACTGTCGGCGTGTCGGGAATGGAGGATCCATTCAGCGCCGCCGTCCAGGACGGACGGATGTACGGCCGAGGCAGCTACGACATGAAGGGCGGACTCACCGCCTGTCTGGCCGCCGCGCGAATGCTTGCCAAAGGGGAGTCTCTGGCGGGCGACCTCTACGTCGTGGCGGTGGCCGACGAGGAGACCGAGAGCCGAGGCATGCAGCTGCTGCTCGAGGAGGGGCTCAGGACCGCCGGTGCCATTGTCACAGAGGCCACTGAGCTGGACCTGGGCGTGGCGCACAAGGGGTTCTGCTGGATCGAAATCGTGACCGAGGGACGGGCGGCGCATGGCAGCCGGCCCGAGGAGGGCGTCGACGCCAACACCATGATGGGGCGGGTGCTGGTGGCGCTGGAGCAGGAGACGACACGGATCGCGGCGGGCCGCCGCCACCCCCTGCTGGGGGCAGGATCGCAGCATGTCGGCACCATCCAGGGCGGCAGCGGGCCATCGATTTACGCCGCCCGCTGCCGGATTGAACTGGAGCGCCGGCTGATTCCCGGTGAATCCGCCGACGGTGCCATGGCCGATGTGAACCGGCTCCTGACGGCGCTCGGCGCCGCCGACTCGACGTTCAAGGCCAGCGCTCGGTTGCTGCTGGACCGGCCGTCGTTCGAGCAGGACCCCGATTCGCCACTGGTGCGGGCGGTGCATTCGGCCGCCACCGCGGTGCGAGGGCAGGCCCCAGCAGTGATTGGGCATTCGTACTGGATGGACGCCTCGCTGCTCAAGGCGGTGGGCGTGGAGACGGTGATGATCGGGCCGGCTGGGACCGGTGCACACGCCGAGATCGAGTATGTGGAGCTGGACTCGGTGGTGCGACTGGCGGAGATCCTGGCGCGGGCGGCGCGGTTCTACAGTGGAGGAGCCGCCCCTCCGAGAAACGTGGTCTAACTTGTTATCACACAAAGAGATATGGCAATACCAAGAGTCCGCAGGATGGTCCCAGCGACCTGACCCAGCCATGTCCTTGCCGTCCTTACCGGCTTTACCGTCCTCACCGCCCTATCCGTCCTCCCCGCCCCCCTGCGACGATCCAACCGGTGGGTGCATCTTTATGGCGTGCAGACAGGGACGCTTACCATGACCGCCTTCGGGGCGATGGAACTGGACGCAGCGCTCCCCCGGCTTCGTGCCGGTGACCCTGCGGCCCAGGAGGCGCTCTACCGCGCCTTTGAGCCGCAGGTGTACAACCTGGCCCGGCGGATCTGCCGCACCACCGAGGACGCCGAAGATGTACTCCAGGAGACCTTCATCGAGGTCTTCCGGAGCATCGGCCGGTTCCGGGGCGACGGCTCCATCTGGGCCTGGGTGCGGACGATCGCTTCGAGCAAGGCGCTGATGAAGCTGCGCCGCAACAAGTACCGCGACACCGACGAGCTGTTCGAAGAGGCCGCCCCGATGAAACGGGACGACGCCGCCCTCCGGATGGATCTCGAGGCGGCGATGGAACGGCTCTCGCCGACATCCCGGGCAGTGGTCTGGCTGCACGATGTGGAGGGATATACCCATGAGGAGATCGGGTCGATGATGGAGAAGACCGCGAGCTTCTCGAAGTCCCAGTTGGCGCGGGCCCATACCCGGCTTCGCGGCTGGCTGGGTGAGGAGGTGGCAGTATGAATCACCTGACGATGGAACAACTGGTGGCCCTCCGGGAGCCCAGCACCGAACCGGGCAGCCACGCCGCCCGCCAGCACCTGGGCAGCTGCCCTGCCTGCCGCGCCGAGCTCGACCGGCTGCACCAGCGGGTGGCTCGGCTGCGTGCCCTGCCGACCCTGCGTCCAGCCCGCAATCGGTTCAATGCCGTCCGCGGCCATCTGGTGGCCGATCGCCGCCGCAAGCGGGTGCGGTGGGCCGGACTTGGTGGCCTGGCCCTGGCCGCTTCGCTGGCGCTCTTCGCAGTGGTGCGGCCGGCCCCGGCTCCGCGCGGCGCGGCAGAGGCGGCGCTGTCCAATGAGTTGATCGAGACGATTACCCGCTCGCAGCAGCTCGAACGCGCCCTTGTGGCGATCAGCCCGGAGAACCGGGTGCTCGACAGCCGCACCGCCACCATTACCGGACGGCTCGAGGATCGGCTCCAGCTGGTCGATCGCGACCTCCAGGCCGCCGGGCTGATGAACGAACAAGGTCGCCTGATCGAACAGTTGCGCCTCTGGCGTGAGCGGGTGGGTCTGCTCGACGCGCTGGTGGATGTCCATGTAACCCGTGCCAGTTACGCGGGGCTTTGAGCCCCGAGAGGGAATAGATCCATGACCATCCTGACCCGACCGATCCGCCTGGCCCTCGTGGCCGCCGCCCTGATGGCACCGGCCCTTTCGGCCCAGGTGACCGTCCGCCGATTGACCGAACAGCAGCAGCCGGTGCGGATCATCATCAACGGCATGGAAGTGGCCGGCGACAACCTGATGGAACTGCTCTACTCCCGGCGTGCCCGCCTGGGCGTCACAGTGCTCATGCAGGCCCAGCCCAACGACTCGGTCGGCGCCACCCTCGAAGCGGTGACCCCCGGCGGCCCCGCCTTCAAGGCCGGGATCCAGTCCGGCGACATCATCATCAAGCTCGACGGCACCGCCGTCACCACCGGGCCCCGCCCCACGGAGGTCCAGGCAGATCAGTCGATCCCGGCGCTCCGGTTGGTGGAGATCGCCTCCCGATTGGCGCCCGATGTGACGGTGTCGATCGAGTACAAGCGCGGCAACCAGCGACGCACCGCCTCGCTGGTGACCGGCAACGAACCGATTGCCCTGGGCGACCTGCTCGAGGGCGAGCGTCGGATGATCTTCAGCCGCCCCGACGACGACCGCCGCGTCCTGGTGGAGCGGATACCTGGCGGCACCCTGCCGTTCGGGATGACCGAGCCCCCGCTCAGCGGCACCCTTGAGTTCCGGACCCGGACCCGCTTCGGCGATTTGGAGCTGGCCCCGATCAACCCCGAGCTCGGTGCCTACTTCGGCACTTCCGAGGGCGTGCTGGTGGTCCGGGTTGGTGAGGGTTCATCCCTCGGCCTCAAGGGCGGCGATGTCCTGCTGGCCATCGACGGACGCCGGGTGTCGACGCCGTCCACCGCCATGCGTATCCTCAGCAGCTACGAGGCCGGCGAGGCGCTGAAGCTCGAAATCCAGCGCAACAAGCAGAAGCAGACCCTCAGCGCCACCATCGGCACGCGGGAGTGACGGCAAGGGGCCGCCGGTATACCTTACCGGCTGCCCTGACTGGAGCCCGCGTGCATCGATTCGGAACCCTCTCAGCGCTGGCCGCCCTCGTGGTGGCCGGCGCTTCGAGCAGCAACGCCCAATCCCTCCCGACCTACGTCCCCATCAATCCGGTCACCACCAGCCGAAGCGCCCTGTACTTCCAATCGATGGTGGGCCCCGCTCCCACCTGGCGCGCCACGGCGCAGTTCGACTGGTCGAGCCTGATCGAGATTGCTGCCAGCGATCCGACCACCCCGTTCCTGCTCGACGCCGAAGTGCTCCGGCTCAACCTGACGCTGGTCAGGGACTACGGTCCCGCCAACTTCGTGCTGGTCTCGGCCGAGGTGAACAGCGCCATCGCCGGCGTCATGGACGGATTCTACAACTGGTACCATGACGTGACCGGACTCAGGGTCGCGGCCCGGGAGCAGCGCCCCTCCAACGAGTTTGCCTATCGCGGCCGGTTCAAGGACGGGGTGGAGCGGGAATGGAACGACTCCCCGATCTCACTCGGCGACCTCAAGCTCGGCGCCGGGGTACGCAACTCACCGTCGGTGCAGACGCTGCTCTACGTCACCCTCCCCACCTCTACCGCCGGACGGGGCTACAGCCGCGGTGTGGTTACCGGCAACGCCACCATCACCGGATTCCGGAACTTTTCGGAGCGGCTGCGCTATGAGGGGAGCGTGGGCCTTGGCTGGGCCCCGCGGCATGGGGAGCTGGAGGAGTTCCAGAAGACCATCTTCTGGGCGCTCAGTTCAGGACTGAGCCTGCGGTTCTGGGGAAACCAATCGATGTTCTTCAACGGCTTTTACCAGACGGCAGGATACCGCGACACCGGGGTGGAGGGCTACGACCGCGCAGAGATGACGGGGGACATGGGTTTCCTGATCCGGCCGAGTCCGACCGGCCCCGTGCTGATCCTGGCGCTGACCGAAGACCTCAAGCCGAGCGGCTCGGCGGTCGATGCCACCTTCAGGATTGGGCTGCGCTGGTAAAGAGGAACTGCTCCATCTGCTCGAACAGGAACGTCTTGGACTTCGGCTCGCGGAGGTTCAGGGCGTAGTGGTTGATCAGCGCCTGTTGATGCTTGAGCCACTCCCCCCAGCAGTCCACACAGATTGTCTCGAAGGCCCGTCGGCCCAGGTCATTCTGGAAAAGCTGGAACGGCTGCTTGTGCTTGTCGAGCCCGCAGCGGGCGCAGGTGATGGTTGCCATGGGGGGAAGATAGTCAGGCGGGGCAGGGGGGCCGAAGGTGTGAATTCGCGCACGCCTCGTCAAGGCCGACCTGCTGACTGGCCCCTACCTCCTCCTCGGCGCCGGCAGCATGTCCTGGCGCCGGATCGCCTTCGCCCCACTCGAGGCCCCGAACCCGGCGGCAATGGCGGTGGCGGCGGCGGTCATCTGGGTGATGAAAGGGAGCATGGCAAACGGCCACGCCACCAGGGCCACGACAGCGGCCACCGCGATCGGTGCCAGCGGCGATTGGATCGATTCGACGAAGCGCAGCCGCCGAGTCACGAAGTCGCGGGTCAGGATATATCCGGCGGCAGCGGCCGCAATGGTAATGATCAGTCCAATCATGGTTCCCTCCTCAGCGAAGCCGATCAATCAGTATGTTGCAGTACGCAACACAGCACAATGAAGTTTCTCCAGCGTTCCAGCGCCAAAGGCAGTTTTCCAACTCGTTACACTACCTACACTTGGACTTGTCGTCCCCAGTAGTCCTTCAACCTACATACCCGGGCAGAGCGCCGACCTCGCGAAGCATCCGGAGCGGAATCGGCTCCTCTGGGTCCATCGGCGCCGCCACCAGCGGGCGTGAATACCAGACCACATCGTGCCACCGGCCAAGCTTGAAACCGATGTTCTGGTAGATCCCGATCGTCTCGAATCCCATCGCCTCATGGAAGGCGACACTCGCCTCATTGGGGAGGGTGATCCCTGCGTAGGCGGTGACGTACTGCTGGAGGACGAGAATCTCGAACAGCGCGGTATACAGCGCCCGCCCGATCCGTCCCCGATGCTGGTCGGGGCTCACATACACCGACACCTCGGTGCACCAGCGGTACCCAGCGCGTGGCCGGTGGGGGGAGGCATAACAGTAGCCAACCACCGTACCGCCCGATTCAGCCACCAACCAGGGATGGGTCTGCTGCAGCGCGGCGATCCGGCGCCCCATCTCGTCGGCATCGGGGGCCACCTGCTCGAGCGAGGTGGCCGAGCCAAGCACGTGGGGCGCATAGATCGCCGCGATCGCAGCGGCGTCGGATTTGGATGCCAGCTTCAGGGAGAGCGCCATCGCAGTTCAGGTAAAGGCGAGCGGGGTGGGCCGTGGCGGGGCGACGGCGGTGACAGCGCCGACGAATGCAGCAATGAGGGGGTGAAGCTGCCCATCGAGCGCAGCCCGCTCGGGCTGGAACAGGGTGGCCATGAAGAACGGGTGATCGGTCAGCTCCACCGCCCTGACCTGGCCGTCTTCGTCATACGCTGAAACGCGCAGGGCACTGGATTGCAAGCGCTCCACATGGGCAGGGTCGAGGCCATAGCTGCAGTGATATCGCTCTGTGAGGGCCAGGTCGCCACAGTATCCCGCGAACTGTGTTCCCACTCCCGGAACCACGGAACCCGACTTCTCCACCAGACTGCAAACCAGGGGCACGATGACGCTCCCTTCGGCACCGGGATCGACTTCCGCATGAGAGGCGGCGGTCATCCCGAGGACGTTTCGTGCATGCTCGATGACGGCGTGCTGGAATCCGCCACAGGTGCCAAGGAATGGACGGCCACTCTCACGGGCAAAGCGGATGGCAGCGAGGGCGCCCTCGAAACTGGCGTAGGGGCTGGCGGGAACGCACCAGAATCCGGAGTAGGGGCCGAGCACTGTGGTAGGGTCGGCGTCCAGGGAATCGGTCCGGATCCAGTCCCAGTCCAGCCGAACTTCGAGCAGGTTCGCCGCGAGCTCCAGGGCACGGGGAATGGCCTGATGCGCCACGACCTCGGCGTCGTAGTCCCCGATCAACGCGATGTGGGGCATCAGCCGCATGCCAAACCATCCCCCCGGAGTTCACTGACCCGCTGACCCGCTGTCCCTACCACCGCACCACACAACTCCCCCACATGAATCCCGACCCGAACGCCGTCATCACCAGCAGGTCGCCCGGCTCCAATCGGCCAGCCTCGACACACTCATCCAGGGCGATCGGGATGGTGGCTGCGGTCGTGTTGCCGTAGTGCATGATGTTGTTGTAAATCTGGTCATCACGCAGTCCCAGGCTCTTCTGCACCATTTCCGAGATCCGCAGGTTGGCCTGGTGGGGGATGACCAACTTGACGTCCTCAAGCGCGACGCCCGTCGTGGCCAGCACGGCGCGCACCGACTCCGGCATCTTGGTAATGGCATGCCGGAACACCTCACGGCCGTCCATCTGCAGCCAGTAGCGGCCCTCATCAAGCTGCTCGTGGGTAATGCTCGGATGGTAGATGGCGCCGGGACCATCGGCCCAGAGCTTCTCGGCGTAGTTGCCGTCGCTGTGCAGGTCAAAGCCGAGGATCCCGCGGGCAGGATCCTCGCTCGCTTCGAGTACCGCGGCGCCGGCGCCGTCGGCAAAAATCACCGCCGTGTTGCGTCCCTCGGTGGACACATCCATTCGGGTGGACTGGATCTCCTGCCCCACCACCAGCACCCGCTTCCAGGAACCGCTCCGGATGAAGGCATCGGCTACCGAGAGCCCGTACACGAAGCCGCTGCACTGGGTCCGGATGTCGATCGCGGGGATCGGACCGGCGCCAAGCTCCCGTTGCAGGAAGACCCCGTTCCCGGGGGCAAAATGATCCGGAGTGGAGGTCGCATACACGATCCCGTCCAAGTCGGCGGCACTCATCCCTGCGGCCGCCAGCGCCTGTTCACTTGCCAGCTTGGCCAGGCCGGTCCCCGTTTCCCCCGGCGACACCCAGCGGCGCTCGGCAATCCCGGTCCGGGTCTGGATCCATTCGTCCGAGGTGTCCATGACCACGGCCAGGTCGGCGTTGGTGACCACCCGCTCCGGCAGTGCGCGGCCCGTGCCGCGGAAGACAGATCGGTTCATTATTTCCCGGCGGGGTGAGAGAAGGGGAGCCCGACGGCTGAGAGTATGGCCCGGGCCCGGCGCTCCCGCAAGCCGCGACGCGCCATGTCGCTCCCCACGGCGATCGCCCAGATCCACGCCAGCCAGCTGACGGCGCCCGCCAGGGGAAGCGTCGCCCACGCCAGCCAGAGCACACCCAGTGGGGTCAGGAATCCCGGCAGCCAGTGGTCGGGCCTGAGGCGAGTCCGTTCCACCATCCGGACGGCTTCCGGCCCCCCCGCCTTGAACCGGGCCACGACGGTGGCGCAGAGCGCACCGCCGAGGCGCCGCCATCCCGGCTCAAGCAGGACATTCCAGGCCATCGGCGTGGCGCCGTAGCCGTGCTGATCGCCGGCCGCGACGAGGGTCGCCCCATGCGCCCGCGCCAAGGCCACCGTACTGTCCCGCTCCACGCGGGTGAACTCATTGGCCTTGGGTGAGGCGTTCACGATCTCGAATCCACCGGCGCCCTCGGACAGAAAATCGGCGGCTTCGCCGCGATACTCCGGTAGCGAGGCGATCGCCACGGCGCCGGGCGTCGCGGCCACCTCGGCAAAGAGTCGGCTGCGATTCTCGATCGAGCCACGATATGCTGCGGGGTCCGCGGGAAGGGGAGTCCCAAGCACCACCACGTGGGCACCATAGGCCGAGATCTCGATGCCGGGACATGCCTGCACCCCGCCGGAGTCGTGCGTTGGCCCCAGCCGTTCCCACCCGGTCGTCAGGTTGTGGTCGGTGACGAACAGGACATCGACCCCGGCACGCTGGTGCCACTGGAGGCTTGCCTCGGCGTCGAAGGACGACACCGGCCAGGACTTTACGTCGTGGGACACGTTGGTGTGGCTGTGGATCTCGACGGTCAGTTCGTCACCACCCAGGCCAATGAGGCGACGGGCCGGCCGGGTATTCCATGCCATGCCGACCCCGACGAACAGCGCCAACCCGGCTAGCGCCAGGATAAGGCTCCGGAACTCCTCCAGGACAATCCGGCGCATCCGCACTCGCCGAACCCGCCGCTCCAGCAGCCGCCAGGCCAGGTAGGCCACGGCAAGCCCCAACAGGAAACCCGTCAGCCGGGATCGGGACAGCATCGCGACGTTGTCCCAGAGCGAGAAGAGCGGTGCGCCAAGCGTGTAGAGCCAGGGAGAGTCCAACCGCCATGCCGGATCCAGAGGAACCCCGAGCGGGTCACTCAGCACCCCGATCGGGAAAGTCTGGGCCAGCAGGAGCCCGGCGGTAAGGGCCAGGGGCCAGCGAAGGCGACGCAAGTGGCTCGATGGTGCGCTGGGGGTCGGAATACTGCCTCCCGGCAGTCAACGGGGTGGGTGATGGCGGCGCTGGAGAATACCCGGGCACCACCGCCCGCAGCCACCAAGCAGAGCGGGGCGCCCCGAAGAACGCCCCGCGCCAGCCAGCCGCAACCGACGGCGGCGAACTACTCGTAGCGCAGGGCGTCGATCGTGTTGAGCCCGGCCGCCCGCTTGGCAGGCCACAGTCCGAAGAACAGCCCCACCGCCACCGAGAAGGCAAACGCAACACCCACCGCCACCGGGGACACGACGGTGCTCCACCCCAGGTACTTGGACATCGCCGCGGCACCCCAGGCACCGGCACCGATACCCAGGATCCCTCCCAGCATGCACAGCGTCACGGCCTCCGTGAGGAACTGGAACAGGATGTTGAACTTGGTGGCGCCGAGCGCCTTCCGGATACCAATCTCGCGGGTCCGCTCCGTCACCGACACCAGCATGATGTTCATGATACCGATGCCACCCACAATCAGCGACACCGCGGCGATGCTGGTGAGCAGCAGGCCGAAGGTCTCGGTGGTTTCCTGCTGGGTCTGCAGGATTTCCTGCGGATTCATGATCTGGAAGTCATTGGCGCCGCCGGGCCGGATCTTGTGCTGCGACCGGAGAATCTGCTCGACTTCCACCATCCCCCGCTCCAGCGGCACGCCATCGGCCACCTTGACCGCCACGTTGCGCAGGCGATCACTGCCCATCAGGCGATACCGGGCGGTGCTCAAGGGCACAATGATCTGCTCGTCCGGGTTGGACCACCCCTGGGACCCCTTGGCGCTCAGGATGCCGACGATCTCGAACGGCTGCCCCCGGATCTGGATCGTCTGGTTGATGAGCGAAATCGGATTGACGCCGAACATCTTGGGAATGTCCGCGCCGAGCAGGGCATAGCGCTGCCGGCCGCCATCATCTCCCTCGGTCAGGTTTCGGCCAACCACCACCTCGTAGTTGCGGACCGGGACATAGTTTGGGGTGGTGCCGAGGATGTTGATGTTGAAGTTCTTGGCACCATACTTGACCTGGAACGAGCGCTGGATCTCCGGCACGACGGCCGCCAGCCCGCGCCCCTGGTCGCGCAGGGCATCGGCGTCGGCAACCGTGAGGGATACCCGCACCTCGCTGGCGCGCCCGCCCATGAACGACTGGCCTGGCGAGATCGTCAGCAGCTGGGCGCCCATCGCCTCGATGCGTGCCTCGACGGCTCGCTGGGCACCGGTGCCAAGAGCCACGACTGCGATGACGGCCCCGACGCCGATGATGACACCGAGCATGGTCAGAATGGCCCGGAGCTTGTTGGCACGAATGCTCTGGAACGCGACCTTGATGATCTCGCCGATGATCATGGCCGGCCTCCGCCTGTGGGCGGCGTCGGCCCACCGCCGGTGGTGCCCGTCGGCCGGGCGGTCGTGCCGGTTCCGGTGCTGGTGGTCCCGATGCCCGGAACGCCGGAGTTCCCGGTCATCCGCTGCATCCGGTCCCGCCACTCCTCCTGGGACTGGAGCAGGCTGGCACTGGGCAACAGCAAGACCTGGTCGTTGGCGACCAGGCCCCGGACCACTTCGCTGTAGTCAAGGTCGGTGAGTCCGGTCTGGACATAGACCGGCTCCGGCCCAGCGCCCCGATTGACGAACACGATGTAACTGCCGCCGAACTGGAAGTCGACAGTCGAGGCGCGGGGGCGGCCGCCACCACCAGCGGCGCCACCGCCGCCGAATCCACCACCGCTACCACCACCGGCTGGCCGCAGCTTTGCCATCAAGGCCCGGTCGGCGTCGGTCGACTGCTGCGACCGCAGCCGGCCCAGCGCAGCCGTTACCTGGGCCTCGGTGACGCCCTCAGGAAGGGTGATCGACTGCCCCATGAACTCCATCGTCGCGCCGGCCGCCTTGCCCGCGGCAGGCTGGGGCGCGGCCGGTCGGGCTGCCCGGGCGGTGGAGTCGCCGGCCGGTCGCGCTCGGGCGGCGAGCGAGTCCCGCACCGCCTTGGCGGTCACCAGCATCGGCTGCAACTGCTCGTCGCTGAGGCCGAGGACCATCGCAGCCGAGCCGACATCGCGCTCGGTCCGGAGTGCCGCGTTCGGCACCGCCAGGACGTTGTCGCGCTGGCCGACATGAATCTGCACATCGGCGTTCATGCCGGGCTTGAGCAGTCCCTGACGGTTGGCCACCCGGATGATGACCGGGAACATGGTGACGTTCTGGGCGGTTTCCGCCTTGGGTTCCACCTTGAGGACTTCGCCCTGGAACGGCTGATTGGGATAGGCATTCACCGTGACGGTGGACCGGAGGCCTTCTTTGATCTTGCCAATGTCCACTTCGTCCACCAGGGTCCGTACCTGCACCAAGTCCAGGTCGGCCATGGTCAACAGCACCGTGCCGCCACCCACGTCACTGCTCGGGGAGGAAATGACCTGACCGCGCTCGACGCTTTTGGTAAGGATCGTGCCGCTGATCGGGGCCAGCACATCGGTATCCGACATTGCGATCTGCGCAGTCTGCACCTGGACCTCGGCGCTGATCACCGCCGCCTTGGCGTTGGCCACGGCGAGCTGGGCGTTTTCATACTCCTGCTCGGTGATCGCCTTGTTGGTGAACAGCTCCTGGGACCGCCGCCACTGCGACTCTGCCGTAGCCAGGCGGGTCCGGATGACGTCGAGCTGGGCCTCCGCCTCGGCCAGACGGTTCTTGGGCACTCGCTGGTCCACCCGGACCAGGAGCACGCCGCGATTGACGACCTGGCCGGTCTCCACCAGCATCTGGAGGATCTCGCCCGAGGCCTTGGACTTGACCTCCACCAGGGTGTCGGGGAGGATCGAGCCAGTGGCGCGCACCGCCACCACGATATTCCGCTGAGTCACTGGCACCGACTCATAGGTGATCGGCACCACCTCTTCCTTGCATCCCGCCATGGCGATCAGGGATGCCAGGGCAAGCACTTGGATCCGCATCAGCTGGTTCTCTCCGTCTGGAAGTCCTGCTCCACGGTGCCGTCCTTCAGGTGGACCTGCCGGCGGGCGTGGGCAGCAATATCATGTTCGTGGGTGACCAGGATGATCGTCTGACCCTCGTCGTGCAGCCGTTCAAAGAGTGCCAGGATTTCCTCACTCGTTACCGAGTCCAGGTTCCCGGTCGGTTCGTCGGCCAGGATGATGCTGGGATTGTTGACCAGGGCGCGGGCGATGGCCACCCGCTGCCGCTGGCCGCCGGACATTTCGTTGGGACGGTGGTTCATCCGGTCGCCGAGGCCCACTCGATCCAGGGCGACCTTGGCTGCGGCCTGGCGCTCCTTCGTCCCGACGCCGGCGTAGACCATCGGCAGTTCCACGTTCTGGAGCGCGGTGGCGCGGGGCAGCAGGTTGAAGGTCTGGAAGACGAAGCCGATTTCCTTGTTGCGGATCCGCGCCAGCCGGTCATCGCTCAGCTCGGAGACCTTGTGGCCGTTGAGCCAGTAGTCGCCGGCCGTCGGGGTGTCGAGGCAGCCGATCACGTTCATCAGCGTCGACTTGCCCGAGCCGGACGGTCCCATGATGGCCACGAATTCATTCTGCTGGATGACCATGTCCACACCGCGCAGGGCCCGCACCGTCTCGGCGCCCATGACATACTCACGAGTCACGCCGCGGATCACGATGATGGCATCGCTGGGGACCTCGCCCGGAATCCGGGAGATGCGGTCACTGGCCTCAATTACGGCGGGGCTCACAGCGGCCTCCCGATCAGCGCTTCGATCTGGGCCTTGGCGCGCAGGTAGTCAAAGCGGGCATTGACCGCATCGACATCGGCCTGATTGAGCGCCTCCTGGGACTGCAGCAACTCGACGATCGTGGCCAGGCCAAGGCGGTACCGCTCCTGCGACACGCGGAGGTCCTCGTTCGCTGCCGCAACGCTGGAGGTGGTGATCTCAATCCGGGTGCGCGCCGCGAAGAGCTCGGCAAGCCGGACCGTCATGCTGGCCAAGACCTGGCGACGGGCCTCCGCCTGGCTGGCCTCGGAGTTCTCCAGCGAGGAGATCTGGGTCTGGATGCTCTGCTCGCGGCTGAACCGATTGAAGATGTTCCAGCTCAGGCTCAAGCCGAGCGAGCGCGACTGGAAGATCGTGTAGTCGTTGCGGCCGTTGGCATTGAAGCTGTTGGACGCCGACAGGCTGAGCGACGGGAAGTAGGCGGACTTGGCGGCTTTCAGGGACGCGCTGGCGGCATCGAGGTTGGCATTGGCCACCTGCACCGACGGCGCCTTGTTGAGCGCTTCGATCCGGAGGCCGGTAGTGTCAATGTTCGGGAGAATCGTCCACAGCGTGGAGTCCGCGATGGCGCGCACCCGACCCTCGCGACCGATCAGCCGGCCGAGATTGGCTTCGGCGCTGGCCAGCTGGGTCTCGGTGGTGATGACCGCCAGGCGGGCCTGGCCCATCGTCACTACCGACCGGAGCGAGTCCGAGGTGGTGCCCGCGCCGGCGCGCAGCCGGGTGACCGCCACGTTGAACTGCTCCTGTGCCCGTACCAGACTGGCCTGCCGCACGCCCAGCAGCTGCTCGGCCGCCACGACATCATAGAACTGGTTCGTGGTGGTGAGCTTCTGCTGGTAGGTCACGTTGGTCAACGACGCCTCGGCGGCCTCGTACTGGGCGTCGGCCGCGTTCCGATCGGCGCCGCGGCGGAACCCGGTAAAGAGGTCAATGCCGGTGCTGATCGAACCATTGAAGCCCGTCGTGATGGTATTGCCGCTGATCACCTGTCCACTGGCCTGGTCCACCCGGGACAAGCCCTCGGAAAAACTGGTATTGCCGCTGGTCGAGAAGCTGAGGCTCGGCAGGAAGGCACCCTTGGCGACTCGCTGCCGTGCCATGGCGTTGTTGATGCCGGTGCGGGCCTGGACCATCGACGGCTGCACCCGCTCCGCCATCAGGATCGCCTCCTCCAGCCGCACGCCCGGCCGCTCAACTTGCGCGGCAAGTGCCGCGGGCAGGAGCATGCCCAGTGCCGCGATTCGCAGCGTGGCCAGATT
>JAWXBA010000065.1:0-4592 GCA_034439775.1 Gemmatimonadota bacterium | reverse complement strand
GCCACCGCCATCAGCCCAACCCCGGAGCCCTTCGCTACCTGGCGGGCGTACCGGACGTAGGCCAGCACGATCAGGATCGCGAGGACCGCGTTGATGGCGCCCAGGGGATCTCGATCGGTCCCAACCAGCCGGGCGGCGAATCCCTCCACCCAAAGCCCAAGCGGCGGATAGTGCCACTGAAAATCGCGGTAGGGCAGTTCCCCGGCGGCGAACCGCTCCACCTCGTGCGACCATCGGCCAATGTCGCCCCACCAGAGGCCGGTATATCCCCACACGGCGATGATGTGCGCCACCACGAGGGCCAGGGCCACCACCAGGTCCCAGCGGATCCGCTTCATGGCTGGTCCTCCGTCAGCCAGACCAACTGTCCCAGCCGTCGCGCCACCGACTCCGTACTCATCCGGGTCCTCGAGGCTCACCGTGCTCCCTTCATTGAGATTCGATCTGGCCTTGGCCCCTCGACATTCACCCCACCCGCTACGGTGATCGGTTCGGCCCGACCGGCAAGGGGATTGGTGGCGCCGTCCCCTCCTGAAATAGGGCAGCAGGGCAAAAGGGCATAAGCCATGCCGCGCGCCGGCCCGTTGCCCCCGGCCCGAAAAAGGGAAGGGGGGCCCCAAAAACCCCCCAACCGATCACCTCTCGCCTCCGCCGGGCACCCTCATGGCCACCCCGCCTGCGGCAGCGCCGGGGCAATCCGCAGCGCGTTCTGGTAGTACACCTTCTTCAGCACCTCATCCGGCAGGTCAATGCCGTACAGCTTCCAGAACGCATGGTAATCGCGGTAGTAGTCAAAGTAGTCGTCCCGAGTTTCAAGCACCCGCCAGTAATAGGGATACTCCTCGGGCTGGTACGAGTCCTTGCCGAACAGGATCCGGTCCTGGTACTTGATGAAAAAATCGCGCGCGTAACGCGGTTGCCTACCGATGTCGTAGAGGACGGCTCCCAGCTCGGCGTGGAGATTCGGCATCGCATCGAACATCCGTCCCAGCCGGCCAAGGTCCTGGGTGTGCCAGCCCATGTGCGCCGCCACGAAGATGGTCCGCGGGTTGCCGCGAAAGAGATTGTCCCGCTCCGCCATCAGCTCCTCGAAATGCGGATGCTGATCCGGCGAAATCTCCCGCCCCGGGAAGAGGGCCAGCTCCAGCCACCGCTCGTTGTTGTAGTCGAGCGGCTGGTAGAACTCCGACGGGTCACCGGTGTGGATGAAAACCGGGAGCCGGAGGCGTGCCGCCGCGTCCCAGACCGGCTTGAGCGCCGGGTCGTCCAGCGCCAGTCTGGTGCCGTCAGCCTTCATGATGGTCTGGCCAAACCCCTTGCCAATCTCCCCGACGCCCACTGCGCCGGCCGCCACGTCGGCCTCGAGTTGCGCCACCGCCCGCTCCGCCCACCCCGGCCCGACATTGCGGAAATCGATCCCGGTCAGGATCCGCACCCGGTCCTTCATGGCCGGAGTCGCGTTGATCGTGGCCATGGTGCTCTTGAGCGCGTCGCCGGAGATGTTGTTGGCGGCCAGCATCAGCCGCACGTTCAGGCTGTCCAGCGACGCCCCCATGCGCAGCAGCGCTTCACTCGAGCCGAGCAACCCCTGGGGATGCCCGTGGAAATCGATGACCGGATACTTGGCCCGGGGAACCGGATGCTCCGGCACCACCAGGGTGGACCGTGGTCGGTAGTCCACGATGCTCGGAGGCGGCAACGCCGGGGCCTGACAACTGCGGGGCCGCACCTCGGTCATCCCCGCCGGACACTCCTCCCCCGGCCCGATCTGGGCCCGCGCCGCGCCGCCACCACCGGGCCCCTGGGCAACCGCAGGGGCGGCAAGTACCATGGCCATGACGAGGCCGGTCGATGCAAGGCGAATGCGCATACGTGCTCCAGACAGTGAGATTTCGAGATCGGCGGGCCGACTTACTCCGTCACCCTGATCGCAGTAGCCCCGGGGAAAGTATCGCCGGCCTGCGATTGAGGCGACCCGGCGGGCCCCCATCGGCAGAAAGGCGCCCCGAAAAATCCGGGGCGCCTTCAGCTGGTGTGCCCTGCGCGAATCAGGGAAGGTGACGTACCAGCCGGTCATCCCCCCACAGCAGCGCCGACCTGCAGGTACTCGAGTACGTCGGCGGCCCGATATGAGGCACGGCCCGCCAGGAATCCGCCGATGTCACGGAGGTCGTCCCCACTGGTCACCAGCGGCGGCTCCGTCTCGCCGCCCTCCCGCACCTGGCCGGCGCCAATGTCGGCCATCAAGGCATTGCAGAGGCACCGTCGCCCTTCCGTATCCTCGATTGCCCCGCCTTTTGACACGAACGCATCCACCGGCTCGGCGGAGCAGCGATAGCCAACCTTGCCCTCCGGGGTCCAGTACGGGACCCGCAGGCCGGCCAGGTCGCAGATCCGCTCCCGCTCCACCCCACGGGATGGGTCGGCCGGCCATTGCACCACCTTGAAGGGATAGCCGGTCGGCGAGGCCCGGGGATCGGTGCGCAGCTCCACCTCGCCCCGCAGGGCAGCGTCCAGCACCGAGTGTTTGAGGGTCGGCGCCATTCCCGATTCCTCACAGTACGCGAACAGCGTCCCGACCTGGATGCCGGCGGCGCCGGCGGCCCGCGCCTCGGCCAACCGTCCCGCGCGCCCGGTGCCACCGGCCAGCCAGAATGGAAGTTCCAACTCTGCCAGCGCGCCGAGGTCCACCACGTCGCGCTCGCCATAGACCGGTTCCCCGTCCGTATTGAACTGGGGAGCCCCTCGGGGCGGAGCGTTGTGCCCCCCGGCTGTGGGGCCTTCGACGACGAACCCGTCGATCCGGCTGGTCGCCCTGCGAGCCAGCATCGTCGCCAGCGAGTTGCTGGCAATGATGGCCAGGAACTGCGGCCGACGCAGGGGGTCTGGTGCCCAGGCCCAGTGTCGCATCGGATCGAACTCCAGCCGCTCCTCGACCCCTGCCGGCAACCCGTCGACTTCAAATCGCAGCGAGGCGACCTCGTGCCGGGCCAGGCGGTCCAGGGCCAGCGGGATCTCTCGCGGAATCCCCGCCCCCATCAGGATGACATCCACCCCGGCGAGCATGGCACCATACAGGGTGGCGAGGTTGGGAATCTGGATCTTGGTCAGCAGGTTCATACCCACGATACCGTCGTGCCCCTCCCGGGCCAGGAAGACCTCGACGAACGCGGCCAGCATCAGGACCTGCTCCCGTCGGGACGGCATCCCCTTCCGACAGACGGTGAGCAGCTTGTAGGGAGTGCCCGCCGGCCGTCCCTTTGGCAGGAAATAGCGCTGCAGGGTGGTCTCGGCCACTCCAGGCACCGGAAACGCGGCCATCGCTCGGCGCATGTGCCCGCCGGGGTCCCCGTCCTGGAGTCGCCGCACCAGCACGGTGTCGATGGCCGTGCCGGATACGACCCCCAATTGCCCTGCCATGGAGACGGCCCGGGCCAGGCGCCAATCCGAGATTCCGACACCCATGCCGCCCTGAATGATCGGGGGCAAGGATGCCGGATTGCGCTGCTCCTGCATGGTGGGTGGCCCGCCTTCTCAGTAGGGAGGCCGGAAACGGGGATCCGGACTCAGGGAACAGTGGCATTAAACGATATTATCATAAACATATCCGAATTAATAACCCGCCACAACACCGAGGATCCCCAACAGGCCGCCACCTGCTTCTCACGTCTCGCGTCTCGCTTCTATCCTACCCACCGATACCGGTGCCCCGACTTCCGCATCCCTTTCGGCTTGGCGCGCCGGGCCGGCAGTCGCTTCGGCACCACACCCTCGGTCAGGTCGGTGTACGGAATCACGCTCAGCAGGTGGCGGATGCAGTTGATGCGAGCCCGGCGTTTGTCGTCGCCCTGGATGACGTACCACGGCGAGGTCTCGGTGTCGGTGGCGGCAAACATCGCCTCCTTGGCCCGGGTGTACTCCCACCACCGGCGATGGGCTTCCAGGTCGATGGTGCCGAGCTTCCAGAGCTTGCGGGGGTCGGTCATCCGCTCCCGGAACCGGCGGGTCTGCTCCTCCTGGCTCACCTCCAGCCAGTACTTGACCAGATGGATCCCCGACTCGATCATCTCGGCCTCGTGCCACGGGCAGTCGTGCCGAAAGGCCAGGTACTCCGCCTCGGTGCTAAACCCCATCACCCGCTCGACCCCCAGCCGGTTGTACCAGCTGCGGTCAAAGATCACCACCTCGCCACCGGCCGGGAGCCGCGCGATATACCGCTGCATGTACATCTGGCTCCGCTCGCGCTCATTCGGTGCCGGCAGCGCCTCCACCCGGAACACCCGCGGGCTGACCCGCTCCAGGATCCGCTTGATGACCCCGCCCTTGCCGGCACCATCGCGCCCCTCGAAGACGATCACCACCTTGGCGCGGGTCTCCTTGACCCAGTACTGCAGCTTGACCAGCTCCCCCTGCAGCCGCTCGAGTTCCGTCTCGTACGGCTTGCGCTTGAGCCGCGGCCGGGGGGCCGGCGGCTCGACCGACCGTCGCACCCGGGGCGCCCGGGCGCCCGAGGGCGACTTTGCCGAGGTGGTCATCTCAGGGCCACGCTTCCTGCTCGGTCCAGAGTTCCCGGGCCGGCACGATGTCGGTGG
>JAWXBA010000064.1:0-2607 GCA_034439775.1 Gemmatimonadota bacterium | reverse complement strand
GGCGGCGCCGCCCCGGCAATCAGGGCAGTCAGCAGCAGCGCGGGGTGACGCGGAACGACCACGGCTACCTCCGTGGGGGGAATCACAGCCTGGAAAGGAAACGAGGCGGGCCCTGCCAGACAATACGTGCCGGGGGGCCTGAAGTGTCAACGGATGATCGGAACGTAGTCTCCGCGGCGAGTCCAGAACAGGATGACTCCGCAGGTGTTCCCCTGTCGGCGATACATGACGGGCACACCAGCCACCCCGCTGTACACCTCAATCCCGATCAACTCCGAGACCGCCACGAAGTGGCCAAGGTCCGGCGGGGGGAAACTGGTGACCCGTTCGGCGCTGGTTTCGGGCGTCCACACCACCATGCCATCGATCACCACCTGGAGGAAGCACGCACCGGCGGTGCGGGCGCTCCCGATGCCCATCGCGTTCCGAGTGCTGGCCAGCAGGTGCTCGCCGCCCCGGCCCGCGACGAACTGCACCCCCGGAGCGTCGCGGAGCACCTCGATGATCCGGCGCTCGCGATGCCGTGCGAGTTCATCCTCGCCATAGAACCTGCCCAGGCCGAGTCGCTTGCGGTCTTCAAACCCCTCCATGAGGAGGTTGGTCGCTGAGCGGTTGGCCGTGACGACAACATCGGCGAGGCGGGGTGGCCCCTTGCTGAGCACATACTCGACCTGGGTTTCCCTCCCGGCGAACAGGTTAAGTGAACGCTCGACCACCGGATACCCGATCTGGCGCAGCCGGACGGTTACGAGCTGGGGTGAGAGCCCCTCGATCCGGAAGTTGCCCGAGGCGTCGGTCTCGATCCGGCGTTCCTGGTCGATGATGTCCACGACAACATACTGGAGCGGCCTGCGGCTGTCCGCATCCAGCACCTTGCCGACCACGGCCGCAGGGCGCCCGGACCGTTGCGCCTGGGCGGTGGAGCCGGCGGTGGCGGCACCACAAAGCACGAGGATCGGAATGAGACGGGCAGGAAGCATGGGACCTCGACCGGAGGCCGTGCAGGGGGGACAATCAATAGTGCACCAGACCGGGGGTGAGGACAATACCGAGGGGTCAAAGCAAGGTGGGCGGCCGGGCTGTCCCGGGGCCCCAATCGGAGCCCGGGACATCATCGTCCGGGCGGACGCCCGTGTCCAGATCTCGCACTTCGCGCTCGGCGGCCTCGAGTGCGTCCAGATCAATATCTTCGGGTTGAGGCACCCGGCGCGGGGCGGCGAGTTTGCGAACCAGCCAGGTCACCAAGCCGATGGCGGCCAGGAGGGTGAGCAGCGGCCCGACGCTCATGCCAGGACCTCGACTCCGCTCGCCGAGACGCGGTGAGAAATCAAGGGAGTCAACGTCCCCTTGTCGGCGATGACGATTGCCTCCACCAAGGCGCGGAGCCCGATCTCCGCTCCCCCCGCATCCCTCGCATGCACGGTGGCGACCAGGTCCCCTTCGGAAACCCGGTCTCCGGGTTTGCTGGGGATGACGAACCCGACCGCCGGATCCACCCGGTCGGTGGTGCGCACCCTGCCGCCGCCCAGGGCCACCACGGCATGACCGATGCGGCGCGGCTCCACGGCGGCGATCACCCCCGACCGCACCGCCCGGAACTCCGCTTGTATCGGCGCTTCAGGCAGCACCCCCGGGCCGTCGGCCACGTCGGGGTCCCCGCCCTGCGCCTCGACCATGGCCCGAAAACGCTCCAGCGCGGTGCCACTCGTGATGGTCTCCCGGAGCTGCTGGTCGGCCGCGGCGCGGTCGGTGGTAATCCCGGACACCAGAAGCATTTCCACTCCGAGCGCATAGGTGACCGCCATCAAGTCTGCCGGCCCGCCTCCCCGCAACCCCTCAATCGCCTCGGCGGTCTCAAGGGCATTGCCGCAGGCCCAGCCCAGCGGCCGGTCCATGGCGGTCAACAGCCCAACCGTCCGGCAACCACTCGCTTCACCCAGCCCAATCATGGTCCGGGCCAGCTCCAGGGATTGGGCGGGGTCGGTCAGGAATGCCCCGCTCCCGGTCTTGATATCGAGGACCAGGCCGGTCAGCCCCTCCGCCAGCTTCTTGCTCATGATGCTGGCGCTGATCAGCGGAATCGACTCGACGGTGCCGGTCACATCGCGCAGCGCGTAGAGCTTGCGGTCGGCTGGCACCAGCTCGGGCGTCTGCCCCAGCATGACGCAGCCAAGGCGGCGCACCTGCGCGATCGCCTCGTCGAGGGAGAGGCCGGTCCGAAACCCGGGGATCGCCTCGAGCTTGTCGAGGGTGCCGCCGGTGTGCCCCAAGCCGCGCCCGGAAATCATTGGCACCGCCACCCCGGCGCAGGCCAGCATCGGGGCCAGCAGCAGGGAGGTCTTGTCGCCGACCCCGCCGATCGAGTGCTTGTCCACCCGCGGAGTGGACCAGGTGCCGAATTCGAGCTGCGCGCCTGAATGGAGCATCGCTCCGGTCAACGCCGTCAGCTCCTCCGGCGCCAGGCCGCGGAACACCACCGCCATCGCCAGCGCCGACATCTGGTAGTCGGGAATGTCGTTCCGGACGTACCCGTCAATGACCCATCGCCACTCATCCGGCGTCAGTGTGCCGCCATCGCGTTTGCGTTCGATCAGGCGAGGGAGGATT
>JAWXBA010000063.1:0-7922 GCA_034439775.1 Gemmatimonadota bacterium | reverse complement strand
CCCCCATCTCCTGGGGAAAGAGGTGTCCATGCCCAGGAATCGTGCGGACGGTGGCCCACGGCCAGACCCGCCGCATCTCGGCCACGGACTCCGTGCTGACGGTGGTGCTGGCTTCCCCGACGATGACCAGCAGCGGGATCTGCGGTGAGAGCCTCGCAGCATCCTCCCAGGTCTCGGCGTAGAACGACTCGTAGTAGTGCGCCTCCCACTCCCCACTCCACGCCAGTTCCAGTCCATCACCATCTGCCGCCGGACGCGTCATGCTCCGCACATAGAGACGCAGCGTCTCGTCCGGCCACCGCTCAAATAGCGACTTGGAACGCCAGAACTCGTAGGCCTCCTCCACCGATCCAAATCGGTCTCGGCGCCGCCGAGCACCGTCCACCATGGCAAAGCGAGCGGTCTCGCCGCGCCGCCTCAGTTCGGCGATCTGCTCCATGACCGATGGTGCCATGATGGTGGGGTCGAGGAGAACGAGCGCCTCGAAACGCTCGGGCTGCCGCACGGCGGCCAGCAGCGACGCCACCCCGCCATAGGAGTGCCCCACGGCCGCCAGCCGGTCGATGCCGTTGGCATCCCACCCCGCCAGGAGGTCATCGGCGAGGGTGGTCCAGCTTCCGGCTTGGGCGGGCGGGGCACCGATCCCGGGCCAGAGCGCCCGAGGCGGCAGTGAGAAGACCCGATGCCGGGCCAGGAGCGGAATGACAAAGGGGGCGTAGGTAGCTGGCGGGAAGCCGTTGGCCACCGCCAGGTGGAGCGGCGGGCCGCTCCCGCCAAAGTCGTGGAGGGGTTGGTGCATGGTCGATTCGGGAGGTAGTATAAGGACGTCCCCCGTTGTTGTCCCCCTGCCGTGGCTGCCTGCATTTCGACCGACCCGCACCGGAGGTCCCGCCTTGTCGTCCAGGTTGCGCAAGACTGCTGCTGATTACGACGTGATTGTGGTCGGTTCCGGCGCCGGCGGTGGGATGGCCGGCTACGTGGCCGCCATGGCCGGGCTCAAGGTGCTGATGCTCGAGGCTGGCCGGGATTACGACCCGACCACTGAAACCCCGATGCTGCAGACCAACGCCCAGGCCCCGCTCCGGGCGGCCGGCACCAGCGACAAGCCGTTCGGATTCTACGACGCCACGGTGGACGGCGGCTGGGAGGTGCCGGGCGAACCCTACTCCAGCGCCGACGGCGCCAATTTTCGCTGGTGGCGCTCCCGGATGCTCGGCGGCCGCACCAACCACTGGGGCCGGATCTCGCTTCGGATGGGCCCTTACGACTTCAAGCCCCGGGCCCGTGACGGACTGGGGCTCGACTGGCCGATCGACTATCCCGACCTGGAGCCCTACTACGACAAGGTCGAGGCGCTGATCGGGGTCTACGGCAACAATGATGGCCTGGAAAACACCCCCGACTCCCGGCAGAACACCCTGCTGACCCCGCCCAAGCCGCGCGCCATGGAACTGCTGCTCCAGAAGGCCGGCAAAGGGTTGAACATCCCGATCGTGGCTGCCCGGCTGGCCATCCTGAGCACCAAGCAGGACGTCGATCGGGTGGCGCGGATGTGCCATCCTGACAATCCCCGCGCCCGCGCGCTCCTGGCCGAATCGCTGCGCCAGCGGCAGGCCTGCTTCTGGGCGTCTGATTGCGGCCGCGGTTGCTCCATCCGCGCCAACTTCCAGAGCACCACGGTGCTGTTGCCCCCGGCGCTGGCATCAGGAAATCTCGAGATTCTTTGTGATGCCATGGTGCGCGAGGTGACGATGGACGCCCAGGGGAAGGCCACCGGCGTCAACTACATCGACAAGCAGAGCCGCACCGACCGGCATGCCTCGGCCAAGGTGGTGGTGCTGGCCGCCTCGGGCTGCGAGTCGGCCCGAATCCTCCTCAATTCGAAGAGCCCCAAGTTTCCCGATGGGGTGGCCAACAGCAGCGGCAAGGTAGGCCGCTACCTGATGGACACCGTGGGTGCCGGCCTTGGCGGCCAGATCCCGGCGCTGGAGAACATGCCGGCGTGGAACGACGACGGCGCCACCGCCATCCATGTCTACGCCCCCTGGTGGCTCTACAAGGAGCAGGCCGCGGGCAAGCTCGACTTTCCCCGCGGCTACCACCTGGAACCGTACGGCGGCAAGCGCAGCATGCCGGGCGCCGGCACCTTCAATGCCCTCGAAGGGCTGACGCAGGGGAGTTACGGGCGGAAGTTCAAGGAGGAGGCGCGCCGCTACTACGGCACCTTCGTCTCCTTTGCCGGTCGCGGTGAGATGATTCCCAACGACGACTCGTACTGCGAGATCGACCCGGTGCAGGTGGACCAGTGGGGGATCCCGACCCTCCGATTCCACTGGGAATGGGCCGACTACGAGCTCAACCAGGCCCGTCACATGCAGAAGGCGTTTGCCGAACTGATCGAGGGAATGGGCGGGGTGGTGCGGGGCACCGTCCAGACCGACGGGCGGCGCGCCATTGCCGCCCCGGGCGAGATCATCCATGAGGTGGGCACCACCTGCATGGGTGCCGACCCGAAGACGTCGGTCGTGAACCAGTGGTGCCAGACCTGGGACGTCAAGAACCTGTTCGTGACCGACGGCGGGCCGTTCGTGTCCAACGCCGACAAGAACCCGACACTCTCGATCCTGGCGCTGTCATGGCGTGCCGCAGACTATATCGTGGACCAGGCAAAGAAGGGGGCACTGTGACCGACGACATGAACCGGCGCGACGCGCTCAAGCTGCTGGCGGTCGGCACTGCCGCCGCAGTGGCCATCCCCGCCGCTCCGAAGCAGGCCGCTGCCCGGACCCTCCCGATGCTCGAGGCTCCGACCACCACCGGCCATGCACAGGCGAAGGGCCCGCGCGGCACCCCGACCGATCCCGACCTGGTGCGCCCCAAGGTCTGGTGGGACAAGGTGCTCACCCCCGACGAGCTGGCCACCATCGCGGTGCTCTGCGACATCATCATTCCCGCCGATGAGCGGTCTCCCGCGGCCAGCACGGTGGGCGCGCCTGACTACATCAATGAGCATGTCAGCGCCCCCTACCCCGGACAGCGCAACGAGTTGATCACCGTACGCGGCGGGCTGGTGTGGATCGACACCGAGGCCGGAAAGCGCTTCGGCAAGCGCTTTCGGGAGTGCACCAGCGCACAGCAGTTGGCCATCTGCGAAGACATCCACTACGCCGCCGAGGCCAAGCCGGAGTTTCGTGCCGGGGCACGGTTCTTTTCACTGATGCGCAACCTGACGGCCACCGCCTTCTACACCACCACCGAGGGGATGCGCGACATCGGCTTCATGGGCAACACCCCGCAGGCGGCCTGGAACGGCACGCCGCCAGAAGTGCTCCGCCACATTGGCCTGACCGGCGACGAGTGAAGTTCAGCCTGGCTGCAGCGGCCCTTCTGCTGCTCAGCGGAACCCCAATCGTCATGGACGCTCAGATCCTCAGTCCCCGCGAGGCGATGGCCCTGCCGTCGAAAACTGCCGATCACCGAATTGCCTGGGGCTCGGCCCCGGAGCAATTCGGGGAGCTGCGCCTGCCCGCGGGCCCCGGGCCACATCCAGTCGTGGTCCTGGTGCACGGCGGCTGCTGGCTGGCGCAATACGGCCTGGACTACATGGGTGCGATGGCCGATGCGCTGGCTGCGGCCGGGATTGCCAGCTGGTCGGTCGAGTTCCGCCGCATCGGCAGCCCGGGCGGTGGTTGGCCGGGCACGATGCTCGATGCCGGTGCCGCGATTGACCACCTGCGGGTCTTGGCCCAGTCCCATCCCCTGGACCTTGCGCGGGTGGTGCTGAGCGGCCATTCGGCTGGCGGGCACCTGGTGCTGTGGGCCGCCGCACGAGGGCGGCAACCCATCGGCAGCCCACTCCGTACCGAGAACCCCCTCTCCATCCTTGGCGTCGTTGCGATGGCTCCGATTGCCGACCTGGCCGCCTCCGTGGCCGCCGAGCGCCCCCTCTGCAACGGCAGCGCGGCGCAGCTGCTGGGTGGCAGTCCCGGTGAGATGCCGGAGCGCTATGCCCTCGCTTCCCCGTTGGAGTTGCTGCCGCTCGGTGTGCCATTTGTGATCGTGAATGGGGCTGAGGACCGGGTGGTACCGCCGGCCCACGTTGCGGCGTTTGCGGAGGCGGCCCGCGCGGCGGGGGATCAGGTCCGGCTGGAAATCGTGCCGGCGTCCGGGCACTTCGAGCCGGTGGCGCCGGGAACGGCCGCGTTTGGGATCGTGTTGGGTGCGATTCGCGAACTGCTTCAGGTGCCGTAGGCTAGGAGGATCCGCAGATGACGCAGCTGGACGCAGATTGATTCGGGACGCGGCAGGCACTCGACGTGGGGCGGGGATTGGAAGGGACTAGCCACGGATTGTACGGATGACACGGAGTGGTCCGGGGCCGTGGGCAATTCGTGGCGTCGGACGGATCCTGAATTGTGGGTGAACTGCATGGGCGATCAAGATTCGCGTCCATGGCAGCCGATGGGGGGCGGGACCAGGTGGTGAATGCAGTTCACCCAACCTCCGATCCCTTCGGTAGAGCCAAGCTCGCGAGAGCTCTGTGAAATCCGTGTCATCCGTGCAATCCGTGGCTCATCGTCCTGGGCCAGGCAGGCCTGGCCCCTACGGTATCACCGATGCAATCTGCGTCATCTGCGTAATCTGCGGATCACCCTTTAGCCACGCGCCGCCTCCCGCAGGAACCGGTTGGCCAGGCTCTCCATCCGATCGTCCTCCATCCGCTCCGCGTCGTCCCGGATTCGCGTCACAATCAGCACCAGGCGCTTGTCGCCCCAGAGGTAACCGGTTGCCTCTTCGGCCCCCATCGAGTCGCCCTCATTGGCGCCCTGCAGGAGCGCCCGGGCCACCGCTTCCTCGAATCCGGGGTCTTCAGGTGGCGGCAGCCGGTACCGGTCCTGCGGGGAGGGACCGTCGGCATCTTCCTTCGTGAACGCTCGGGACATCAGCGGCCAATCTCCGCCTGGAGGTCTCGCAGGAACCGGGCAATGCGCTTGGCGTTGGTCCCCAGGTCGCTCCGCCCCACCCGGCTCTTGCTGCGGACATCGACGCGGCTCCCGCCTGCGTCCCCCCGCACCCGCACCACGATGTCATCCGCAAAGCCGAACCAGCGAGTCGTGGCGGTCGCCTCGAGCCTGCCCTGGGCGGGCGCCACGGCATGGACGGTCCAACCCGCGGCCTCGGCCACCCGAGCGGCGGCGGCCAATACCAAGGCCGGCTCCACGGAGAATTGAGCGGGGCCGAGGTCGAGATAGGCCTCGCGCTGCCGAACGCCAACCGCGGCGCCATCGTACCCAGGCGGATTGGGGGCCCCGGCCCGCAGCGGCACGACCACGTCGAAGGCCGGTGGGTCATCGATGTCGGTGGAAATGTCGTGAATGGCTGGCACGCGGACCGCGGTGATCGCCAGCATGCCGATCGCAATCAGGACCGGAGCGGCGGCAAGCAACGCCACGATTGCCATGACTGGCATCGATCCACCCGCCCGAAGGACCGCCGCCACGGACAGGGCCGTCCCCACGGCCCCGATCCCGGCCAGGATTGCCCCCACCCCCAGCAGGCCGAGCATCGGCCGGTATCCCGCCAGCCCGACCCGATGAACGGGCCCGGCAACTGCTATCAAGGCCAACCCGCCGAGCAGGAGTCGAAGCATCAGAGGAGAGGAGACGTTGGACATCGGGGAACCCTACCAGATTCGCGCGCCAATGCAACTCAGCCAACGCATTCAGGCCCGGGGCCATATCAGGACATATTACAGGCCGTCACGCTGAGAAACTCTCCTGAACGGTTGGATGCTTCCTGATGATTTCCAGACGCCGGCCCCCCACCGTCCTCCTTGCCGGCCTGAGCCTGTTCCTGGTCGGGACGCCCGGGCTGGCGGGGCAGGTCCGGCCGGACTCCGGAGCGGCCCGGCTCGATTCGGTACTGGTGGAGGCTGGCCGGGCGGTTACTGCGGTGGGCGGTGCCAGTGCCCTGGTGGTCAACCCGACCCGACTTGCCTACCCTGCCTCTCCGGCTCCCTCCCTTGGCGACCTGCTGCGCGCCGTGCCCTTCGTCCTGATCCGCCAGAATTCGCGCGGGGAGAACGAGATTTCCGTCCGCGGCTCCGACTCGCGGCAGGCGGCGGTGTTGATCGAGGGAATCCCGATCACCCTCGGCTGGGACAGCCGGGTGGACCCGTCCCTTGTTCCGCTCACTGGCGTGCAACGCATCACCGTGACCCGTGGACTCTCCTCCCTGATGGGTGGGCCCAACGTCCTGGGCGGGATGGTTGAGTTCGGCCTGACCAGGCCCGGCACCACCAGCGCAGATCGTCACGACCTCTCCATTTCCTCGGGGGTGGATGGTTATGGCGGCTATGCGCTGAGCGGCGCCGGGGGATTCCGTGGCACCACCAACATTGGCACCCTGACGCTCCGAGCCGGAGTGAGCCAACGGGCGCGCGACGGCTTTGCCCTGAGTGGAGACGGCGGCGCCACTACCGGCGATGCAGGTTCTGCCGCCGACCCGGGGCGGGATGGCGAGGGGCGCCTGCGCAGCAATAGCGACCTGGCGGAGCTTGACGGGTTCGTGGCGGCGCGACTGGAAGGCGGGCGGGGTCGCTACCTCGGCCTCACCGCCACAGGATTCCAGGCGGAACGCGGTGTCCCGGCTGAGCTGCATATCGCCTCGCCCAGGCTGTGGCGATACCCCGATGTTTCGCGGCAACTGATGATCGTGTCGGCGGGCACCGGAACAGGGAACACGCCGCTCGGTGTGGGTAGCCTGAGCGCCAGCGCGGGGCAGTCACAGGGCTCCCTCCAGATCAACAGCTACAGCGATCGCAGCTATGCCACCGTGACCGCCCGCGAGTATGGCGACGAGCGGACCATCACCGGTCGGGTGTTCGGCACCCACTCGCTGGGGTCTCGGGGTCAGGTGCAGTCCAGCTACACCAACTCTGAAGTCTGCTACGACGAGCGCTTCAACGCCGATCCGGCCGCACGCTATCGTCAGCGCTTGAGCAGCGCGGCGCTGGAGCTGGAGTGGGCAGTCGGCAATGTCAGCCAGATTTCCGGCGGGGTGGTCCACGATCGGGCCGACACCCCCGAATCCGGCGGTCGAGTGCCGCTGGGCGAGCTGAGCCGAACCGGCTGGCGTTTCGGCGCCGCCACGACCGGCCTGGACCCGAGGCTCAGGTTCCACACCTCCATCAGCCAGCGCTCGCGCTTCCCGGCACTGCGCGAGTTGTATTCCGGCGCCCTGAATCGATTCGAACCGAACCCCGACCTGAAACCGGAGACGCTCCTGGGCGCGGAGCTGGGAGCCACCCTGATCAGCGGCGGGCTGGCCCGCGCCGGGGTGGACCTTCAGGTGGTGGCGTTTTCTCACCGGCTAGATGACGCGGTGGTCCGCATTACCCAGCCCGACCGGAAGTTCCGGCGAATCAACCGGGACCAGCTCCGCAGCCAGGGCTTGGAGTTGATAGCCGGCTGGACGTCCACTCAGGACTCCGCAGGCGTCTCAGTGGCCGGCAGCCTGCTGCTGCAGCATGTCCGCGTCCGCGACCAGACGATCCCCACCGGAGAAGCCAACGCGGCCAGGGCTGAGCATCAGCCAGAGTTCCGCGGGTCGCTTGAGGTGGGGGTGCCACTGCCGCTGGCATTCCGCGCGGTGGGTGCGGTGCGCCACTCGGGGCGCCAGTTCTGCAATCATCCCGACCTTGGCCGCCTGGTGGCCCTCGATGCCCAGACGGTGGAGGACCTGGCCCTGACCCGGAACTGGTCGACCGGCTCTTCCCGGCTGGGCCAGATGCGGGCAGTGCTGGCGGTCGACAACATCGGGGATGTGACGGCCTTCGATCAGTGCGGCCTGCCGCAACCGGGGCGGACGATTCGGGTGGGGTTGGAGCTTCGCTGAGAGGTGAGAGGTGAGAGGTGAGAGGT
>JAWXBA010000062.1:0-5245 GCA_034439775.1 Gemmatimonadota bacterium | reverse complement strand
GGGCGGGCCGGGGCCGACGGGCCATGGCATCAGGAAGAGGAGGCACCACCACGTCGCTGCAGCGAAGCCCATGGCCGAGGCGCGGCCTCAGCCGAGGATCAGGAGCCTAGAGCCGGCAGCTTCCCTCACCCCGCGCGTGCGGCTGCCCCGAACCTCGCTGCTTCGGCCCGCCCCGCTATGTTCCGGGGGTCAGGTAAGTTGGCGGCATCCCGGTGAGCCGCCGCACAGGGCCCATGGCCAACGCCGCTGAACGGGAGCCACCGAAGCATGCTCTGGGTCATCCTGGTTTCCGTCCTGGGCACGCTGGCCCTGACCGTGCTCGCGATGAACTTTGCCACACCTGAGAAGCAGGTCGATCGAAAGATCGAGCATCGGTACGGCATCGCCGATCCACAGTTCCGGCTCGAGATGTCGGTCATGGTCGGCCCCTCCATCACCGCCGCGAACCGCGTGGTGGCGCTCCAGAATGGCGCCGAGATTTTCCCGGCGATGCTGACGGCCATTCGCCACGCGCAGCACTCGATCACCTTCGAAACCTTCATCTACTGGTCCGGCCACATCGGCAAGGAGTTCAGCGATGCGCTTTCAGAGCGGGCCCGCGCCGGGATCCCGGTCAGAATCACGATCGACTGGGTCGGGGCTTCGCGGTTGGACCGCAGCATGCTGGAGGGGATGGAAGCGGCCGGCGTGGAGGTGCAGCGCTATCGACCACTGCGGTGGTACCATCTCGGCCGGATGAACAACCGGACCCACCGCAAGCTGCTGGTGGTGGACGGGAAGCTCGGATTTACCGGGGGCGTCGGGATTGCCGATCAGTGGGGAGGCCACGCGGAGGACCCGGGTCACTGGCGTGACATCCATTTCCAGGTCGACGGACCGGTGGTCGCGCAGTTTCAGGCGGCCTTCAACGACAATTGGATCAAGACCACTGGCGAAGTGCTGCACACGGCAGTGTACTTCCCCCCCCTGGCACCCACTGGCACGATCGAAGCTCAACTCTTCATCGCCTCCCCCGCTGGCGGCAGCGAGAGCATGCACTTGATGTACCTCATGGCCATCGCGGCCGCCGAGCACACCATGGACCTCGCAGCCGCCTATTTCGTGCCCGACCGGCTGGTGACCGAGGCCATCGTGGCCGCCCGACACCGCGGCGTCCGGGTACGCATCCTCCTGCCCGGCCCCCACTGCGACTCGGACATCGTCCGGATCTCGTCCAAGGGTGGCTGGGGCAACCTGCTCGAGGCGGGAGTGGAGATTTACGTTTATCAGCCGACGATGTTGCACACCAAGATGCTCATCATTGACACCGAACTGGTCTCAGTGGGTTCAACAAACTTCGACATCCGTTCGTTCCGGCTCAACGATGAGGCGAACCTGAATATCTACGATCGCGGCTTTGCCCAGCAGATGACCGCGGTGTTCGATGCGGACCTTACCCCATCTCTTCGCTACAGCCACGAGATGTGGAAGGCTCGGCCGCTTTGGGAGAAAATTGCAGAAAAGGTCTTGTTGCCCATCCGGGCTCAACTCTGATTATAACGGCCGCGCCCGGATTACCGCTCGCTGCTCCCCAGCCGCCCCCACCTAATTCCAGAATACCCACCGGATTCCAAACACATTTGCCGCCGGCAGCGACGGGATCCCCGGCGTCCTGGCCGCCGTTGAGCTGAGGAAGTTCTGGCGGTCCCAGTAGGCGATCAACCCCCCGAACTGCATCTGGAACTGGACCCGGAGGAAGGTGGCGCCGGGCAATTCGACCGGCTCGCCATCGATGGTGCGGCCCACCGTCCCGGTGCCAAACTTCTCCAGAGTGCCGGCGGCCTTGAGCTCAAAGAATCCGCTGGGATAGACCCGCAGAAATTTGGAGCGGATTGCGGCGGTGGCCATGGTGTGGGATGGCGGCTGCCCCTCCACCTGGGTCCCGCCCCGGGCGGCGCTGTGCCAGCCGTCAAGGGTAAACCAGTTGTTCGGGGCCAGCCGCAGGTGACCGGTGAGCCATTCCGCGGTGCCACTCCGCCCCACCACGCCCAGCGACGGGAAGACCCAGCTCGGTGCCGGGGTGGCGGCGCTGGTGCGGGCGTAGCCGGCCTCCATTCCCCACCGCGGGGTCTCCCAGCCCAGCATGACCGAGCGATCGTCTACTTTGCGCACCGGGTCGGCGGCCAGCATCGGCAAGTCCACTACGTTGCCCACCTTCCAGCTGCCGCTGGCCCGGAGTCCGAGCGGCAATTCCACGCTCCCGCTCGCCAGGAACCATTCGCTGGAGCGGTCGCCGGCGTGCCTTCGATAGCCGGCCTCGGCGGCAACGGCCACCCGGGGGTCCGGCGTGAATCCCGTCCGTCCCAGCAGGTCGAGGGTGGTCCAATCGCTGCGCCGGAAGGCGCTCACCGAGCTGCTGGCCACTCCGGTCCGGTACCCGGCAATGATCCCGACCTGATTCAGGGTGCCCTCGAGCGGTGCCAGTGAGTCGCGCACCACGATCGAGTCCTTGAACGCCCAGGTGGTCCGGCTGAAGATCAGGTCCAGGGAGGCGCCGAGCCCGTCGCGGCGCTGGCGCAGGTAGCCCCGCAGATGCAGGTCGCGGCGCGACTCCTCGAGGGGCCGCGCCAGGGTATCGGTAAGGTTGCTGGCAGGGCCGAAGCTGGCGCGGCGGATCGGGTTGGACAGGAAGTACTGCAGCAACACGCCGGAGCGCTCGCTGCGGACCCAGCTCCCCTGGAGCCAGGCATTGGTGTTCTGGTAGTCGTTCAGGCGGTTGTTGCGCAGCGCGCCGACCGACAGGAAGTCGAAGGCGCCGCTGAAGCCGATTCCGGAGGGAAAGCGCTTCTCCAGGCTCCCCTGGTACCGGCTCGCCTCGAGGTCCCCGGTGCCGATGGCCACACGGCTGCGCGGCGCGGCGCGATCGTGCCGGCGGGTCAGCAGGTGGATCCGCAGTCCCGCTGGCTGTCGCTCCACTTCGATCTGGTCAAAGAAGCTGACCGGCAGCAGCGACGGGTCGATGGCGGTGCTGTCGTCGCCAACCGGGAGGTAGGGCACCCCGTCCAGCAGGTATTCCACCCCGGATCCGACCTGGCCCCGGTAGAGCAGCGCCTCCGGAGTCCCAATCCAGTACCCCCGCGCCAGGTACACCCCAGGGACCTGTTGGAGCAGCTCGCCGAGGGTGGCGGCCGGACTCCACTCCACCGAGTCGCGGTTGATCACGATCCGGCCACCGATCGGCAGCAGGCCGAGTGCGCCGGGGCGCGGCACCGGAGTCAAGAGGGTACGCTCCAGGTCACCGGCCTCGAGGAAGCGGGCGGTCAGGTCGCTGGTGTCGGCAGTGATCGGTGGCGGCTTGACCGGCGGCTGCTGAGCCATGAGGTGCGGTGCGGAGCCAAGCAGCGCCGCACTGAGTACCAGCAGGGTGCGCAGGCTGCTAACCGGCACGCGCCAGCAGGAATTCACTGAAGAGGCGGACCCCCATCCCGGTCGGTCCCTTGGCCTGGGCGGCGTCCTCGCGGTCGGTGTAGGCGGTGGCGGCAATGTCCACATGCGCCCACGGGAAACCGTCGACGAACTCCCGCAGGAACCAGGCGGCGGTGATCGTCCCCGCCGGCCGGCCGCCGCTGTTCTTGACGTCGGCAATCTCCGATTTGATCAGGTCGCGGTACTCGTCCCAGAGCGGCAGTTCCCAGACCCGCTCGTGGGCCCGCTGCCCCGCCGCCACCAGCTCGGCGATCACCCCGGCGTCGTTCCCCATCACCCCGGCGGCGGTGTGCCCCAGCGCAAAGGTCACCGCGCCGGTCAGCGTCGCGGCGTCCACCACCGCTACTGGCTCGTAGCGCCGCGCCCACGACAGGGCATCGGCCAGCAGCAGCCGCCCCTCGGCGTCGGTGTTGATCACTTCGATCGTCTTGCCGAAGTGACTCCCCACCACATCACCCGGCTTGTACGCCGTGGACGACGGCATGTTTTCGGCGCTGGGAATCAGCCCCACCACGTTGAGCTTCGGCTTGAGGCGACCGAGCATTTCAAAAGTGCCAAGCACCGCTGCGGCGCCGGACATGTCGAACTTCATATCTTCCATGTTCTGGGCCGGCTTGATCGAGATGCCGCCGGTGTCGAAGGTCACGCCCTTCCCCACCAGCACCACCGGCTTGCCGCTGCCGCCGTTGTACTCCAGGACAATAAAGCGCGATTCCTGGGCGCTCCCCTGGCCGACCGCCAGCAGGGCGTGCATCCCCTCCTTCTGAAGCGCCGCCTGGTCGAGCACGGTGACCTTCATGCTATGGCGCTTGGCGAGCTCCTCGGCGCGGCCGGCCAGCCAGGTCGGGGTGCAGACATTTCCTGGCTGTACCTGGAGGTGCCGGCCGAACAGCTGGCCGGCGCCGATCGCGGCGCCGATGGCATGTCCGCGTTCCCACTCCGGCGGGGTCGATGGCGCCAGCAGCAGCCCCTCGGTCAGCGGTGGCTTGGGCTCCTCGGCGGGCTTCTTCAACGCCACAAACGACCACGAGCCATAGGCCAGCCCTTCGGCGGCGGCCTGGGCCGCATCGGCAGGAGCGACGGCGTCGGCCGGGCCGGCCACACAGAAACTGAGTGAGGGCACCCCGATGGTCCGGGCTCGCTTGGCGGCGATCGCTGCGGCCCGGCGCACCGACTGACGGGAGAGCTCCTCCCCCTTCCCCATCCCGATCAGGAGCAGCCGCGCCGCGGGGCCAGCGGGATGGATCAGCGCCACCTCGTCCTTCTTGCCGGTGAAATCGGCGGAGGCGACGAGTCGCGACAGCGCGCCACCCGCCTGGGTGTCGAGGGCCGCGAGTGCATCGGGCAGCGGCCCCTGGGGCAGCGCGACGGCGAGCAGCGGCGTCGCGTGTCCAGCCAGCTCCGCGGCGACGACACGAGAGGCAAAAGCGATCGGAGAATCAGTCGGCAACTCGTTGCTCCCGTGGCGGTTGGGTGGTGCGGGAAGTTAGTGGAGATGCAGAGAATGGGGAATTGGGAACAGGGAATGAGGGCTCGGGTGTCGGGTGTCGGGTGTCGGGTGTCGGGTGTCGGGTTCCGAAGGTGTGGAGGACGCCTACAGTGTCAAGGTCCGGTACGACCGATCGCAGGGCCCGATTCCAATCGGCCCGTGGAATCGGACCCAGGTCCTCAAGCACCCCGATGGTTGAAACAACGCACAGCCCCACCCGTGAGGGTGGGGCTGCGGATACGGCGGCTGACCGACACGCGTTGCCCGCCGGCGGCGGGCAACATCGGTTCC
>JAWXBA010000061.1:0-5533 GCA_034439775.1 Gemmatimonadota bacterium | reverse complement strand
TGCCCGGCCCGCTGGCCCTGCCCAGTTCGGATCCGGCGACTCGGGGGGTGGTCTCGGTGCTCTGGCTTGCCCACTGGGAGCCCAATCGCACGCGTGCGACGGCATGGCTGGCGGCCGAGGCAGGCGTCGAGGGCTATGCCGCCGTGGCGGCGTCGGGACTGTTGGCCGCCCGTGACGGCTGGTCAGACCCGCCTCCGGGGCCGGTCCTGGATGACGATATGCGCCAACGCTGTGATGACCTCGCCGCACGCCTCGCGGGACCGACACGGTTCGGGTCCGCCTCGTGACGGTGCCCCTACTCGTGATACTGGAGATGCGGTCGTGAGAGCACCTGTCATGTTGTTGGTCCTGATCGCGGCGCTGACCGCCTGTCCCAGTGATGGGCCCGGGCCGAGCGACAACACTCCCACGGCGCTCGGCATTCTGACCCAACCCGCCGCCACCGCCGGCAGTGGCAGCGTCCTGACCCAGCAGCCAGCGGTCCAACTCCGAGACGCGCAAGGCCGTCCGGTTTCGCGCAGCGGGGTGCTCGTCACCGCCTCGCTCGCGGTCGGTGGCGGGACCCTGTCCGGCACGGCGGCGGTGCGAACCGACGCCGAGGGAACGGCCACCTGGAGCGACCTCGCCATCAGCGGGGTGGCCGGGGCGCGCAGCCTGCGATTCGACGCCGCGGGATTGGCAGGGATCGTCGCCAGTCCCACGCAGCTGGGTGCCGGGGCGGCAGCGAGCCTCGGGTATGTGGCTGGCAATACCCAGGTGGCAGCTGCCGGCACCGCGCCGGTCGCGCTCCCGAGGGTGAGGGTGACGGATGCGGCCGGCAATCCGGTGCAGGGCACCTCTGTCACTTTCGAAGTCGTTCAGGGTGGCGGGGCACTGACGGGCGCCATCGCGATCAGCGGTGCGGACGGCACCGCCGCGCCTGCTACCTGGATGCTGGGACCGATGGTCGGCCTCAACTCCGTCGCGGCCTTCCTGACCAGTGAGCCGGGCACGGTGTTCACCTTTACGGCCACAGGAATCGTCGGCCCCGCGGCCGCGCTCGAAGTGGTGGAAGGCAACAACCAGACCGCCACCATCGGGACCGCCGTCGCCACCGCCCCGGGCGTCAAGGTGACCGATGCGTTCGGGAACGCCGTGCCTGGCGTGGCTGTCATCTTTACGCCGGCCGTCGGAAACGGCGCGGTGACGGGCGGAACCGCCACCAGCAATGCTTCCGGGATTGCCCGTGTCACGGGGTGGACCCTCGGCTTTACTCCCGGGGGCAATACCGTGACGGCCTCCCGGACCGGCGTCCCTTCGGTGACGGTGAATGCCACCGGCACCAGTCTGGTGGTCGCGTCTCTGGCCGCGGGGGAGGCCAACAACTGCGTCGTGATTGCGGCCGGTGCCACCCAATGCTGGGGCAGCAACTCCAATGGTCAACTCGGCGACGGCACCGTGACGCCGCGCACCTCGCCGGTGGCGGTCAGTGGGGCGCAGGTCTTCTCGTCAGTCACCAGCGGCAGCGTCCACAGTTGTGGCCTGACCGCGGCAGGCGAAGCCTGGTGCTGGGGGTTCAATCTGTTCGGCCAGCTCGGAGACGGTACGTTGATTGATCGTCTGGTACCGGTTGCGGTCCAGGGTGGTCACACCTTCAGTCAACTCGTCGCTGGGAGTCAGCACACCTGCGGACTGCGGACCGACCAGATGGTGCTCTGCTGGGGCGGCAACGCGAACGGCCGACTCGGCAACGGCACCCTGGTCAACACCCCGGTGCCGGTGCCGACGGCTGTGGCCAGCGGGGCATACACCGCGATCGCCACCACGACCGGCGGTCACACCTGCGGCATCCAGGCAGACCAGACCCTCTGGTGCTGGGGACAGAACGGCGCCGGACGCCTCGGAGACGGAACGACCGTGGATCGTCCCGTGCCAACCCAGGTGCTGGGGGGCTTTGCCTGGGTGGCGGTCGGGGTGGGTGGGGCCCATACCTGCGCGGTGGCCACCACGAACAGCGCCTATTGCTGGGGCACTGGGGGAGCCGGCCAGCTGGGGACGGGCTCGGCCAGCAATCAGTCCATCCCGGTACCGGTTACCGGCGGGCTGGCGCTCGCGGCGATCTCCACGGGAACGAATCACAGCTGCGGGCTGACCCAGGCTCAGGTCGCCTGGTGCTGGGGAGAGGGAGGCTCTGGAAGGCTTGGCAACGCACTCCAGACCAACCAGCTCAGCCCAGTGGAGGTTTCTGGTGGGTTCCTCTGGCAAGGGATCCGCTCAGGCGGGCAGCACACCTGTGGTGTGACAACCGGGGGAAGCGCGCTCTGTTGGGGCCGAAACGTCGAGGGCCAGGTCGGCGATGGCAGCAACACCAACCGGTTGACCCCGGTCGCGGTGAAGCCGCCTACTCCGTAGGCGGCAGTGTCACGCTGCAGGTGGTCTCAAAGCCACCGCGGAGATTATAGAGCGTCGTGACCGTAATCGTCCTGGGCAGCAGCGCCGCCGCCAGGTCCTCGGCAATGCGAGCGGTCGCGTGCTCCTGGTAGATCCCGACATTGCGGTAGCTGGTGACGTAGTACTTGAGGCTCTTGAGCTCGATGCACTGGCCGGCGGGGATATACCGGATGGTCAGGATCGCCTGATCCGGCATCCCGGAATACGGGCAGACCGCGCTGAACTCGTGGGTCTCGGTGACGATCTCCTGCTCCGGACCATCGTACCCGAACGTCTCGAGGACCTCGACGTCGATCTCCTCCGGCCCGACGAACGGAATGGACCTTCCCTCTGCCTTTGCCATCGGTGCTCCCTGTGTGAACCGGGGCCAAGTCTAGCGTCGCTCGGCCCCTGCCGCCACCTGACCTACTCCCTCACCATCCCCTGCTCCAGCCAGGCGTGCTTGCCGTCCAGCACTTGGCGGGCCACCGCATATCCCCGGGTGTCCTCATTGGAGAAGACATCGTCGAACAGCCGTTCGATCCGCCGTCGCGCCTGCCGGCAGAACAGGTCCGCCAGCTCCTCCGGTCCGCGATTCGACGGGTCCTTCTTGACCATCGCCGCCGCACGGCTGCAGGAGGCGCTGATGGCCAACAGCTCGGCGCCGATGTCCACCATCCGAGCCAGCACCGACTGACGCTTCTCCAGCTTGGGGCCAAAGCGCACCATCGCGTGGAACAGCGTCCGGGCCAGCCGCTTCGAGGTCCGATGGGCATACCGGACATGCTTGGCATTCCGGCCCAGCTCCCCATAACCGAACCAGCCGCCCGGTCCCAGCCAGAGCTTCGGGTACCAGAGGCCGTAGAACAGCGCCGACTTGCCCAGCGCCTTGAGCTTCTGTCCCATTGACGTGCGCGGGTCAATCAGGTCCCCGGCCACCTTGAGGTGGGTGTCCACCGCTTCGCGGGCAATGAACAGTCGCATGATCTCGGACGAGCCCTCGAAGATTCGGTTGATTCGCATGTCGCGCATCATCCGCTCCACCGGGTCGGGGCGGTCGCCGCGGCTGCGCAGGCTGTCGGCCGTCTCGTAGCCGCGGCCGCCCTTGATCTGCAGGGTGTCGTCGGCAATGCGCCAGGCCACCTCGGTGTTCCACAGCTTGGCCATCGCCGCCTCGAGCCGGATATCCGCGCCGCCCCGATCGGCCAGCAGTGAGGCGAGCTCGGCCACCGCCTCCATGGCGAAGGTGTCGGCCGCCATCCGGCCGATCATCTGGGCGATGGCGTCGTGCTTGCCCACCGCCTGCCCCCACTGGACCCGTTCTGCCGCCCACCGCCGGGCGATCTCCAACCCCCGCTTGGCTCCTGCCACCGCCGAGGCGGGCAGGGTCAGCCGCCCCGTGTTCAGCGTGATCAGCGCGAGCTTGAGTCCCTTGCCCTCGCCCCAGAGCACGTTTTCCACCGGCACCTTCACGTCGTGGAACCGGATCACCCCGTTCTCGATCGCCTTGAGTCCCATGAAGTGGAGCCGATTGGCCACCTCGACCCCCGGCCAGTTGGTTTCGACAATGAAGGCCGTGATGCTCTTGGGTCCGGTCCGCGCCATCACCACCATCAGCTCGGCGACGGTGCCATTGGTGCACCAGAGCTTCTCGCCGGTCAGGATATAGTGGCTGCCATCCGCGCTCAGCACGGCAGAGGTGCTCAGGCCAGCCGGGTCGGAGCCGACGTTGGTCTCGGTCAGTGCGAACGCGGAGATGGCGCCCTTGGCCAGGCGTGGGAAGTACCGTCTTTTCTGTTCGTCTGTCCCAAAGAGCTTGAGCGGGACCGGTACCCCGATCGACTGACTGGCCGAGAGCAGCGCCGTCAGGCTGCCATCCTGGCTGGTCACCAGGCCGATGGCGCGGGTGTAGCTGATCTGGCTGAGGCCGAGCCCGCCGTACTCCTCGGGGATCTTGATCCCGAAGGCGCCGATATCGCGCAGCCCCTGGATCACGTCTGCCGGGATCTTCCCCTCGCGATCGATCTTGTCGCTGTCCACCCTGTCGCGCATGAACGCTTCGAGCCGCTCCATGAACGGTTTCGCCCGGGCCAGGTCGGCGGGGTCCGCCTCGGGGTAGGGATGGATCAGGCCGAAGCGGTAGTCGCCCTCGAACAGCTCGCGCACAAAGCTCGGTTCCACCCACTCCTTCTCGCGAGCCGCTTCGGCAACCTCCCGGGCCTCCGCTTCAGTGGCCAACGGGGCTGTACTGTGCGGGGTCCGGGCGGCTGGCTTGGTGAGGACATCGGTCATGGCGGGGATCCGGGTCAGGGAAAGTTCGGTCAATTCGCGGCGTGGCCGGGGCGGCGCAGGCGGTGCGCCACGCCGTGCAGCACGAGGTCCACGATGTGCTTCTTGCGGGTGGCAGCGAAACCCGGTGCCTTCGGGTCCAGGCCGATGGAACGGAGCAGCGTGGAACCGTGCACGATCGGGAACCAGCAGAGTGCTACGATGCTGAGGAGGAGGTGCGCCGCCTCATCGGAGTCGGCGGCCGCCAGGCCAAGTTCCTCGCTGATGGCCGAGAGTGCCTCCTGGCCAGCCGCGAGTCGCGGGGAGACATCGGCCCCGCTCGGGCTGTGGCCGAGCGCCTCACGCTCCATCAGTCGGACGAAGTTGGGACGCGCCGAGAGGAAGTCGTGATAGTCGCGCAGCGCTCCGGCCAGCACCGCCTCCGGGGCGTGTACCCCCGACTGCGCGCGCTGGCGGCCACTGCGCACCGCGGCACGAACGTCGGCAAAGGATCGGTCCAGCACCGCTTCGTAGAGCTCGGCCTTGGACCCGAAGAAATAGCCCGGGGTGGCGCGAGAGACACCGGCCTCCATTCCGATTTCGGTCAGGCTGGTGGCCTCATATCCTCGATCGGCAAAGAGCTGCTCCGCCGCATCGAGAATTGATTCGCGGCTGCGGTCGGCGTCCCGGGATCGCTCCCGGGAGCTTGGCGCTGCCATGGTTTTGGGGTTCGCCATTGGTCACCTCCTTTGCTTGCTGTACGTTCAGCAAGTTAATGTTTTCGCTCCTGGCAGTCAATGTTCCGTTGGGGAGGTGTTTTCGGTGACAGCCCGTATATTTCCCGAAACCCGAAACC
>JAWXBA010000060.1:0-13469 GCA_034439775.1 Gemmatimonadota bacterium | reverse complement strand
TGGTCAGGCTGGTTGGGATGATACGATTGTTTCAGACCACGGTACGACGGCCGAGTGGTGTAGACTAACTCTATGTGATTCAATTGGTTAGGTCTGTTCCTGTGGAAGTCACAGTTCCAATCCGACAGGCTTCCTGGCTGGCACGCTTGACAAATACCGGATTGGCGCATACATCGGAGAACACTACTGGGTCAGGCTCCTGCATATCGATTGATGCGGCCGCAGATTCCACATTCACTGTGCATTCAATGCAAGGGGAGGACAGCTTATGACGACCCGTCTTCTTAGGCGGTCCATGGTCAGTTTGGCTGCCATGCTGTTGATGCTCTCAGCGCCCTCCCGAGCCTCGTCTGCAAATGCTCCGCCGTGCTGGTACTTCGATTGCGTCCAGGACTACCAGTGCATTGATGGACCTTCGGCGTTTTGCGTTGCACAATGTAACGGGTGGTATGAAGTCTGTGGCGGGGAGTGCCCTCATTTCCCCGGGTCCTATATGATGTGTGTGTAGCCCCTAGCGCGGTAATCGGTGGGCACGTAACCATCGCAACCTATGAAACCACACCGGACCTGCTGCTCTCGTCCGTGGCCTTGTTCGTTTGATGGGCCGTGGCGAGTACACCGGGTGGCGACAGGTTTCCCCGCCAGCCGACGGTGTTGTTCAATTCCCATTCATTTTGCACTGAACGCCAGTCCTTTCCTCTCAATGACTTGGGCGAATCAATAATGAACCCACGGCTTGAGCAATTGCTTTCGATCGTCCTTGTGGCCTCCGTAGCTAGCGTTGCCGTCGTTGTGCTCTCGCGTGAGTTCCGCAGCCCGCAGGCTGGGCAGGACGATCGTCGGGTATTGAGCGCAGAGAGGATCGAGAACTGGCGTGATGCCAGCGCTCTCGGCACTGAACTCGCAAATCGTAATGGGGGCCGTGAAGATTGCTGTCTTCAATGACTTGGAGTGCGGCGGGTGCAGTCGGTATCACCGTGAGATCGTTGATAGCCTAATCAATGGAGGAAAGGTCTCAGTTACATTCCTGCACCGACCGTTGCGGGGGCACCGGTTTTCTCGATCCGGCGCAATCGCCGCCGAGTGTGCTGGTGAGCAGGGGCGGTTTCTAGCTTTTACTTCTCATGTCCTTGCACAGCAGGATTCCATCGGTCTCAAATCTTGGTTGGCTTTCGCCGCTGGAGCCGGGGTGGCAGAGGAAGGCCCATTTCTGGAATGCCTAGGTCGCGAGGCCATTCATGGCCGTGTAGACAAGGCTGTCGCGTTTGCTGATAAACTCGGAGTCAACGCAACACCTACGGTGATGATTAGCAAGTGGCTCCTTAACCGGATTCCTGTTGGTGACGAGCTGCTGGAGGCCATAGAGGCCGTTCAAGCTGGCCGGAGGCCAGGTGCGAGATAACCTGGTAGGCCGGGTCCGCAGTGGCGACAAATTGATGTGATCGTGATGGCTACTGCCCGATGAACTCCGGAGCTCTGACTCCGATGGCGTCCGTCTGGATTATTGGGAGCGCCTGTCGCATTTTATGTCCGTATAGGATGGCCCTGTGACGCACCAAGGTGAACTCCTTGCCCTGATCCTCCTCGTTCTCTTGCCCACTACGGGACTCGGTCAAGTCCGTGTCTACGGCACCATCCGGGACAGCTTGCAGGGAACTCCACTCGCCTTGGTCGATGTGCTGGTGGAGGGGACAGATCTCGCCACCTCGACGGACGCCCAGGGCCGGTATGCACTTACCATCCCCCTCGGCTTCCACATCCTCCGCTTTCGTAGGGTAAGCTACCATCCAGTCGCGCGGGAGCTCCGGCTCACCGCCCTCGATCCGGTCCGGTACGACTTGACGATGCTGGACCAGGGCCAACGCCTCGACCCGGTGGATGTCATGGGGGCGGCGACGCCGCGAACTTGGCCGCCGGGACTCGATGACCGCATCCGGGATGGACATGGGAGGTTCATCGCCGACAGCATGCTTAGGCAGTATGAGCACTCGACCATGTCCAACCTGATTCTCTCGCGCGGCACCGGGATCCGGTTCACACGGATAGCCGGCCGGAACGTGGCCATCGCCCGGCGAGGGGGTACATCAGCTACTGGCCCCGGCGCCGACCGAAACTGCTACCTGGCCGTGTGGCTGGACGGTGTCAAGATTTGGGAGATGGGCATGTTCCCTTGGGATCCTCGCAATCCTCGGACTGGAGAGCCACCCCCTGACTTCGATCGGTTTGCCGTGGTCGGACTGGAGGCCGTCGAGATCTACACTGCGGCGCAACTTCCTTCCCAGTTTCGGACCGGCAGCGCCGGGTGCGGAGCCGTAGTCATGTGGAGCCGGACCAGTCGGCCGGAACAGCATCCTAACTGAAAGTATCCAACTTCTGTTCGCAATAGACCCTCTCGAGTCTTATCAGGCCCATTCTCCGCACCCCATCGACTCTAATCCAAGATCAGCGCCCAGCGATATGGGCCGATTGACTCCCAACTTCGCAGACGTGTTCCGCCGTCCCCGAACCCGCCACCGTGGTCCTGATGGGCATCGGGATGCTCGGACTGGTGGCGCTGCAGCGAGCCCGTCGCAAGCGGGTCTGAGCTTTCCCGCCTGGCCCATGAACACAGAAGCTCCCCCGGAAGGGGGAGCTTTCTCGTCTGGTGGCCAGCCGATCCGGCAGCCCGTTCCTGGTCCAGCCGGCCCCGCCCCTCGACCAGCTCCTGTGACCCGGCTCACACTATTGCCCTAACTCCCTGCCATACTTAGATTTGCGGTATGCAGCTCAGGCTCGTGGCTCATCCCGTGATGGCCATCTCCCCCCTCGGGGGGAGCTTTGTCGCGTGGCTGCATACAGTTGTTGAGTTTTTCATACGCCTCTGTCGGATCCTCACACCCCCCACACCGTCCACGAGATGGTCCTCCAGTACAACCCCGTCCGGTCACCGGCCGGAAGCCCCCGGCTCAGCCAGCCCAGCTTCCTGCACGGGATCCGCCGATGGGATACTGCGAGGACCGGCTCCCGGGGGGAGTCTGCCAGGCAGTGGCAGCTGGAGGGATGCCATGGGGCGTTTCCACTCGATACAGTTCGGAGACCCCCTTGAAGCGCGAGATCCTGATCAATGGAGGCCAGCGGGAGACCCGCGTGGCCATCCTCGAGGACGACCGCCTGGTCGAACTCCTGGTAGACCGCCCCGATCATCGGCGGACAGTAGGTGACATCTACCTGGGCAAGGTCGAAGCGGTCCTGCCCGGGATCCAGGCTGCGTTTGTAGACATCGGCCTCGAAAAGAGCGCCTTCCTCCACGCCTCCGACCTCCTCGAGCCCGAGGACGACGATGACGCCGACGAAGACGAGGCGGATCAGGCCCACGCCGAGGCCGCCGAGGGCAACGGCGACGACGAAGACACCGGCCAGGACCGCTCTCGCAAGCAGGGCAATGGCAAACCCGAACCTCGCCAGCGCGAGGTTGGTGGCCGCCGCGCCGTCCCCGACATCTCCGAGATCCTCAAGAAGGGCCAGACCCTCCCGGTCCAGGTCACCAAGGAACCGATCAGCACCAAAGGCTGCCGGGTCACCGCCCAGATCTCGATTCCGGGCCGCTTCCTGGTCTACATGCCCTACGCCTCGCGCGTCGGCGTCAGCCGCAAGATCGAGAGCCGCGAGCAGCGCGCCAAGCTCCGGGAAATGGTCACCCGGATGCTGCCGGAGGATTCGGGCGGTGTGATCGTGCGTACCGTGGCTGAGGGGGTCACCGAGGAGCACTTCGATCGCGAGATCACCTCGCTCTTGACCCAGTGGCGCAAGATCAAGCGCAAGCAGCTCTACGTCCGCCGCGCACCGGCACTCCTCCAGCGCGAGACCTCGCTGACCCGGTCACTGATCCGCGACGTCTTCAGCGACAAGGTCGACGCCCTCCACGTCGACTCCCGCGAGCTCCACCACGAGGTGGACAGCTACCTCCAGACGGTCGACCCGGAGCTGATGAACCGGGTTCACCTCTACACCGACAATGCCCCGCTCTTTGACCGGTACGGCATCGAGACGGAGATCAAGGGCCTCTTCCGCGCCCGGGTCGAGCTTCCCACCGGCGGCTCGCTGGTCATCCAGCAAACCGAGGCTCTGGTGGCCATCGACGTCAACACCGGCCGCTATACCGGCAAGAAGGACCCCGAAAAGACCATCCTCCGGACCAATGTCGAGGCCGCCCGCGAGATCGCCCGGCAGCTCCGGCTTCGCGATCTGGGTGGCATCATCATCTGCGATTTCATCGACATGGAGACCCGCAGCAACCGCGAAAAGGTCCTCCAGGAACTCCGCAACCACCTCTCCCGCGACCGGGCCCGTACCAAGGCCTTCGCGGTCTCCGAACTGGGCCTGATCGAGATGACCCGGCAGCGGATCCGGCCCTCCCTCTATGCCAGCATGACCACCGACTGTCCCACCTGCATCGGGTCGGGCCGGGTCTTTACCCCAGAGGTGGTAGCCCGCCGGCTGGAGCGGTCGCTCCGGCGGGTGGGGCACGAGCGCCGGGAACGGTCCCTGGCGGTCCGGCTCCATCCCGAGGTGGCGCTCTACCTCCTGGAGGAGGAGCCCAAGCTCCTCGGGCAGCTTGCCCGGGCCATCGGGATGGAAATCGAGCTCCGCGATGACCCGATGATGCACCTCGACGAATTCCGCCTGATGAGCCGCCCCGCCGGCCGGGATGTGACCGAGCTGTACGCCGTAGCCTGACCCCTTGCGACAAGCCCTTGGGGTGGATAGCTTTAAAGGCTGGCTGGTTGACTCAATTTGATGGATGGACTGCCATGTACGCGATTTTCAGTGCCCTCGGCAAGCAGTTCCGGGCCGAAAAGGGCAAAACCCTCCGCCTCCCGCTCATGCACAAGGAGCCGGGTACCAAGGTCACCTTTGACCAGGTGCTCCTGAGCTCCGACGGCGCAACGATCCGTTGCGGTACTCCCACCGTGCCCGGCGCGGTTGTCGAGGCCGAGGTGGTTGGCGACGGCAAGGAAAAGAAGATCTACGTCTTCAAGTTCAAGCGGCGGAAGAACTATCGGCGCAAGACCGGGCACCGCGCCAAGTTCACCGAAGTCCGCATCACCGACGTGACGGTGGGTTGACCCATGGCACATAAAAAGGGCGTCGGCTCCAGCCGCAATGGCCGGAACAGCAATCCCCAGTACCTTGGCGTCAAGAAGTACGGCGGCGAGCATGTCATCGCAGGGAACATCATCGTTCGCCAGCGCGGCACCGTGTTCCACGCCGGCAAGAACGTCAAGCGCGCCAACGACGACACCCTCTTTGCCCTGGCCGACGGGGTCGTCACCTTCGAGCAGAAGGACAAGCGACGCAAGAAGGTCTCGGTCTACCCGGTAGCGGAGCCGGCGGCGGGCTGACTTGCCCGACCATCGAGAGCACCACGCGGGGCACCCACAAGGGTGCCCCGCTTTGTTGTGAATCTCCTGCGGCGTTCGTCCGTAGGGACCGGGGTCCAGTCCTACCCCGCACCTTTATGTCTGGAGGCCGTGCCATGTCCACTGTATTCGACCGGCTCAACGCCGAACTGGAAGAGATGGGCGATCGGCTCCGCTCCGTCTTCGAGGAAAGCAAGCTCAAGGCCGAAAAGGCCGGCCTCGTTGCCAAGAAGGGCAAGGCCGCCTACAAACTCGGCCTGCTCGCCTACGCCCGCGAAAAGGGCACCGAGACCGAAACTGGCAAGTGGGAGGAACTGGTGGCCAAGATGGATACCTTGACGGCCAGGATCTCCGAGCTCGACCGCAAGATCGCCGAGGAAGAGGGCGAGGAAACCAGCGTCCACGAAAAGCCGGCGCCCGCGGCAGATGAAGCGGAAGTCGAGATCGAGGCCGAGGAGAAGTAAGCGGAGCGGGAGGTCAACGACAGCCCGATGCAGGCGGCGGTTCCGGTGAGCAAGAGGTGAGCAGTCAGCCCGACGCGGGCGCCGGTGAGCAGGTTGCCTGTTTGGGATCTGGCCCTGCCCGCGAACCGCCGGCCGCAGAGGGCTGTCGCTCACCGACCGTTCTCGATCGAGCCCCTGACCCGTTGCACCCCGTTGTTGCAGTAACCCCGCGGATTCCAGGGGGCCGACCCGAGCGGCTGGCTTCTCCCCCGGAGGTCAGTCGCTCGCGCCACAAGTTCCAATGACCCAGGCTCCCTGGGCGCCATGTGGGCGTGGAACCGCCGCCACGCAAACGGCGCTCCATCCTGTTCCGCGTCCAGGAAGGCCTCCACCCAGTTCGCACCACCATCGGCAGAGATCTCGACCCGCGCCGGCGGGGTGTGCCCACCCCAGGCAAATCCCCGAACCGGTAGCGCCGAGTTGGCCGGTGCCACGAAGCCCGGCGCGGGGCTGGTGATCATTGCCCGGATCGGCATGTCGGTAATCACGTCGAAGGGGATCTCCGCCCAGGACCCGCCGAGCGCAACCGGTGAGCGGGGCAGTCGGTAATCCGTGCCGGTCATCTTCATGCCGTCGTGCTCGACGTCGAGCACCGAAATCCGTTCCAGCCACTTCTGCCACGCCGAGCCCGGGTATCCCGGCGCTACTACCCGGAGCGGCGATCCATGCAGAAAGCTGAGCGGTTCGCCGTTCATCCCGAAGGCCAGCAGCGTCTCCGGGGCCAGCGCCTTGGCGATCGGCACCCCGCGCGAAAGCGCTGGGCCGGCAGCCCCGGCGGTGGCGCGGTCGGGGCTGTGATGCGCAACATACATCGCGTTGCGTCGAACGCCCGCCGCCGCTAACACATCCGCCATGCGGACCCCAGTCCACTCGGCGCAGCCCACCGCGCCCAGCGACCACTGCAGCCCGTCGGTCGGGATGATGAACCCGGCGCGCCCGTTGCCGGCACACTCCAGTACCGCCCGGATCGACACTATCTCGAATTGCGCCTGGAGTTCGGGCAGGGACAGCTCGAGTACGCGCTCCACCTCGCCGTCCACGCAGAGCCGCCAGGCAGCTGGGTCGGCACGCGGCGGGAGGGAGCCGTTGTTGCGGACAAAGAAGGCGTGCTCCGGGGTCAGCTCGTGGTCGAGCATCGCCGGCGCCGCCTCCGCGTTCAATGCGGCATCGTCGTGGATTCGCAGTGCCGGCTTGGCGGCACCCAGGAGTTCGCGCTCAGTGACGTGGGGGAGCATGGTGCCATTCTCGCCGGGGCAACGACAAACGACAAGGGGCGATCGTCTCCGATCGCCCCCATGCCGGCCTGCAGGCGCCGAGGAACTGTTACGGCGTGGTGCGCTTGACCAGCACAATCTCGATCGGCGCGCCCACCGGGGCAATCTTCACCACGTAGTGCGGTGCGGCCACCGTCACGTACAACGTCACCGGGCTCGGCCCGCCACTCATCTCGGCCCGGTACACCTCGAACGAGCCGGCCGGGACCGTGATCGTCTCGGTACCGGTCACCGCCAGCTGGATCTGGCGGACCTCACCTGACCCGCTGCTCAGCATGCTCAGGCTCCACGACGCGTTGGCCGACCACGGCAGGGCGCCAACGATGGCGGTCACCGTATTGTCGTCCAGGGTGCCTGAGGGCACCGGGGAATCGATCTCCACCGTGCCAAACGCCCCGGCCGGCGGCTGTGGTCCCACCGCCTTGCCGGTGGCGCGGCCGTTGGTCACCGTCAGCACCACCGAGGTCTCGTTGCCCTGGACCTTGCCGCGCTGGGTTACCGACATTGCCGAACCATTGGCGGCCATGACCACCTCGGTACTCTGTTCCACGCCGGCCAGCGGAATCCTGGTGTCGTCGCTGTAGAGGAAGCCGCCGGCCGCCGCTGAGAATTCGCTCACCTGCGATCCCATCGCGTTCCCCTGCACCATTACCGCAAAGCTGTCACGGCTGGCCACCACCTTCGACAGGTCCAGCACAGGGCCATCCACCGACGCCGACATCAACTGGTCTGCCGGAACCTCGGTGCCGTCGGTCCCCACCAAGCGGACGGGCCCAATCTCGGCCAGGCCGCCCAGGAGCACCTTGGCGTCGCCCACCACGATGATGGCAGCGGTCGCGGGCCGGATTGCCGCCTTGGCACCCTCCAGCGCCTGCGCGGCGGTCACTGCCGCCAGGCGGGTGCGATAGGTCGAGAGATAGTCGGCGGGGAGGCCCAGGAGAATCGAGTTGGAGACCTGACCGGCCACCTGCTGCACCGTTTCCACCGTCAGCGGGAAACGCCCCACCAGGGCACCCAGGGCGGCCTCGAGTGCTGGGGTGGGAATCGGCTCAGTCGTCAGCCGCTCCATCTGGTGCAGGATCTCGCGCAGCGACGAGTCGGCGACTTCATTGCGCACTTCGGCGGTGGCCACGAAGCTGCCCACGCCGCGAGAGCGGTTCAAGCCGGAGTAGGCGCCGTACGTCCAGCCCTTTTCCTCGCGCAGGATGGCAAACAGCCGGCTGTCGGAGCCGCCGCCAAGGACCTGATTGGCCACCCGCGCGGCGTACTGCTGCGGGCTGGTGGGCGGGAAAGTGATGTTGCCGACCAGGATGTTGGCCTGGACCGAGCCGGCCCGGTGCACCAGCAGGATGTCGCGGCTGCTGCGTGCCGGCGGGGCAGGGAACGCCGCCGCCACCGGGGCGGTGCCAGTCCAGCCGGCAAAGCTCGCCTCCGCCATCCGACGCGCCTCGGGAAGGGTCAATGCGCCTGCGACGACCAGGAGGGCGCCGCCGGGCCGCAGCATCCGCTGCTGGTAGGCCACGATCTCGTCCCGGGTAATCGCCCGGGCCGCGGCTGGCGTCGGACGGCGAGCATACGGGTGTGAACCGTACAGCGTCCGCGCCATGAACCGATCGCCCAGCGCGGCGGGATCGGACTGTTCCAGTTGCAGCCCTGAAAGCGCCTGGGTCCGGTACAGCTCCACCTCGGTCTGGGCAAAGGTCGGGCGAATGACGGCATCGGCCATCAGGGAAAAGCCGAGCTCGGCTTGTGGCGCCAGGACGTAGGCGCCAATCGTCAGGAAGTCGGGGCCGGTCGAAGCCGACAGGGTGCCGCCAACCCCTTCAATCGTGGCGGAGACCTGCTCGGCGGTCCGGTTGCCGGCGCCCTTGGTCAGCAGGCTGGCCACCATGCCAGCCAGGCCCTCACGGCCCTCGGGGTCGTACGCGTGTCCGGCGGCGAAGGAGAGCGACAGCGAGACCACCGGTTGCTTGGCCGACTCCACCAGGATCAACCGGATCCCGTTCGAGAGCCGCGCCTCCTGGAAGGGAGGGAATGGCATCGGGCGGACCGGTCCGGCAACCGGTGGCGCGGTCGGATAGCCTTGCGCCGTTGTGGTGGCCGGAGCTGCCAGGGCAGCGCCCAGCACCGCCAGGGTCAGTCGGGTGCAGCTCATGGGGTCACCTCCGGGGGCGCGATCAGCACCATCACCGAGTTGTTGGCCTGCAGGTAGGTCCGGGCCACGCGGCGGATATCTTCCAGCGTCACCTGCATGTAGGGGGCGAACCTGGTGTTCACTGCCTCCAGGTTGCCATAAATCATGTTGGCGGTCTGCAGCGCCTCGGCCACACCCATCGTGGTCTGGCGGCTGCCGATCTGGGTCGACCGGTAGGTGTTCTTGGCCTTGGCCAGTTCCTCGGCGGTCACGCCCTCGGTCGAGACCCGGGCAATTTCGGCCCGCAGCAGCTTCTCCACCGAATCGGCGCTCACCCCTTGGTTGGCAATCCCCAGGGCCACGAGGGCGCCGGGACCGCGCTGATCGCCCAGCTGCAGCGCCTGGACCGCCACCGCAGCGCGGGAGTCGCGGACCAGCGCCACGTTGAGCCGGCTGCTCTCGCCAGCGCCCAGGATTGAGCTCAATAATTCGATGGCCGGAGTGTCAGCGCTCGGGGCGGGCGGCGTCCGGTACAAAACCGCCACCGCCGGCAGTGTCGCCTTGGCATCGGGCACCCGCAGCCGGCGCTCACCGCCGTTGAACGGCTGGTTGCACTCCACCGGCGGTGGGGTCTGGCCCCGCGGGATACTGCCGAAATACTGCTGGATCAGCGCCTTGGCCTCGGCAGGGGCGAAGTCGCCGGTCAGGGTCAGGACGGCATTGTTCGGGGCATAGTAGAGGTCAAAGAACGCCTTGACGTCTGCGGTGGACGCGGCGTTGAGGTCTACCATCGAACCGATAGTCTCGTGGCCATACGCAAAGCAGGTGGCCGAGTCGTAAATCGAGACGATGGCCTGCTGGAAGGCGCCGACGTAGGGCTGGTTGTCAATGCGCAACCGACGCTCTTCCTTGACCGCCTCGCGCTGGTTGTTCAGGTTCGAGTCGGTCACCGCCAGCGAACGCATCCGGTCGGCCTCAAGCCAGAGGCCCAGGTTCAGGCGGTTCGAGGGGAGGGTCTGGTAGTAGTTGGTCCGGTCGTTGGCGGTGCTGCCGTTCATGCTGCCACCCGCCCGCTCGATCAACTGGAAGTGCTCGCCCTTGCCGACGTTGGCCGACCCCTGGAACATCATGTGCTCAAAAAGGTGGGCAAACCCGGTCAACCCCGGCTTCTCGTTCCGGGAGCCGACGTCGTACCAGACGTTGACGGTCACCACCTGAACGGTCGGGTCGGGGGAGAGCACCACCTTGAGCCCGTTGGGCAGGGCGTAGGTCTCGTAATTGACCCGCGCCGGCTCCTGGGCCAGGGCGGCAGTCCCGGGTAGGGTCAGCAGGGTCACAAGGAGCAGGAACCGTCTGGGCATTATTCCTTCTTGGCAGTGGGGAGGGTCGGGGCTGCGATCATCTCATCGACCTGTTGGGTTCTACGGCGACCAAGGCGAAGCTGTTTCGAATCGAGGGAATCTAGCAGCCCCACCGACGTTGGGGGACTAAGGGGTGGTCTATGGCCGACCTCATCGCTCGGATATAGAGGTGGCGTCCCCATTCGGCCCAGGATTGCCAACCGAGCCCAATGGTTGGAGAGGCCGGGTTGGACCCCACCGAGAGCTCTCAGTCGCGGCTGGAGCCGTTTTCGAGCGAAGTTGTCGACCGAGCACCGTTCAACCTGCCGGCGGGTGACGGCCAATCGGCCGTTGACTGTTCGTTTTCGAACACCTATGAGCCGAGCTCTGGCGGGTCGGAACGAGCGCCACCACTGCGGATAAGGCGGCCGACTGCTCTGAATGTTGAATCGGCAATGTCATTGTATTGGTCAATTCCAAAAAATGTAGATAATACGTCTTTGGGATCGCTGCATGATACATATGAAGTTACCTGTTAATCAACATTAGGTTAACATGTCACGTGAAACATCGTGTTGAAACTAATTGTAGCTTAAAAGGTTAACAAGTTTATCAAGATTAACAACACGGTAGATTCTTTGGTTGTCCATAATCTCCACATCACCTGCATTCTAGTGGCATTCTCCGATCATTGACCTGGCTTGCGTCAGATTTTCCGCCAATTGTTCATAAGTATATGGCCTCCTGGATTCCAGCTGTCTGGCCGCGCAGCCCGCTGCGCTGGTCTGGGCTATCCAGCGGCCGGAGCACCACTTAACATCTGTCACCGTGGGCCGTCTCCTCTGCCAGAATGGGAGCCCTGTTGATTGACCCTGTCGGGCCGGACGATGCCTCCCTGGTGGAGGCCTTCCAAACGGGAGACGAGTCCGCCGCCGGAGTCCTGGTGCGGCGGTACTCCCCCGGCATGGCCCGATATGTCTACGGCCTGGGCGCGCCACCCTCCGATGTGGACGACATTCTCCAGGAGGCATTCTTCCGGGCCTTCAAGGCGATCCACACCTTCCGGGGGGATTCGAGCTTCCGGGGTTGGCTGTTCCGGATTGCAGCCAATGCCGCCCGGGACCTCCACCGCCGTGGCCGCCGCCGGGGGGTGGTGCTCTCGATCGACGATCACGAGATTCCCGACGTGGCCGACCCTTCGGGGGAAGCAGAAGCGAGCGAGGCAGAGGATGCCCTCAATGGGGCGCTGGGCCTGCTCCCGCCCAAGCAGCGGGACGTCTTCCTGCTCCGGGCGCAGCAGGGACTGCCGTACGATGAGATTGCCGTGACCCTCGGTACCACCCCTGGAGCGGCGCGGGTACACTACCACCATGCAGTCAAGCGGTTGAAGGAGGCGATGACCCGATGACATCCTGTGAACGACTCTCCGACCTGATGCCCGAGGTGGCGCGCGGCCGTGCCACCTGGACCCGGACGGATACCGCCCATCTGGCAGCCTGCGATACGTGCCAGGACGAATGGGATTTGGTGCGCGGCGCGGCCAGCCACGGTACCGCCATCGGCATGCAGGTCAACATCGATCGGATCACCGGCCGGGTCCTCCAGCGGCTCCAGCAGGAGCCCGCTGCCCCGGTCCGCCAGTTCCCGGTCCGCCGGCTGGCCTGGCCGATCGCCATTGCCGCTGGGCTCTCCCTGATGATCTGGGGCGGTCCGCCGCGGAATCCTGCCCCCAACCCGATGCCCACGACCACCGTGGCCGTGCTGCACGAACTTGATGACCTGACCCCCGCCGAACTTGAGGCGATGCTGGAACTGGTGCCCGAAACGCCCGTTGCGAATTACCGGACCCTCGAGACCCCCGAGTCGCTCAGCGACCTGTCGGCCGAGGAACTGGAACTGCTGCTCAGCAGCATGGAGGATTAGGATGAAGTCAATGCTCTTCAGGCGGGCCGGGGCGATCGCCCTCGCGGCGGCGCTGCTGACGATTCCGGCGGTCGCCACCGCGCAGGGCGGCGGCGGGGGCGGTCACCCCAACGCTGCGCGGCTGCGGGAAATGGTCGAGGAACGCTTTGCCTCCCAGATGCAGGCCGAGCTGTCACTCAGCGATGAGGAACTCGGCCGGGTGCGCCGGATCCTGACGGCGTCCGCCGAACGGCGGCGAGGGATGGAGCGCGAGGAGCGGGCCGCCCAGGGAGCGCTGCGCGAGCAGCTGCGCCCCGGTGTCGCCGCCCAGGCCGACAGCCTGACTCGGCTGCTCGACAAGCTGACCACCATTCGGGTCGCCTTTGCCCAGGCCGCCAAGGACGAAATGCGGGAACTGGGCACCGTCCTCTCGCCGGTGCAACAGGCCCAGTTCCTCCTCCTCCGCGACCGGATGATGTCGCGCGCCCAGGACGTCCGGAGTCAGCGGCCACCGGGAGCAGCGCCTCGATAAGCGGCGCTTGACCCGGTCTCCCTGAGCCCGCGTTGAGGCTCTCGACGCAGCCCTCGGAAAGGATCGGAGCACCTGAGCCCGGCTCTCCCGGAGGCCGCGTTGGGGCCCCCGAATGCAAGCGGAGCGAAATCGGAGAGCGCCCCGTCAGTGGCCGAAGGGAAAGTCGGGCTCAGGTGATCCGGTGACAACAGCAGGTGCCTGTTCCACATTGCGACGCCGGGGGTTGGCACTAGCCAGCCCCCGCTCTCGTATGGTCGGCGTCCCGAGCAACGATTCGTTATCCGCCCATGTTGGTGAAGGGAACTACATCATGACCAAGTGGCACTGGCGCGGCATCCTGATGGCGCTCACCGTGGCAGCCCCGCTCGCGGCCCAGGCGCCGGTG
>JAWXBA010000059.1:0-6854 GCA_034439775.1 Gemmatimonadota bacterium | reverse complement strand
TCGGGACAGGAATATTGCCATCGTTGAACACCACATAGGCGCCGTTGGGATTGGTCCCGGCCGCCGCCAGGGCAAACTGCGAGGTGATCACTTCCCCGCCGGCGCGGAGAGTGTGACGCCGCGTGGAGACCTCAACGACATTGCGTAGCTGCAGCTGCGTTTCGCGCTCGTCGAAGACGAAATTGCTGGAACCGACCACCGCCTGAACGGCCCGGGCCGGCGATATGACCGTGACCTGCGGCCGGCTGAAGTCACTGACGGTGGGGGGAAAGAACCAGCGAAAGGTGCCCACTTGCAGACTGGCCGTGTTGCTCCCGCGGCCCTCGCCGAAGCTGCTCCGATGGGAGAGCGCGGTCAGACTCCCGACCCGTCGCGTGGTGACGTCCGCCTCAGGCGTGATCACCCCGTTCCCCTCCCCGGCTCGGCTCAGGCTGCTCAGGGCAAAGCGGAGGGTGGTCGCCTGAGACGGTGTCCAGGCGTGGTCCAGTCTCCCGAACAATTTGACCGTCCGTCGGTCTTCCGTCCCCAGGAATGGGGTCAGCGCCGTGGACCCGATCCGATCCTCCTGCTCAGCGGTGTACTCTGCGGCCATTGCGTACACGGTGCGATCGCGTACTAGCGGGCCCGCCACCGACCCCCCGACCTGGATCCGCTGGAACCCCTCCTGGCGACGCGCCACCGCCTCAGCCACCTCACCGAAGGGCACCTGATTCTGTCCATCGATTGGTCGGCCAGGCCTCCAGTACACGAACACGCTCCCGGTCCGCGCGTTAGATCCCCGGATCGTCTGTCGGTCCACCCCCCCATTGGAACTGCGGCCATACAGCGCCGAGTAGCTGTTGACCCAGGCATCCATGCGCCGAACCGCCGAGAGCGGCAGGTCCACACGCGGACCACCGAGAAAGCCCTCGTTGTCGTCAAGACCATCGAGGGTGTACACCGTGTAGAGGGAATTGGCACCATTCAGCGACAGCGTTGGCGCGTCTCCAAAGTAGGCAGTGGCCTGGGCCACCCCCGGCACGTTGTACAGCAGGGCGATTGGGTTGCGGGCATCGGTCGGGAGGGCGGCGACCTCCGCGGCTTCAATGCTGCCGCCGGTGGCGGCACCCTGGGTCTCGAGCAGGGGGCGCGTCCGGGCAGCGTCCACGGCGATCGGCGGCAGGAGATGCAAGGGCCTCAGCGTGGCCGCTATCTGCCGGACCTCGCCGGGGGCCAGTGGAGCAACGGCGCGCTCTTCCGGCGAGAATCCCACCGCGGCGAATTGCAGCACCCCCGCGGTGGCGGCCGGCACCGACAACCGGAACCCACCCCGCGCGTCGGTCTCCACGACGATGCCACCAGGCTCGAAGGCGACCCGAACTCCCGAGACGGGATCGCCACCCTGGCCGCGGAGCGTTCCCGTGATGCTCGCCGTGGCCTGCGCCAGGACAATTCGGGGACTGGCCAACGCAACGACGGCGAGCACAGCGAGGGAAACGGCCCTCACCAAAACGAGACCGTTCCGGAACATGGACACGACATTCTCCTCAGCGGAAGACCCGGAACCATGCGTTGAGGGCACGCCGGGCAACGGGGGTGAGTTTGGTGCGGCGCCATTGATCGGCCGCCTTCCGGAACGCCTCGGCCTGGGTCGGATAGGGATGCATGGTCCGGCCGATGGCTCCCAGCCCGAGCCGATTGGTCAGGGCCACGGCGGCCTCGCCGATCATCTCTCCGGCATGTTCCGCCACGATGGTCACCCCCAGGATTCGATCGGAGCCCTGGGCAAGGACGATGCGCAGGAATCCCTCGGGCTGGCTGTCCAGCACCGCGCGATCCACCTCGCTCCAAGGCACCGTGATCACATCGTGTTGAAGGCCACGCCGGGTTGCCTCGGCGGTGGTCATCCCGACCTGGGCCACCTCGGGACTGGTATAGGTGCACCATGGCACCACCATCCGGCTGGCCTTGCCGCGTCCAAAGAACAGTGCGTTGGCCAGCACCAAGCGGGCCTGAAAATCGGCATGGTGGGTAAACCGCAGCGGGGTACAGATGTCTCCTGCGGCGTAGATGCTCCGGTTCGAGGTGCGCAACCGGTCGTCGACGGCCACTCCGCCGCGATCGTGGTGGACGCCCGCAGCCTCCAGTCCGAGTCCCTCGACGTTGGGCGTGCGTCCGGTGGCCACCAGGACAGCATCGGCCGTGACCTCGAGGAGGCTGCCCGATCGGTCCAGCCGGGCCGTAACCTCCGGGCCGGGTCGCTCGACCCCGGTGACCTGTACGCCGAACTCCAACCGCACCCCGCTCGCACGCAGCGCCTGCTCAATCATCGCCGCCGCATCGATGTCATCCTGGGGGAGCAGCCGGTCGGCCTGGTCAACAACGGTCACCTCGCTCCCGAACCGGCTGAACGCCTGTGCCAGTTCGCAGCCGATCGGTCCACCACCGATCACCAGCAGCCGGGGTGGCAGCTCGATCAGGTCGAAGGCGGTCTCATTGGTCAGCGGCTCCGCCTCGGCGAGTCCCGGAATCGGGGGCACCGTGGCTCGGGCGCCGGTGGCAATGACTGCACGCCGGAACGCCAGGCTGGCCCCACCGACCTCCACCGTTTTCGGACCGGTGAACCGTGCCGCGCCGAAGAACACATCGACACCGAGCCGCTGGAACCGTTCGGCGCCGTCCACCGGACTCAACCGGGCGCGGAGGCGGCGCAGCCGTTCCATCACGGCGCCGAAGTCCCCCTCCCCAACCACTTCCGGACCGGCAAACTCCCGGGCAGCCTGGCGGGCTCCCTGCCAAGCTCGCGCCGCGCTGAGCAAGGCCTTGGAGGGTACGCAGCCGCTATTGAGGCAATCGCCTCCCATGAGGTGTCGCTCGATCAGCGCCACCCGGGCGCCGAGTCCAGCGGCGCCGGCGGCGGCGACGAGGCCGGCGGTCCCAGCGCCAATGACCACGAGGTGGTAGCGTCTGGCTGGCTCAGGATTGCGCCAGGTCGGTGGATGCACCTGCGCCAACAGGCGATGGTCATGGCCGTCTACCGGAAAGGTCGCCGGCTTCATGGGGCCCCCACCGCCTGGTGGGCCAGTGCCCGACGGGCAATCCGGGTGAGCTGCAGGGTGACCAGGACCGTCGCGACCAGCCCCAACCCCAGGACAACCCAGGAACCCGGACCGCGTGCCGGTGGAGCTCCCCCGGCGAGCGCGGCCACCTCTCCGGCGAGCTTTCCCGAGTAGACATAGAGCGTCGTGCCCGGCACCATCCCGATCGAGGCGGCAACATAGTCGCCGAAGCGCACCTGGGTCAGTCCAAGGGCGTAGTTGAGCAGGTTGAACGGTACCACCGGCGAGAGCCGCAGCAGCAACACCATGCGCCACCCCTCCCGTCCCACTGCGGCATCGAGCGCCATGAATCTGGGGTCCCTGGCGAGCCGCCGTTCCACCGCAGGGCGCGCCACGTAGCGGGCCATGAGGAAAGCCGCCGAGGCACCGAGGGTGGCGCCGAAAAGCACCAGGACGACTCCCTGGCCCAGCCCGAACACCGCTCCCGCGCCCACGGTCAAAAGGAAGCCGGGCAACATCCCGACCGTGGCCACCGCGTAGGCGACCACGAAGAGAACCGGTGCCCAGGCTCCCTGGTCGCGGACCCAGGCCACCAGTTCCGGCATGCGGCCGCCGAGCGACCGACCAGCCAGGAGCACTGCCACCATGGCCAGGGCACCGAGCAGCCAGCGCCAGCGTCGCACTGGCTGCTCAGCGCGGGGGGGCATTGCGGGTTCGTCGCTGGATCTCCTCACTGTTCAAGGTCCAGTCGTACTCGGTCTGGACCACCTTGGCGGTGCCAGCTTCGAGCAGCGAGCGCTCGGGCCCGGCGGGGTAGTATCGGGCAATGAAGCGCATCAACGTGGTTCGCGAACCGCCGAAGTCGTCGAGGTAGTCGTTGAAGCTGAAGAGCTCGCTGAGGTACACCGTGCCCGTGGATGCATCAACCCGATTGCTCCCGGGGGTCGCGGTCAGGAACTGGCGGGCCTGGTCGTCGAGCTGCTGGTCCAACTGGGCGCCGGTATACGCCTCGGAGCGGAGTGGCGGGCAGCCCACCGAGGCGCAGACCAGGGCAAAGTGGATCCTGGGTTCCTTGAATTCCGGGCGAATGATGCCCTGCTCCACCGTTTCCAGGTCGTAGGTTTGCCCGCCGACCACGACCAAGCGCTCTGCCCACGGGCCCTTCCCCTTGAAGAGGCCGAGCGCCTTGTTGATGTTGCGGATCGAGCGGCGCTCCTTGTGCTTCACGATCAGTTTGATGGTGTAGGCGTTGTAGGCGTTGATCCAGAACGCCAACTGGTCCGACCGCGAGAGGGTGCTCGGATCAAAACCTGCCAGCGCCGCAAGGTACTCCTCGAAGGTCGGGGCGGCGGCGAACGCGTCGTAGTCCACCCACCCCGCCTGGACGTGCTGGCGCAGCAAACGGTCCAAGGGATTGTGATCGAACCCCTGCGCTGAGGCGGTGGTCAGCAACAGCGGCAGCATCGCGAGGCCGAGCAGGGTGCGCCAGCGTGTCATGCGGAGACTCCTTCAGGTTGGACGCGGAGCGCGGCTCCCCACGGCGTCTTGGCACCAGGGGAGCAGCGACCGTGCCGGAGTGCAAGGATCCGGGAGCTCACGTACCTTGGGCCAGTTCCGTTCGGCCTTCATGATGTTGCCCGGAACGGCCTTGACCCAGTCGCGCTGGACCGAGCTGTTGAGGTTCAGGTACAGTTTGCCTTCGACAGTGCGGAACGCCATCGGGTCGACATCGAGCTTCTTGCCCAACGCCACTCCCATCGCGCAGAAGCCACCATACGCGGCCGCGTACCGGGCGGGGAACTGCTTGAACATATCGCGGTTGGCTGCGCTGCTGAAACGATAGATATCACCTTCGTACAGCGAAGTGAACTGGGGGGAGCCCATCTTGGCCGCCATCATGCTGTGGTACTCCATCACATGGTCGCCATGGAGGAGGATGCCGTTCGCGTCCAGGTTGCTGGTGGGATGCATCATCATCATCGGTTCCTGGGCCTAGCTGGCATCAACAGCGGTGGCCAGCATCAGCATCGTCATTCCGGCGATTCGGGCAATCAGGGTACGCATCATCTTTTCTCCTTGGGTGGGGTCGGCAGGACCAGTTGGCCCATGGTGACCAGAAACGGCCCCAACCATCGATCGGATTCATACCCGCCGCCCCGCACCGTCATTCCCTCCGGGGGCTACGGGATGCGCGCTTCGCCAACCCCCACATTGAAGGGATCACACCACACCAGCACCCAGGTGTAGCTGACGCCGGCAGGGATCAGGAACGTATAGGTCTGGCTGCCGCTGTTGCGCTGCAATGCCGCCACCCGCAGCGGTGCGCCGCTGTTGGGATTGTTGGTCGTATTGAGGTAGACATACGGCCCCGGCACGCCATCGACCAGGAAATCCGCGCTGAAGTCCAGCCGGGCACGATTGCCTTCCACTCGCACCGTCACCGTCCCTGCCGCCTGGTGCCCGCCCGCCCCGACGAACTGCGCGGGTACCCCCTGCCCCATGAGCGGTGGCTGGCCGGCATCCGGTGTGGCGTCGGGGGCAGTCGGAGGGACCGCGCTGCAACCAAGGGTCAAGGCCACCATGCACCACCATTCGCGACGCGACATCAGCAATCTCCTTCCGGAGGTGAACCCAGGTCTTGACCCGGGGGATCGATCGTCAGGAGGCGCAACTCAGCCACCGCCAACGCACCGGTCTGATCGGTGTCCTGCATGACGCCGATGGCCGAGATGGCTGGCGGCGATCGCCCCCAGATCCGGCGATAGTCGGCGTCGGGCGTGGTCATGTGCCCGCGCCAGCGCCCCACCTCACCGGCACCATCCACCCTGATGACATGGATCCGGTCCTTCGACACATGACTGGGCGCGGCATAGCCCGGCGGTTCGGCATTTCCGAAACTGTAGAAGATGATCTTTCCTGACCGCCCCAACAGCGCCCGAGGATTGCCGAAGACCACATAGACCCGGATCGGTGAATCGTCGAGAGACGGGTCGCGCAGGTCTGAAGCGGGCGGCGCCTCGAGGACGCGCCACGACCAGCTTAGCGTGCTGCCGGGTGTCGGCGGGGCCTGCCGAAGATCACGAAACACCCACGCGGCGCGCCCAGCGCCGGAGAGCCGGAACGTCCGTTCCGGTTCCAGCGCCGTGATTTCGAGAAGCGGTGGCTCAACCCCCCGGACGGACTGGACCTGCCACCCGGTCGGCGCCCCGGGCCCGGCGGGTGCGCCTGCCAGTTGCAGCAGGTCGACCGGACCGCCGAGGAATCCAAGCAACATCCATAGCCCGAATACCACCATCCGCCTCCATGCACCGGAGCGTAGTGAAGGGAGAATCTCCAAGACTGTTCTCAAGATACGCCACGAAACGCGCGCCGGTTCCATGGGCAGCAGGCCGGACCCCGGCGGGGTTCGGGGCCCAGTCGCGGAGACGCCCACGGCGCTGGCTGCGGCGGTGGTGGAGCGGACACCGACCACCAGCAGCAGACGAACCGCCATGCGACGTACGGCAAGACTCCCGGGGGGACGGGATCTATCCGAGGCTAGGTGGATATGGGGCAACAAGTTAATGGACCTTGAGAAGGCCGGAAGCGCTAGCAGGAGTCAGGGTGGCCGGTGTTCCGGAGTGTCCATTGAGTAGAGGAGGTGCCCAGGCTAGTCCTGAGTCCTCCGTGGGCCGCGGTGTCAGAGCAGACTGGTGCTTACCCAAGCCGATCGCGAGCCCTCCGCGTGCTGCGGTTTCGCTCGGCCCGCGGGCCTCACCAGCAGGGCTGCCGCTCACCGCCGCCCGCTTCGGGTCCGCGACCGGCCCGGGGGGCAGG
>JAWXBA010000058.1:0-5705 GCA_034439775.1 Gemmatimonadota bacterium | reverse complement strand
GGGGAAGGGGACCGCGACGAGTTGTTCCGGCAGGCGGCAGAGATCTGCATTCAGAACCAGGGTGGCTCCACCTCGCTGCTGCAGCGCCGCCTCTCGATCGGATACGGCCGGGCCTCGCGGATTCTTGACCAGCTTGAACTCGCCGGGATTCTCGCCCCGGGCAATCCCAACAACAAGAGCCGCCCGAGAGATGTGCGGATCGGGATCGAGCAGCTGGACGAGTACGCGTCGTAGGCGGAAATCGATTCCCGGAGCCGTAGCGTTTTGAACCCAACCGGGGCTCAGCAGCACATCTTCATCATCCCCAGCGCACCCCGATCCACCTGGCCCACTGGTTGAGACAATTTTGTTGAAAAGTGGGTATCATGTTGTGACAAATATGTTTACATCGTGTGAATTAACGCCAAATGTTAGTTGATACTCGCAAGTGTGCTGTTGAAAAGTACTGGTTGAGTTTTTTGGTAGCTGGTTTTCAACATCAAACTCCTGGGGTAGTTGTGGCGTGGATCACCGGCTCTCGCATCGGCAGGGAGGGGAGCAGTCGGGGTTCCGATGCGGGGCAGAGCCTCGAAGTTTGCGCTGCGCATCTGGGGGGACTCGACGCCCTGGGAGCGGGGGCGGATGGTATTGGTTCTGCTGCCCGTTCCCATCGTCTCAATCAGGCTCCTGACGGGTTCCGGGTTCGCCCGATCCTCAGGTGGAGTCCGGTGCTCTTCCCAGCGCTTCGTACGGCGCGCCCCAGGCCAGCCAGTCGAGGTTTGGTGGGACGCCGATCTCGTGATCGCGTGCTCCCAATGACTGGCCAACCCGGTGTCCGGCCCCGGACCCGACTATGTTCGGGGGAGCCCGAGCAGCTCGCCGCCCGGCCGCTGCCCACCCCAAGCCACAACCCGCCAACCATGGAGCTGATTCTTGGCGAAGAAAAATTTCGGATTCGAGAAGCGACAAAAGGAACTCAAAAAGAAGCAGAAGCAGGAGGAGAAACGCCTTCGCAAGCTGGAGCGAGCCAGCACGGACGGTAATCCGTCCGCTGAGATCGACGGCGACGGCGACGGGGCAGATGACGGAGTCGAGGACGGGTCCGAGCTGGATAACTAGCTGGTCGAGCGCCTAGCGCGGGACCGAACCCTTCCCATCACCGGCGCCCGCGGCCTTGGCTGCTCGTTCGGCGGCGAATGTGCGGGGGTCTGCTGGTCCCAGCGCGGTGCTCAGGTTCTGGTGGCTGCTCTGCAGCAGTTCGATCGCAACGTCTGATTGTCCCCGGGCCAACAAAATCTGCCCCAAGACGCCCTGGGTTTCGGCCGTGCGCCAATCTCCCGGGGGATACCACCGCTCCCGAATTCCCAACGCCCACCGGACCAGCGGCTCCGCCTCCGCAGGCCGACCGAGGGCCAACAGGATCGCGGCCTCCTGGGTGCCCCCCCCCGTGCGGGTGGGGTGTTCCGGTGGCAGGCCATCCAAGAGCTCAATACCGCGCCGAACGGTGGCCAGCGCCTCGGTCGGCCGTCCGTCGGCAAGCTCCAACCGGGAGAGGTTGATCCGGCCCACGCCCTGCACCAGATGTGCGGGGCCAATGGTCCGGTCATACACGGCAATCGCCTCGCGCATGTTGCGCTCGGCCTCCTCGATCCTTCCGAGCAGGAGCAGTGATCCGCCAAGGTTGGGAAGATTGTTGCCGCGCTCGTAGTTCTCGCCACCCGCCAGGCTGGCGTGGATGGCCTCCGCCTGCCGAAAGGCCCGCTCCGCCCCCGCCAAGTCACCTTGGGCATTTCGCATGACTCCCACATTGCCGGTAGCGATCGCGGCGAGCAGGTCATCCCCGAACACCCGGCGGTGGACCTCCAGAGCGCGGGACATGTACCCCTCCGCCTTGGGCGGATCACCCGCATCCATCGCCAGCAGCGCCAGCTGGTTCAGGATGAACACCAGGTTCTCTGTCTCGGGAAAACCGTCGGCCTCGAGTCGGCCATAGGCCTGTTCCAGCAGCGCCAGGGAGCTGTCGCGCCGACCCGCGAGGTAGAGCTGGATCCCGAGGTCATGGAGGCCGCGGGCCATCTCCTGGTTGCTCGCCTTCCGCTGCCCGAGGAGCTCGAGGACCCGGAGCGCATGGGGCTCCCCTCTGGCTGGATTCCGGCGCGCTGTGTACATCGACACCAGGATCCGGTGCAGCGCCTCGGCTGCCGCCGGCTCGTCCACGAGTTCGGTGTCGATTTTTCCGGTGGCACTGTCGATCGTCTCGGCAATCGTCGTGTTCGGACCGAGACCTTGCCCGGCCCAGCTGAGATCGGCCGAGGCGAAGAGCTTCTGCAGGAATCCTGAGACCCGCGTCGCTGTGGTCCGCTCCGCCTCGGCGATGCGAGCCTGTGCAGTCGCCTCGCGCGCTTGGGACACCGCCGCCACCGTCCCGACCGCCATGGCCAGGAAGGCCACCGCCAGGGCTGCGGTCGCGAGCCGATTGCGCGTCACCAGCTTGCGAATCCGGTATCCGGCAGAGTCGGGCCGCGCCTGTACCGGGTGCCCGCGGAGGTGGTTGAGCAGGTCCTCGCCGAGGGCATCGGCGGTGGGGTATCGCCGGTCGGGTTCCTTGCGGAGGGCCATCAGGACAATGGCTTCCAGCTCGCCACGGAGCGCCCGAGCGAGTCGGTCGGTACTGGCGTACCCCATCGCCGTTGCCGTGGCCGCCGTGGCGGCCGCCCCAAGCGCCCGGGGTGGTTGGTCGCAGATCCTGGCCCAGGCCGTGGCGGCGGCAATTCCCTCAAGGTCGAACGGATTGGCGCCGGTCAGGAGCCGGAACAGGACGATGCCGAGAGAGTAGATATCGGTGGCGGTGGAGATCGGCTCCCCGCGGATCTGCTCCGGGCTGGCGAAGGCGGTGGTGAAGGCGCGCGCTGCGCCGGTCAGCGTCTCCTCGTGGTCGTCACCGATCAGCTTGGAGATCCCGAAGTCGAGCAGTTTGACGACGCCGTCGTCGGTAACGAGAATATTGCTGGGTTTGAGATCGCGGTGCACCACCAGTTGCCGATGGGCGTGCTGGACGGCCCGGACGACCTGCTGGAAAAGATTGAGGCGTGCGGCGATCCCCAACCGTTTCTGCTCGCAATGGACGTCGATCGGCAGCCCGTCCACATACTCCAGGACAATGTAGGGAACCCGCTCATCGGTCGCCCCCGCGTCCAGCAGGGTGGCGATGTTGGGGTGCGCCAGCGCGGCCTGGATCTGGCGTTCCCGTCGGAACCGCCGCAGCACTTCGGCGCTGTCGGAACCGACCCGCAGGGTCTTGATGGCCACTCGCTTGGTGAACTGGTCATCGGCCCGGACCGCCTCGTACACCGTTCCCATGCCACCGTGGCCGATTTCCCGAGTAACCTGATAGGCGCCGAGTCGGCGACCGGCCAGGGACGGCAGGGCATCCAGGAAGTCGAGTCCAGCGGCCAGGACGGCGTTGCCGCTGAAGGTGCCGCTGGTGGCGTCGTGGGCCTGCAGCAGAGTCATGACCTCGGCCCGGAGCTCCGGATCCGCCGGGGCGGCCCGGGCCAGGAAGGCCTCCCGCTCCGTCACCGGCTGCTCCAGCGCCGACTCCCACAGCACCCGTACCTGGGCAAACCGATCGGGCGTCATGGTCACGCCTCACCCTCGGCCAGCAGCAGTTCCCGCTTGAGGAACGCCCGGGCAAAGACCCAGTCGCGCGTGACGCTGGCGGGAGAGATGTTGAGCACCGTCGCGGTTTCGGCGACGTCGAGGCCGGCAAAGAATCGCAACTCTACCACCCGGGCCGGCCGTTCGTCGAGGGACTCGAGGCGGGTCAGCGCTTCTTCGATCGCGATGATGTCGACAGTGCGCTGGGCCGGGTCATCGTCCACGCCGTGGATCGATTCGTTGAGCGTCACCTGGAGCCCACCACTGCGCTTGGCGGCCAGGCGCATGCGGGCCTGGTCAATCAGGACGCGACGCATGATCCGGGCGGCCATCGAATAGAAGTGGGTCCGGTTCTTCCACTCGGTCGATCGCTGGTCGACCAGGAGGAGGAAGGCCTCGTGGACCAGGGCGGTCGGCTGGAGGGTATGGCCCTCGGATTCCCGGCGCATTGCCCGGACCGCGAGGTCGCGCAACCGATCGTAGACCATGGGGACCAGCTGGTCCGCCGCTCCGGGCTGCCCCTCGGCCATGGCCTGGAGCAGGGTGGTGATCTCGGAGGGGTGGGGGTCGGACATCAGGCCTCGTCGGGCGGCGCGGGGCCGTCGGCGGATGTGCGCCGACCGGGATTTGTTAACGCCCCCCGGTCCGGGGGGGAGCAAGGAGTGCCAGAGGGGCCAAGGCGCAGCGGCTTCGCCTGGCCCAGGTCTGGATTGGGCCCCACGGCCGCCCGGGCGATGTGCCAATCGGGTTGGAGAAGATGGACGAGTACGGTTCGTAGTAGCCGAAGCAGGGAGTGTCACCCTCAGGCCCGGCACCAGGTTGACGCGGACCCCTCGAGGCGGGATGTTTCCCTTCTCCCGGTCCCGAGGTCGCTATGGTTCGCCGCTTTGCCCTGCGCCTGAGTGTCCTTGCCATCTGTGCCTGGCCGGCCGCCGCCCAAGGCCCGGCCTCCACCGGTTCCAGCTTCACCGCCGCTGATATGCTCGAAATCAACAGCTGGAATGTGGCCGACCTGACCCGGGATGGCGCCTGGCTGGCGGTGACGAACGCCCCGCGTCGGAACCAGCTGGGCGGGGACTTTCATCGCGACACCGACCCGACCTACGTGCGGCAATCCACTGCCCGCGTCTGGGCCATCGAGACCGCCACCGGGCGGCGTGTCGCGGTTCTCCCTGAGGCGCAAACCGTTCGGGGCGCCACCTGGTCGCCCGATGGTGAGCGGCTGGCGCTGTTCCTCTACCGAGGCGGCGTCTTTGAACCGATCATCTGGGATCGTCGCACCGGTAGGAGCACCACGGTCAAGATCCCCGCCGGGCGGTACGTGGCCGAGAACAGCGAACTTCGCTGGACCGACGATGGCGGCCGGTTGGTGTTCAGTCTGCGAAGCGAGGCATGGCGGGGGGAAGCGGCGGCCCACTTTGGGTCCCTCGTGCGGGGGCCGGTCGCCGTCCAGGTGAGCAGCGAGCCGTTTCTTTCCTGGGAAGCGTTGCGGCGCCGCAGTACGCTCCGATCGGTGGTGGCGTGGGATGTCCGATCCGGTCGGCTGGAGGATCTCCTTCCCACCACCCCGCTGACGTCCTGGAACCTGACCACCGACGGCGGCACCCTGACCTGGAACGAGGACATCACCCAGAAGACCGACTACGAGGCGACCTTCGGTGCCGAGACCAAGTTGATGGCTCGGCACGGGGGCGGGGAGTCCACCACGGTGTTCGCCTCGCTCAAGGGCCTCAGCATCAGCTGGGCACCCGACGGGCGACACTACGCCTGGACGCGGGAGGGAAGGATCTATCTGGCCTCGGTCGATGATACCACGTCCCGGCAGGTGGCCGGTCCCACCGGAACCGACCGCCCCGCCCCGGGAGACACGGCGGCGGTGCGGAGTCGCGCCAGTGAGCGATTCAGCGTGGTGCGTTTCAGCGACGACGGGTCCGAGTTGATCGTCTCCAACCCCGAAGGAATCTGGTTCCTGAATCCGCAATCGGGAGCCAAGGAGATGTTCCTCGCCACCGATACCGCGACGACCGCACCCCGCTACGCGGTCCTCGCCTGGCCCGCGAAGGGCCGGC
>JAWXBA010000057.1:0-3836 GCA_034439775.1 Gemmatimonadota bacterium | reverse complement strand
CTTTTGGGGCTTGGCCTTGGGCTTGGGCTTGGCCGGTGCCTCGTCCGGCCCCGCGCCCCAAGCCGAAGGCGGTGGCCATGCCGAAGGCGGCGGCACCGGCCAAGCCCAAGCCCAAGGCCAAGCCCCAAAAGGTCGCCAAGAAGGTGGCGAAGAAGGCCAAGCCAGTCGTCGGGAAGGTGAAGAAGGCCGTCCTGAAGGTGGCGAAAAAGGTGACCAAGAAGGCCAAGCCGGAGGTCCGGCAGGGGAAGAAGGCCGTCAAGAAAGTGGCGAAAAAGGTGGCCAAGAAGACCAAACCGGTTGCCGGGAAGGCCAAGAAGGCGGTGAAGAAGGTGGGCAGAAAGGCAAAGAAGAAGGCAGCCGCCAAGAAGTAGCTGCCCGCCGCAGGAACTCCGCGGTCGATGCACCATGAGCCGCCCAGCGGGGCGGCTCCTGGCATTCTACCCTGAGGGGAGGGACCGGGCGACCCACCACAGGCCGACGGCGATCCCGGCCAGCCCCGCCCCCGTGCTGAGATGGCGGCCCAAAGCGGGAGAATGACTCCCGGCGGCCTGCATCGCCGAGGCCACTACGACGGCAAAGATGGTCATCGCGACGACTGTTCCCGCGCCGAACGCGAGCAGGTACGCCACCCCGACGGCCACCCGGTCAACCAGGGTCACCGGCAGGAGCGCCACGACGGTGGTAGTGCCAGCCAGCCCGTGGGCCACCCCCACCAGCGAAATGGCATGCCGGTGGTGCTGGTGCTGCTTGCTCAGGCTCGGGTGGGAATGCCGATGGGAGCTGCTCGACGGCGGGTGGGCGTGGAGGTGGGCGTGGTCGCCGTGCTCCTGGGGAGGATGGAGGTGGAGCTGCCGACCGGTTCGGATCGCCCATATCCCCACGCCGATCAATAGGACCCCGACCAAAGCCTCCCCCCAGTGCTCGTGGCTCCCCGCCCACCGCAGGCCGCTGGCGAGCAGCACCCCGCCGGCCACGAGTACCGCCAGGGAGTGCCCCAGTCCCCATCGCAACCCGAAGGCCCCCGCCACGCGCAGGGCGGGTCGGGTGGCAACGAAGGCGGTCACCGCGATCATGTGATCCACTTCAAGGGCGTGGAGCATTCCCAGCACAAAGGCGGTGCCCAGCGGGAGCCATTCAGTGATGGTCGGCATTGCCCTTCCTACTCGGCCGTGAGAGTTTTGCTGATCAGGGCGGGCGATGAAGGCAGCATGTTTCAAATCTGAAGGGTTTTCCGGTTGACCGCTACCGACGCATCACCGATCCAGGAGCTTCCATGGCCCCGGCAACCAATCCCACAAGCAGCCGCATCCGCTTGACGTCCTTCTCGCATGGCGCTGGCTGAGCCTGCAAGCTCGGCTCCGCCGACCTGGCGCAGGTCCTGCGCCACCTCCCCGCGCACGGGGACCCTGCGGTCCTCGTGGACGCCGCCACCCGCGACGACGCGGCCGTGTATCGGCTGGCGCCGGATCGTGCCATCGTGGCGACGGTGGATTTCTTCACGCCGATCGTGGACAATCCGGCAGACTGGGGAGCGATTGCCGCAGCCAACGCCCTGAGCGACCTGTACGCCATGGGGGCGCGGCCATTGTTCGGCCTGAACCTGGTGGGGTGGCCGCGGGAAAAGCTGCCTTTCGAACTGCTGGGCGAGGTGCTGCGCGGTGCGGGTGAGGTGGCACGCCGGGCGGGATGTGCCGTGGTGGGGGGGCACTCCATCGATGATGCCGAGCCGAAATTCGGGATGGCGGTCTTCGGGGAGGCGCATCCCGACCGGTTGCTGACCAATGCCGGCGCCCGACCCGGGGATGCACTGGTATTGACCAAGCCGGTCGGCACGGGGATACTGACCACGGCGCTCAAGCGCGGGGAACTCACGGAGGCAGAGCTGGCGGAAGCCGTCGCCGTCATGACCACTCTGAACGACGGCGCAGCCCGTGCCGCGCTCGAAGCCGGCGCCAGCGCCGCCACCGACGTGACTGGCTTTGGGTTGCTGGGTCATCTCGGGAACATGGTGACCGCCAGCGGGGTGGGGGTCCGGCTCAGCGCCGGTGCCGTGCCGATCCTGGCCCGTGCCCGCGGGCTGGCCGTTCGCGGCGTCGTTCCCGGTGGCAGCAGGCGCAATCGCGAGGCGGCCACCGACGTGGATTGGAGCGATGCCGTGGCGGAACCTGAGCGGGTGCTGATGACCGACGCCCAGACGTCGGGCGGGCTGCTGTTGGCCATCCCCGCAGAAAAGCTGTCCTTCCTGCTCGAGCGGCTGCGGGTAGAAGGAACGCCCGCCGCGGCGGTGCTGGGCGAATGCACGACCGCCACGGGACGGATCCGGGTGGAGGCCTGACCATGGCGCCGGTCCGATGGACCCCGCAGCGGATGGACCAGCTGGAGCGCGCCACCCGGGATGGGCGGCGAGTCATGCTGAGGCGGCGGGGCACCGAATACGTGGTCATTGCCCGGCGCGTCACCAGCGCCGGCCGGCACGACGCCCTGGTGGCTCACCTTCCCATCACCGGGGAGGAGTTGATCTTTCCCTTGCACGAACTCGAGGACTTCCAGGTGATCGGATGAGCAAACCCGCCCCCCGTGTGGCCGTGGTGCACCTCGACGAAAGTTGCCTGGGCAACGGACGGGAGGGCGACAATCCCGGCGGCGCCGGGGCGCTGATCGAGATCCGTTCGTCGGCGGGTGTGGTCCGGCGGGATTGCTTCATCGCCGCGCCGGGCACGACCAACAACCGCATGGCGCTCGCGGGGGCGATCGCGGTGCTCCAGCTCCTGGCTGGCAAGGAGAAGCGCCTCCGCGTGCTCCTGGTGTCGGACAGCGAATACCTGGTCAAGGGGATTCGGGAATGGGTGCCGTCCTGGGCGGCGCGGAACTGGACCCGGAAGGGGGGCGCCATCGAGAATCTGGCCCTCTGGCAGGCCCTGGTGCAGAGCGTGGCGCTGCACGAGGCCCAGTTTACCTGGGTGCGGGGCCATGCCGGCCATCCCAAGAACGAGTACGCCAATGACCTCGCGGTTGGGGCCGCCCGCGACCAGGAAACCTCCGTTGGGGTGGTGGAATCCGGGTTCGATGCCTGGCTCATCGCCGCGCGGGGTCGCAAGCGCTATCTCGACTACGATCCCGATACCAGCTTTGCGGACCTTGAACAGCGGATCGCCGCCGGCGAGCGGATTCCGCGGGCGGACGCCGCATGAGTGACCTGCGCGCCTTTGCCCGGCGCCTGGCCGAGTCGGTGGCGGCGCACGACCCCGCAGCGTTGCGGTCGCCGATTCCGGTGGCCGAGATCATGCTCCGAATGATGCCGTACCGTGCCTGCCGCAGCACTCTGGGGCTCGAAACCGCCGAAGAGTATGAACTGCTCTTGCTGCGGCTGGTGGCTGAAGAGTTCAAGCTGGTTCGGACCTTTCCCCCCGAGAGCGCGGAGCGATGCCGGGTCGAGGTGGCCGCCGTTCTCCCTGATCTCGGCTTCCTCCGCCAATTGAACGAGGTCACCATCCTGTTGGACCTCGCGACGATTGCCGCCGCGCCAGTTCCCCAAGTGGATGCTCCGGCGCCCGAGGACGTGGTTGGGACGGTCGGGGAGGTCGAGGAGATCGAGACAGCCGAGTCCTCGCCCCGCGCGGAAGAGTCTACGGCCTCCTCCGCCCCCGTCAGGCCGGCTGGGACTGTCGACCAGCCCGCGTCGGCCGAAGCCCTGATCGACCCGCTCGAGTTCGATCCCGAGGCCGAGGGGCTCGACTCGCCCCCCCCTGGATTGGAGCCCGTTCCCGACCCGGCCAGCGAGCCGCTGGGTCACGGCTTTGACAGCAGCGAGTTTGCGATCCCAGCCGGCCGGCCGG
>JAWXBA010000056.1:0-2742 GCA_034439775.1 Gemmatimonadota bacterium | reverse complement strand
CCCCATTCCCCGTCCTCCCTTACCTTTCCCACATGCCTTCACTGCTCGTACTGCAAGCCGCAACCGACCTCCTCGCCGACTCCACCGGCGTCGTGGATACCATTACGCGGGCCTTCGACCTCTCCTCCGGGGTGCTCCTGGGCCTGACCATCCGGTTCGTCTTCATCTGGGTGGTGGTCTGGATCGCCAACCGGATCGTCCGGCTGGTGGCTCGGCGGATCGTCAAGTCGGTGGACGACGGCAACGAGGATCGGCTGACCTCGGCAGAGAAACGGGGACAGACGGCGGCCCAGTTGATTCAATCGGTGGGCCAGGTGGCGACCTTCACCTTCGGCGTGCTGGCCACCCTCAACCTGATGATCGACATCGGCCCGATCCTGGCCGGAGCCGGCATCCTGGGGCTGGCCATCTCCTTCGGGGCGCAGAGCCTGGTCAAGGACATTATCAGCGGATTCTTCATCCTCCTGGAAGACCAGTTCGTGGTGGGCGACGTCATTGAAGCCGCCGGTCGGACCGGTACCGTGGAGCGGATGACCCTGCGGATGGTGACCCTGCGCGACCTGCGCGGCATTGTCCATATGATTCCCAATGGCCAACTGGACACCGTCAGCAATCTGACCCGGTCGTGGTCGCGGGCGGTGGTGGACATCGGCGTGTCCTACGGGGCGGATCTGGATGCCACCCTGGCAATTTTCAAAGACGAGGCGAAGCAGTTCGGCGAGGAGAAGTCATGGCAGGACCGGCTGATGGGGCCGCCGGAAGTGGTCGGGGTGGATGAGCTGGCCGACAGCGCCGTGGTGATCCGGACGATGGTCCGGACCGAACCGGGCAGGCAATGGGAGTGCGCCCGGGAGTACCGGCGGCGGATCAAGAACCGGCTCGACCTGGAGGGGATCGAGATCCCGTTCCCGCAGCGGACGGTGCACATCCGCCAGGTGGCCGGCGCAGAGGTGCCGGAATGAGCCTCCATCTCTACAACACCATGACGCGGCGGGTCGATCCCTTCCAGCCGCTGGCGCCGCCCCGGGTGTCGCTCTACACCTGTGGCCCCACGGTATACAACTACGCCCACATCGGGAACTTCCGGACCTTTCTCTTCGAGGACCTGCTCCGGCGCTGGCTCGAGGCAAGCGGGTACGACGTCTTCCACATCATGAACCTCACGGACGTGGACGACAAGACGATCAAGGGCGCCGCCGCCGCCGGTGTGGCGCTCGGCGAATTTACCCGGAAGTTCACCGAGGCGTTCTTCGACGACCGCAACTACCTCCGGATCCGCCCTGCGCATGCCTACCCCAAGGCCACCAGCTGCATTCCGGCAATGGTCCGGATGGTGGAGGGGTTGCTGGAGAAGGGGGTGGCGTACAAGGGGGATGATGGCTCGGTCTACTTTGCCATCGCCAAGTTCCCGGCGTACGGCAAGTTGTCGCGGCTCGATACTCGAGAATTGAAGGCCGGAGCAGGGGGACGCACCTCGGAGGACGAGTACGCCAAGGAGGACGCTCGCGACTTCGTGCTCTGGAAGGCGGCAAGGCCGGAGGACGAGGCGGTCGGCGCCGCATGGGACGCCCCGTTCGGGCGGGGTCGGCCCGGCTGGCACCTGGAATGCTCCGCGATGGCCCTCGACCTGATCGGCGATCGGATGGATGCGGAGGTGCTGGATATCCATGCCGGTGGAATCGACCTGGTCTTTCCGCACCACGAGGACGAGATCGCGCAGTCGTGCGCCTTTACTGGCCAGGAGGAGTTTGCCAGGGTCTGGATGCACGGCGAGTTCCTGACCATGGCCGGCACCAAGATGTCCAAGCGGTTTGGCAACATCCTCACCGCCCGCGACCTGCGCGAGGAGCGGGTCGACGCTGCGGCGGTCCGGTTGCTGCTGTTCCAGACCCACTACCGCCAGCGGCTGGACTTTACCGATCAGGCGCTGGAGGCCGCCACCGAAGGGATGCGCCGTCTCGGCGAATTCGACCGCCGGTTGTCCAGTGCTCCCCGGGGCCCCGACTCCCCGCTGGCGGCCGCCGGCCTGACCCTCCGGACCGACTTCACCGCCGCGCTCGATGACGACCTCAACGCGCCCCAGGCGCTGGCGGCGGTCTTCACCTTCGTGCGCGAGGCGAACCGCCTGCTCGATGCCGGGTCCCCGGTGCCCGATGTGGTCCTGGACGCCTGGAAAATCGTGGACCAGGTGCTGGCGGTGCTGCCGACTCCGGGGCGTGGGGCAATTGAACTCTCCGGCACAGCTTCGGCAACAGTCCACTCCTCGGGCACGGGCACCATGGTCTCGGAATCTCCCCCGGTGGGCGAGGAGGCGATCAATGCTTGGGCGAAGTCCTGGGCTGAACAGCGAATTTCCGCGAAGGCCGTGAAGGATTTCGTCGAGGCAGATAGGATTCGAAAACTGTTGAGTGACAGCGGTTTCCAGGTTCGGGACCGCAAGGATGGGGTGGTCGAGGTGGTGCGGCGGTGAGGGCAGGGTCGGTTCCGCAGGTATGTTCGCTGGACGGTCCAGGGGGCCAGTCCCTGCCTGTGGTATGGTGGGTTCTTGACAGAATACCTACACGGTGCTAACAGTGGAGGACTCTGCGTCGCCCATTATTCAATTCCCATGTCCGGAGGTCGAGATGCGCCTGTTTTCATCTCCCCCCCCCCCCCCGCTTTTCCGGGGGGGGGGGTTCGCGGTTGGGGGGGCTCACCGAACTCCACCCCCGCGGCGCATCCGGTGAGGGTCACCCGGGATGG
>JAWXBA010000055.1:0-4205 GCA_034439775.1 Gemmatimonadota bacterium | reverse complement strand
GTTCTCCACCTGGAGCCCGTTGACCGCGTTGGCCTCGTCCGGCAGCTCCCCGATCCGGAGGTAGCTGTCCAAATGGGTGGTGATCACGGCGAGGGAAACAGGTGAGGTCATTGGTACCTGTGGCAGGGGTGGACCGAACGATACCCCAATACAGTTCAGCGCGGCGGGGCCCGCACCGCGATCAACGTCCCCGCCTTGATCGAGTCGGCAGCCGCCGCCAGCCGGGCCGCAAATCCAGATGGGAGCAGGGAGTCCAGCGCCGGGTTGGGCACCCAGCTCAGCACTCCGCTGTCCAGTCCGAAGCTCTCCTCCCGGGGAACGAACCGGCCCTCCTTGACCTCCTGGGCCAGCAGCAGGAACGACCGGGGCAGGTCGATGACCGCCGAGCCGAGCACCCGGTCTGGTGCCAGCGATCGCTGGTCCTTGTTGCTGCCGATCACGTACACCCCCGGAAATTCGGTTGCGGCGCGGAAGACGCCCAGCCCGGCCGCGTCGGCGTTGTGGCTCAGGACATCCACGCCGGTCCGGATCAGGGCGATCGCTGCCTCGCGCCCGGCGACGGCGTCGTCAAAGTTGTTCAGGTAGGTGGAGCGGGCGTCGATGTTCGGGTTGATCGACCGGGCGCCGTTGACCCAGGCCTCATAGCCCATCCGCACCGGCGGCAGCTCGATGCCGCCGACAAAACCGATCCGCCCGCTCTTCGATACCGCGGCCGCCACCATCCCGGCCAGGTACGACGGTTCCCGCAATCGGAAGATCAACGGCACCACGTTGCCCACCACCCGTTGCCCCGAGGTGATGGCGATGATCGCGTCGGGATAGTCCGCCGCCACCCGCTCAGCCATATCCTGGAACTCGAAGCCATGGGCAAAGATCAACGGGTAGCCCTGGGCGGCGTAGGTCCGCAGTGCTTCTTCCTGTTCCGCCGGGGTACGCGCCTCGATGTGGCTCACGATCACCCCCATCGATTCACGGATCTGCATCAGCCCGTCGTAGGCGCCGGCGTTCCAGGCCGCGTCGGCAATCGATCCCGGGGTGATCAACGCCACCCGGAACCCTGCCGCCTGCCCGGGACCACCGCCGCAGGCCGCCAGCAACACCATTCCAACGGCCGCGATCCAGGCCTTCATGCCATTTCCCGTTCGGGGGTCGGGGAAACCGGATCCGACGCCGTATCCGCCCGCATCGTGACCACCCCGTTGACCCGCCCACCCTCCTGGATCAGGAGGTTGCGGGTGGTGATGTCTCCCTCCACCACCGCGTGGGGCTGCACCTCCACCCGCTCGCTGGCCAGGATCGAACCGTGCACCGTCCCTCCCACGACCGCCTCGCGGGTGTGAAGGTCTCCGTCAATCACGGCACCTTGGGCCACCAGCACCTGCTGTCCAGCCCGGACCATCCCGGCCACCCGACCCTCCACCTTGATCACCCCGCCGCTCTCCAGATCGCCCGAGACCACCAGGTCCGACGCAACGATCGACAGCCCATGCTGCTCAGCGCGGCGGTGATCCTTGCCGGCGCCATTGGTGGTGGAGGAAAAGAGGGCCATCAGGGAATCTCCTTGAGCATCGTGATCGGGTCCACGGCGGTCCCGTTCTGGCGAATTTCGAAGTGCAGGTGCGGTGCGCTGGAGCGGCCGGTATTGCCCGACCGGCCAATCACTTCTCCTTCGTTGACCCGATCACCCTCGCCGACCACGATCCGGGAGAGGTGGCCATACATCGTTTCATAGCCGTCCGGGTGACTGATCAGCACGAACCGGCCGTATTCATCGTCCTCTCCGGCCTGCACCACCCGGCCACCGCCGCTGGCCCGCACCAGGGTACCCACCGGGACCGCAATGTCGACTCCCAGGTGGGTCTCCTCGATCCGCTCAGGCCCCGCCTGTCCGCGCGTCAGGTACCCGCGCTCGTCGAGTGGCCACAGCCCAGGCAGCGTCGGCCCCGGGACCGGGACCGGCGCTCCGGGAATGTGGGCATAGATCGGGGCGGCCAAGGGGATCGAACTTCGCAGTGCCAAGGGGTCTGGGATCAGGTCGGCCCCGACCATCTGCCGCACCTGGCCATACTGCTGCTCCAGACTGTCGAGCGCTGCGGCCAGCTCCCGGATCCTGGCATTGTCCTGCCGGAGCCGCTCCAGTTCGCGCTCCAACCCCGGCACCCGGGCCGCCTGGCGCGCCACCGGACCGTAGAATGCCAGCCCCAGCAGCAGCAGCACCGCCGCCACGACCAGCAGCGCGAGTCCGGTGCGCAGCCCCCAGAGCGGCAGGCGGAACCGCTGGGATTTCAGCGCGCCGTCGGCCTGAAGCAGCACGGAGACGCTGCGCCGGGGCTTCATCCGTCGAACGGCGCCCCGAGCACGAGTTCCAGCAGGCGCGAAAGGTCGTCGTTGGAGTAGTAGCTCACCGTGATCGCGCCGCGCCCCTTGCGGCGCGCCGTGACCCGCACGTCGGTGCCGAGCCGCTGGCGCAGGGCATCTTCCACCCGGCGAATCTCCGCGGCAGCGGTCCGCGCCGCTGGCTTGGCCTTGCGGATCCGGTTGCGGAGACCGGTTTCCAGTGTCTCGCCACGGACCCGTGCCTCGGTCTGCCGGACTGACCACCCCTGCCCCACCGCCTCCTTGGCTACCCGGACAATCTCATCGGCATCGGCCAGCGCCAGCAGCGCCCGGGCATGACCCTCGGTCAGCGACCGCTCCTCCAGCATCGTCTGCACCGCCGTCGGCAACTTGAGCAGCCGGAGCGAATTACTGACGGTGCTGCGGTCCTTCCCCACCAGCCTCGCCACCTCGGCCTGCGGCATGGTGAACTCGTCCATCAGCCGCTGGTACGCGGTGGCCTCGTCGATCGGGGTCAGGTCGTCGCGTTGCAGGTTCTCGATCAGCGCCAGGGTCAGCAGCGCCTTGTCGTCGGCTTCCTTGACCACCACCGAGACTTTGGACCAGCCCAGGCGTTGCACCGCACGCCACCGCCGCTCCCCGGCGATGATTTCATACGACGAGCCGTTGGCGCGCACCACCAGCGGCTGGAGCAGGCCGGAGGCCTTGATGCTCGCGGTGAGCTCTGCCAGCGCCGTCTCGTCGAACGAGCGGCGGGGCTGGAACGGGTTGGGTCGAATCTGGGTGACGGCGAGTTCGCGCAGCGCGCCAGAGGCCTCGGCCTGCTCGCGGCTGACCGGACCGAGCAGTGCCTCGAGCCCGCGTCCCAACCGTACTTTCTCGGTCATGCCTTCTCCTCCACCGCTGTGGCAGGGGCCGGGCCGGTGTCACCCTCGACGCGCTTCATGAGTTCCTGCGCCACCGCCAGGTAGGTCCGGGCGCCCACGGATTGGATGTCGTACATCAGGATCGACTTGCCAAAGCTCGGCGCTTCGGCCAGCCGAACGTTGCGGGGGATCGCGGTGCGGAACAGGGTGTCGCCAAAATATTCCTTGGCATCCTTGGCCACCTGGCGGCACAGGTTCACCCGCCCGTCATACATCGTCAGCAGCACCCCATCGAGCGCCAGCGCGGGATTGAAGTTCTGCTGCACCAGCCGGATGGTGTTGAGCAGCTGACTGATCCCCTCGAGCGCGTAGTACTCGCACTGAATCGGGATCAGCACGCCATCGGCGGCGGCCAGCACGTTGAGCGTGATCAGGCCGAGCGAGGGGGGACAGTCGATGATGATGTAGTCGTAGTCCGCGGCCACCGGTGCCAGCACGCGGCGGAGTGCGTGCTCGCGGTCTTCCTGGTCCACCAATTCGAGCTCGACTGCCACCAGGTCCTGGGTGGCACCAAGGACCTTGAGGAACGGCAGCTCCTCGATCACCTGCACGCACTCGGATACCGGGGTGCCATCGAGCAGCGCTTCGTAAAGCGAGAGCCGGCCAATTTCCTTGGAGGCGCCCATGCCGCTGGTGGCATTGGCCTGCGGGTCGGCATCGACCAGCAGGGTCCGCCGCTCCGCGATAGCCAGGGAGGCGGCGAGGTTTACGGCGGTTGTTGTCTTGCCGACGCCGCCCTTTTGGTTGGCGACGGCGAGGATTCGTGTCATTCGCGTAACTTCTTTATTGACAACGCGTTGCTAGCCAATGATGCGATTTTTTTCAATCGGTTGGTAGGGGAATATACCACCGAATGTGGCGATGGCAAATATTGGTTTTCACGTGGAACGGGTCCGTAGGGGCCGGGTGTACCCGGCCCGCGGATATCGGAGCACACGGTTC
>JAWXBA010000054.1:0-19129 GCA_034439775.1 Gemmatimonadota bacterium | reverse complement strand
GCCCGGCCCCAAACGACGAGCCACGGATTGCACGGATTGCACGGATGACACGGATTGGTCGTTGCCTTGGCCCGCATCCAGAAGGCGGATGGATCTGGAATGGGGTGAACTGCACGTACCGTCGGGAGCCTGTTCCGGTGGTCCAGCATCGGATCACATCTGGATCGCACCTGCTGTTCACAAGAAACGTCTGGAACCGTCCCACGGCATGAGCTGTTCACGGACCCGGATCAATCCTTGGCATCCGCGCAATCCGTGGCTTCTTGTGGAGGGCAGGCCCGGCCTCAACCAGGTCGAGTGTCCCCGCCCAGGCCGTTCAATCTGCGTCCATCGGCGTAATCTGCGGATCATTTACCTCCAGCCCTGGCCCTACAACTCCGTCAACACCCGCAGCCAGTTGCCACCCAGCAACAGCTTGACGGTGTCATCGGAATAGCGCCGTGGGCGCACGGCCGGCCCGCCGACCAAGGTGACCGAGGCTGCGGCAAGGGTAGGCATGGCGTCGCGTCGGGAGATACTCATGACCGCACCTCCCGGCTCCCCTCGCTGAAGCGGACGCCTTCGGTCATCCACTCTGGTGCCGGGGTGTCCTTCAGGCAGTGGTCAACGTGCTCCCGCATCCGGATCTGGAAGTCGATTTGATTCGGCTTCCGGGCCAGGTGGTGCGACTCGTTGGGGTAGCTGAGCAGGATCACGTTTGTCCCCTCGCGCCGAGGCGCCACATAGAACTCCAGGCCCTGGTTCCAATCCACCGTGCCCATGCGGCCCTGGCCCCACTGGTTCAGCGAGGCGTTGCCGTTGCCGGACTGCCTGTAGAGGACGTAGTGCATGCGCTCGAGGTTGGTCAGCGGAATCACAGGTCAGGCTCCGGGTGGGGCGGGATGGGACCGGGGGTGTGGATCGGGATTCCTTCGAAGGTCTTGCGCGGATGTCGGATCGGCCAGCACCGCTCCGGGGCAGGCGGCGGGTGTGGTGGGGCTCACGCGGAGGCGCGGAGCCGCAGAGAGGTCGGGGGCCAAGGCTGATTCATTCCGTTTCCGGAGCTCCCGGTGTTTTTGGTGAACAGCACTTGCGGGTGGGGCCGGTGGCCGACGCGGACGTGCCGTTTCCCCAGAATTCGGTCGCCTGCCGACTCGAGGAACGCCGCGCGACGCCACGAGCCCTCAGCGTCTCTCGGTTCACCTCCGCGGCTCCGCGTGAGCCTCCGGCGCGAAGCTGCGGGCGCCCGCATCGCGCGCCACTGCGGGTGCGATCACCGGGGCCGGATCCTGGCGCTGCACTTGATCTCGACCACCGCCGCAGCGCGCGGCAGCGCCGACACGGCCAGGGTGGCTCGGGCAGGGGGGTCGACCGGAAAGAACTCGACGTAGACGGCGTTCATTGCCGCGTAGTCTCCCATGTCGGTCAGGAACACCGTGCACTCGTTCACCTGGGCCATCGTGGCGCCGGCGGCGTGCAGGGTGGTTCGGATGTTCTCGAGGGTCTGCCGGGTCTGGACCGCGACTCCGCCTGCAATGATGTCCTGCGTCCCGGGCACGAAGCCGGTCATGCCGGAAACGTAGACCCGGTCCCCGTCGCGAATGGCCACCGAGTAGGCTGGCACCCGAGGCGCGATGCCCGGGGGATTGATGACCGAGCGATCGGAGACTGGAGGACGGGCCGGGACCACGATCGGCTCGAACCAGGTCGGTTGAAGGAACCGGCTGGATGGCGAGGCGGCAGCGACTTCCTGCGCGAATAGGCGGCGATCGGCCAGCACTGCCGGTGAGGGATTGGGATCGCCGTAGCTGTCGGCATGGGTGGCAATGACCAGTGCAGGGTAGCCCATGGCACGGAGCAGCCTGCCGGTGTAGTCGAAGATCTCCAGCCGCTGGCTGTTGGCCCCGACCAGGGCGATGTCAGGCCGCAGGCCCTCCATTTCCCGTTCGAGGTAGTTCATCGATCCCATTACCAGCACTTCGTGGCCGGCCATCCGCACCAGGTAGGCCAGGTTGCCGCCCTCCTGGTAGTCCTGGCGGCGCAGTGGAGCCCGCAACCCGCGCGGTGCGGTTCCGGCAATACCGCGGCCGTTGTTGAAGTAGTGCTTGTCGTCGAGGGCGCTGTGGATGTTCGGAATGACCCGAATCGAGATCTCCCCGAAGTCGTAGTCCTCACCGCCGATCACCGTGATCAGGCTGCTGTCCGGCACATCGTAGGCCCGGGCCAGGTTGGCCGCCGTCTCGTGGCCGAGGATGGTGGCCCCGGTGCGCAGGGAAATGACCCCCGCGTCGAGCGCATGATCGGAGTGGCCGTGGGTAATGAGGATGTAGTCCGCACGCTGGATGTGACGGTTGATCAGGGTCGTATCGGGCCGGTAGGAATCTCCCGGTGCCACCGTCGGCGCGGGGCCGGTGGGTGTCCAGCGGTTGAACTGGGTCAGGAACGGGTCCACCAGTACCACGGTGCGCCCGTCGGTGATCTCCCAGCCGGCGTTGCCGAGGTAGGTCAGCCGGATCTCGCCCGCCTTGAGGGCGGTGGCCGGAGGAATGACCTGGGCGTTGGCAGAGGCGTCGATTCCGCTGAGGAGGAGAAGGACGAGGGAAACAGTCAGGTGGCGTCGCAGCATCATGGCTCCAGGTGGGTGATCCTACTGCTTGGGTTTGGGCTTCTTGGCCTTGGGCGGCGGCAGTTCCCGGGTCGTGATCCGGGCGAGCTCGCTCAGCCATTCCCGATCCTCGATGCGATCCTCAATCAGGAAGCACGGCTTGGCCCCGGGGTAGGGCAGCGCCTCCACCACGGTTCCGATCCAGGCGCGCCCTCCCACGGTGGGTTTGAAGAGCAGGCGATCGTCGCAGACCATGGCGAACATCTTCCCGGCGCTGAAGAGGCCGTATTCCCCGAACATCTTCTTGTGGGTTGCTCCGCAGTGCGGGTCGAACTGCTGAATCACGAAGTCGGCAAATTCCTGGGTCGAGGCCATCAGCCGATCTCCGACCGGAGCACGTCGAGGGACGCGTCCGTCAGCCCATTCGACTCGAACAGGGAGATCCCGGCGGCCCCAGCCTCGCGGGCGATCCGGACCGTCTGTCCCAATGTGGCGGGGTCGAGATCGGGCAGGTACAGCCCCGCGTGCAGCGGCCGGTCCGCCGGCAGCGCCGACACGCCTTCGCGCACCGAGTCGCCAACCCAGGCCGGGCTCTCCAGGTAGAACCCGTGGTAGAGCATCGGGAATACCGCGTCGAGCGGCCAGTGCTCCCAGGCCTGGCGCACCAGCTTGCGAGCCAGCGTCGGGGTGGGGAAGACCGCGGCGGTGATCTGCTTTCCCGCCCCGTGCACCTCGTCGGCCAGCTCACGCACCACCTGCGTCACGCTGTTCCAGCGGAACTCCCGCCATGCCTGGTCCGCCGTGGGGTCGGGCATGTCGATCGGATCATTTCCGGACCGGGACTTGAACGCCTCCCGGCACACCTCGCAGTAACAGAAATCGAACTCCGGATGTTCGCGGTCCTGGACCAGGTTGTACTTGGCCCAGAGTCCGACCGGCAGGATGACGTCGGGGTGGCGGATGTAGTCCAGGTGGATGCCGTCCACCCCCGGATGCGCCGCCGCCTCGCGGACCAGGCCACGCAGGTATTCGCGCACCGGCTGGCGGCTGGGACAGACCCACTTGTAGTAGCCGACATACGGCGGATGGGTAAGGCTCGACTCTCCGCGGCGGCTGACACTGAACCACTCGGGATGATTCTGCTGCGCCCAGGTGTCGCCGGGGCGGTTGAGGATCCAGAGCCAGCGGTGATAGGCCATCCCTTCCGCCCTGGCTGCGGCCGAGAGGATGTCGGTGTTGCCGCCCTCGACCAGGATCCCGGAGATGCCAGCAGCGCGGAGCCGTGCAAAATGGGCGCGCCACTCGGATGGGGAGCGCTCGGCGTTGCCGTGGACCCAGCTCCAGGCGCGGAAATCAGCCCGGCGACCTTGTGACAGCAGGACCTCCGGCAACATGGCTACCCCGGCTGCCGCGCCGCCAACGAGCTCGAGAAAGTTGCGTCTGCGCATCATTCCACCCTCTCGTCAGGGAGTCCAGAGCAGCCCGTCAGCCCGGATGGCCCGGACTCCTGTCGGTCCAGGCATCGAGGCGTGGTAGCCATCGGGCGTCAGGCGGAGTTCCAGGCCGGCGGGAAGCCCGGTCAGGCCGAGCTCCTCGAACCGGGAAGCCCATCGGTGATGCAAACGGTGGAAACTCCGCTGGGCATAATACACCCGGCGGAGCGCCCAGTGGACCGACGCGCCTCCCGGTGCTGGAGGGAGGACCGCGGAACCGGAATCGGCTGCGTCCAGAAAGATCATCGCCCCCCACATCTCCGGCATGTGCATGTTGATCTCCCCCTGGGGAGACCAGACCCAGTTGTGCTCGGCACGCGGTTTCCCGCTGGTGGAATCGATGCGCTTCCGGTACCCACCGTCCACGACATCGAGATCCCACTGCACCCGGGAAAAGTTGAGCCGCCAGCTGTCGCCCGCCATCGGAGGCACCCGAGTGTGCCCGGAATCGGCAAAGGCGGCCCAGGGTACGGCCATCTCGATCGTCCAGCCGCGGTCGCGGTCTCCCGGATCGTTCAGGGTGCCATGGATCCGTACGGCGGCCCGAAGTCCCGCGATGTTCCAGCCATTGTCAGCCTGGCCGCCATCGCGGTAGGGCTTGGGGAGGAAGAGGTCCCACTCGGTGCCGAGGGCGTTGATCTCGAACTCGAAGTAGCGGTGGGTGTCGCCGTCAGGATCGACGAACCACTCGAAATCATTGTCGAGGAAGATGACGGAATCGCGGGCCTGGATCGTGGCCCAGAGGTCGGGCTCCTCCAGCTCAACGGCCAGGTACCAGAACTCGTCGTCCCAGAGCATCCGCACCCGCGTTCCGAGCCGTGGAGTTGGCTGCTGCTCACCCTCGATGCCCAGGAATGCCTCGGTCCACGGTGCCGATTGCCAGGCGGTGTCCTCCAGGTCCCCGTCCACCACGATGGGGCCACTGCGGTGCTCCACCGTGTACTGGCGAACCGGAGGAGGGTCCGTGGTATCGCGGATGGCCTGGCGCGGCACCGTCCGGTCCACCGCCTCGGCGGGGGGGTCCTGGCAGGCGATCGCAACGGATCCCACCAGGATTGGCAGGAGACAACTGATCAGGCGCACGGTAGGCCCAAACCGGGTGGATGGGGCGGGCGGTCCTCTCCCTCAAGCTACACGCCGCAACCACACGGGGCAGGTCCGCCATCGTTGTGGTCCCCGGGCTCACGTCAGGGCGCGGCCAGGGATGCCGCCGATGCCGCCGATGCGGCCACGTGGTCCGGGTTCGGGTGGCGGGAGCCACCTCCTTCGCCGAGCCCGAGGCGGAAGCCGCGGGATCTAGCCTGAACAGGAGGGGGGGGCGGTGCTGCCATTCTGATGGACCACACGGAAACGGGGCATGTGGGCCCCCGCGATTTGGAGGGCTTACCACCCCCTTGGAGTGAGTCGTAGTGGTCCGCATGGTCGATTGTGGCCGGCGGCGCCGCTGAGCACCTTCCATCATGAGTCCCAAGATGATGAAAACGTTGATGGGTCGCAGCGGGCCATTCACAACTCGCCCCGATTGCAGTCCCGGGATGCCCGTCACCAGGTCACATGATGAGCTGGTGACGACGCGAGCTGTCCGCCCGCCCCGTCCGCGGTGCATCGGTTGGTGAAGTCGAAGCCGACAGCGCGCGGGCCCGCAGCGACGCGAGCGGCCAGTGACGCGGCGATCCCAGCAGCGGCCTCGGCCGACGCCACGCCCATTTCCCTGCTCCTCATCGATGATAGTCGCATGCTCCGTGAGGGGATCGCGGAAATGATCCGGAGCCAGCCCGGGTTCCGGGTCCTGGCGGCCTCGGCGGACGTGCAGGAAGGCCTTGCCAAGGTGCGCGAGGTCCGGCCCGACGTGGTCCTGCTGGATTTCGGCATCGAGGACCGGGACAGCGTGAGCATCACGGCCACCGTGCACGGCGAGTTGCCCGAGGCCCGCGTGATCATCATGGGCCTCCTCCCGGACCAGGAAGACGTCGCCAATTTTGTGCGGGCTGGCGCCTCCGGATTCATCATGAAGGATGCCTCGTTCGTCGAGTTCTTCGCCACCATCCGGGCGGTGGCTGCCGGGGCAGAGGTGCTGCCTCGTGCCTTGACGACCTCCTTGTTCAACCAGATCGCCCGCAATGAGGTTGGCAGGAACAAGGCAGCCGCGCTGCGGTCGGTCCGCCTGACCGCGCGGGAGCGCCAGGTGATTGACCTCCTGGGGGAGGGGCTGAGCAACAAGGAGCTGGCCACCCGGCTGCATATCGCGATCCACACGGTGAAGAGCCACGTGCACAACGTGCTGGAGAAGCTGGCCCTGCACAGCCGGCTCGAGGTCGCTGCATTCTCCCATGGCCGTCGTGCCCATGAGCCTCCCGCAACGTAGACGCGTTGACGACGAAACCAGTTCTTTGGAACGAACCCCGATTGAGGTCTCACGAGCGATTGTTGCCAGTCCCGCCCTTGGCCACCTTCCCTGATGACTGTGAAACCACCGATTTCGCTGGTCCTGATCGACGACCATCCACCTGCCAGCGTGGGGTTCGTGTCGCGCCTGAGGACGCAGGCCGGATTCCACGTGCTCGCGGTGGTGACCGAGGTGGAGGCCGCTCTGCAGCAGGTACGGGAGATCGGGCCGGACATTGTGCTGCTGAACCTGCTGCAGTCCGGCCACGAGAGCCTGACCCTGGCGGGTGTGCTGCGGGGCGTATCCCCCGGGTCCCGGGTGATCATCATGGGGCTAACGGCGGCACCAACCGACGTGGCGGGATTTCTGCGGGCCGGGGTGTCCGGGTTCCTCATGGCAGACGCGTCATTCGAGCGATTCTGCGAGGTGGTCACCGCGGTGGCCGCCGGCGTGTCGGTGCTGCCTCGGGAATTGACTCACAACCTCTTCGGCCAGATCCAGCGGCATGGGGTGCAGGGACGTCCCAAGCCGTTCCTGGGCTTTGCCCGGCTTACCCCCCGGGAACGACAGGTTGCGGACCTGATCGTTGAGGGCACCAGCAACCGCGAGATCTCGCAGCACCTCAAGATCGGACTGCCCACCGTCAAGAAGCACGTCCACTACCTGCTGGCAAAGCTCTCGATCAACAGCCGCCTGGAAGTGGCCGCCTTTGCTCGTCTGCGGGGCAAGGTGCCGAGTGCGCCACCAGGCACCCCGGCCCCCCTCGCCGGCCCGGTCCCGCTTCCCGCGGCCTAGTTCCTTAGGACTGGATCACAATTCAGCCCGACGAGCGATTCCCAGCCTCAGGCTGGCCTCGTAACTTCATGGTCCACGCTGTACCCGGGGGCAGGCCGAGTGGCCTGTCCCCTCCTTCCTTGGTGGGCGCGCTGTCGCTCGACGACCACCAGGGAGTGCTCCAGCGCCAACGGCTCCCTGGCGTATCGGGGAGGGAGCCCAGGCACCGAACCAGTCGGCGTCGTCACCAATCACCAGGAGTCGGACATGCATTGGGATCAGATGGAAGGCCAGTGGAAGCAGGTCAAGGGCAAGGTGCGTGAGCAGTGGGGCAAGCTCACCGACGATGACCTCGACGTTATCGCCGGCAAGCGGGAGCAGTTGGTGGGCGTCCTGCAGGAGCGCTATGGCAGTGCCAAGGACGAAATCGAGCGCCAGGTCAAGGAGTTTGAGGAGCGTTCGGAGGAGAAGTAGCGGACACTGGCAGCCGTGCCAGGCCCGGGGAGGGGACTGGCATGGCTACGCCAACGGAGGGCGACCGCCGGACAGGATTGCACCGACCCGTGGCGACCCGATCTCTGGTCCACGCGAGTGGAATCGCTCTCTCTCCCGCCCCGGCCCCCCACGTTCGATCTAGACCCGAATTCATCCCAACGACCAATGGCACGCCCGCGGTTGGCGACGATATTTCTCCGTCAGAGCCGCGAGGGTCGTCCGTTGCCAAGGCAGCAATCCATGGCCGGGCAGGATCGAGCGAAGCGGAGTGCACGAGGGCTGCTCTTGAGCGAACGGCCCTTGGGGTGGCGGACCCCCGACCGGCTGGAAATGTTGTTCCCAGGTCGATGGCCTCAACCGGAGTATCCAATGGACATGTTGACCTGGCTCATCGTCGGTCTTGTCGCCGCGCTGGGCCCTGTGCAGGGTTGGCTGCCGCATTCTCGGCGACTGCGCCGTCGGCGTGCCAGGGTCCATGCTGGGTGGGGACGGCCACGGCCAGTGCGGCATCTTGTCCTCGTTCAGGGGGGGGGACGGGACCAGCTCGGCGACTTCCGTCTGGACGGCGGTTCCTCTGCTGCCCATCCTCTGGTCCCAGCTCACGGTGGCCGCCGAGAAGAGTACCGTATCCTGGAGATGCCCAGCGCCCAGGTAGCGAGCGAGCCCCGGGAAGTCCCTCTACACTTGGTGAGGCAGAGATGACGGCGAACCTTTTGTACGACGCGAAGATATTGACCGGCTACCCGCTGGAGGTGCTTGCGGCAGCGTTTGACCGGGTACGTGATTCACGCGACTGGATGGCACCGATCCAGGCGGTGATCGCCGTCGAGGAGCGGCCGCTGGTGGAAAAGGCCGTGCTCTGGTTTACGGACACCATTCCTGAGTTCGCGGCGGAACAGCCGGACTCCGGACGGCTTGTCGTGCGTGCGCCAGGGTATCGCCTGGGCGGCACGGACCAGCGGGCCGGGCACTTGCGGCCCCCAGAGGTGGTCGGGCGGTCCGGTGCCGTGGGAGGCGGCGCTGGCCGTCCTGCTCAAAGACCTGCAGCCTGGAATGGCGGTGGGGAGAACGAGGTAGCGCTTGAGGCGTAAAAGATGAGAGATGAGAGGGAAGGCCGATCCCCGGAGGCACGCCCGGGGTCTGTGCCATGGAACTGGCGTGTGCACCGCTCTCACCTGGGAGCCCGCTTCAGCGGGGCGATCGCCGAGCCGCGACTGCAGTCGCGGAATCCCGCGGGGGCCGCCGATTCCTCGGGCCGAACAGTTTCGGCCCCCGCCGCAATGCGGGTGGCGACCAGCCCTCCGACATGGATTTCCAGCCGTCCTGGCCGTCCTTCCCGTCCTACTCCGTCCTGAGCGCCGCCACCGGCTCCGCCAGCGTGGCCCGCCGGGCCGGCACCACGCTGGCCAGCAGCCCCACGCTGGCAATGATCAGCACGACTGAGGCGAACACCAGCGGATCCTGAGGCGTCACCTCGAACATGAGGAAGCCGATGACCCGGGTCAGCCCAAAGGCCATCAGCACCCCGAATGCCAGGCCGATTCCCAATTGGCGGCCGCCTTGACCGACGATCAACCGGATCACGTCGCGCGGGCTGGCGCCGAGTGCCATCCGGATACCCATTTCCCTGAGCCGCCGGCTGACCGAAAAGGAGAGCACCCCGTACAGCCCCACGGTGGCCATGAACAGCGCCGCCGCTCCGAACACGATGAACAGCGTCCCAAAGACCTGATAGAACCAGCCGGCCTCCCGGATGACCCGATCCATCGTGAGGACATTGTAGATCGGCAGGTTCGGATTGAGGGAGCGCACCGCTTCGCGCACCAGCGGGGCCATGGCCATCGGGTCCAGCCCCGCCGTCTGGACCGCCAGGCTCACGAACCGGGGGTCGCGTTGCGTCAGCGGCACGTAGTAGCCCCACGCCGGATTCTGGTCGGGACCAAACCCCTCCATGCGCAGGTTGGGCGCCACCCCGACCACGGTCCGCCACGCCGCCAGGCTGTCCGGCCCCTCCCGTTCCGCGAATCGCATCCCGATCGGGTCGCGCCCCGGGAAGAACTGCTCCGCGAACGCCTGGTTCACAATCGCCACCGGCTGACTGGTGGCTTCATCGGTCAGGTTGAAGTCACGACCACTGATCAGGGTCACGTCAAAGGTGTCAAAGAACCCAGGGGTGATGTCCGCGTTCCGCGCCTCGGGATACTCGTCTGGATCAGGATACGACTGCCCCTCGATGGCGATCTGGGCGCTGTTGCTGTTGAGCGGCAGGCCCGTCGTGATGGCAGTGGCCCTCGCCCCGCCGATGGTGGCAAGGTGCTGTCCCAGGTCCCGGAAGAAGATCTGGCGGGCCTCCCGGTCAGGGTATTCACTCTCGAACAGCCCGACCCGTGCGGTGAAGACCGTCTCGGTGGCAAACGGGAAATCAAAGTTCCTCAGGCGGACGATACTCTTGGCCATCAAGCCCGCCCCGATGAGGAGGGCACAGGAGAGGGCGATCTCGGCGGTGACCAGTACCCTGGTGAGCCGGGTGCCCAGCAGTCCGGAACTTCCCCGGCCCTCGTCCTTGAGGGTGGCGTTGACGTCGGTCTTGAGCACTGTCAGCGCCGGCGCCAGTCCGGCCAGCACCGCAGTGACCACCGAGATGGCGACGATGAACGCCATCACTGGCAGGTCCAGACGGAACACCATGTAGTAGGGCTTGCCGACGTCGCTGACCGCGCCGTCGAACAGGGTGACCCCGATATAGGCGATTCCCAGGCCGACCACCGCCCCGATCCCGGCCAGCACCAGCGTCTCGGCAAAGAATGGCAGCACAATTCGGAAGCGGCTGGCCCCCAGCGCGCTGCGCACCGCCGCCTCGCGGGTGCGCATGGTGGCCCGCGCCATCAGCAGGTTGGCCACGTTGGCGATGGCAATGAGCAGCACCAGGGTAGTGGCCACCTGCATCGCGCCGAATACTGCCAACAGCTCGGGTCCGGTGTCATTGTCCACGAAGGAGCGGAGCCGGGCGGTGACACCCTTGTTGGATACCGGGTAGGTCTCGGCCAACCGACTGGCAATGACGTTCAGTTCCCGCTCGGCCTGGTCCATCGAAACGCCCGCGCGCAGCCGGCCGAACACGGTGAACTGGTCTCCGCGCCCCCGGGCGGTGTTGGCGGCACGGTTGTCCCGGTACGCCACCCAGAGTTCCTGGTCCTGCGGAAACTCGAAGCCCTCGGGCATGATGCCGAGGATCGTGCCGGCCTCGCCATTGATCATTACCGACTGGCCGACGACGCCAGGGTCCGATCCATAGCGGTTGACCCAGGTGGCGTAGCCGAGCACCACCGTGCGGGGAGCCCCTGCCGCGTCGTCGCCTTCGCGGAAGGTGGAGCCGAGGTGCGGTGACACCCGGAGCAGCTGAAAAACGTTGGCGGAGACGAAGGCCCCGTCGTACCGCTCGGGACCCTCGGTGCCGTTCAGGTTGACCGTGCCGGTGGAGAAGTGGCCCAACGCCTCGAAGCTGGTCTGCTGCTCCCGCCAGTCGTGCAGGTCGTCGTTGGTCACCGACATCCACTCCTGGTTCCGCTCCAGATTGGTGCGGAAGATCATGGTGACGCGGTCGGGTTCCGGGATGTCGAGCCCCCGGGCAAAGACGCCATAGTTCAGGCTGAAGGTGGCGCCGCAGAGGCCGATGCCGAGCGCCAGCGTCAGGCTGGCGATCAGGGCGGACGCAGGCTCTTTTCGCAGAGTCCGCATACCCAGGAGGAGGTCCTTCCAGAGCGCGCGCATCGGGTGTCCCGTGGGGGGTGAGTTGGCCCCTACGGTGGGTGTTTCAGGAAGGTTTCAGTTCGAAACGTACGTTTCGATGAGGGGTGTTGCAAGGGGCTCACGCGGAGACGCAGAGAACAGCAGGAGGCGCGGAGGGCTCCGTGTCGGAGCAGGCCGAGTGGTCAGGGGCGCGTTTGTAAGTGTTTGTAATTAAAAAGCTTACAAAACTCTCACGGATGGGGTCTCGGCCCTGTGCTGGACCCCTCCGCGTCTTTCAGTTCACCTCCGCGCCTCCGCGTGAGCCCCCTCGAGCCTGGACTCAGGGCCGACCCGCCGCCGCCCGGCCACGTTCGAGAGCCGTCGCCGTCGCGGGAGTAATGCCTCCATCCCCGAAGCCAACGGTCACAAAGTTGAACCCCTGGCGGACCCGCTCGGCCACGTTGCCGGCGCTGGTGGTGATCCCAATTGGCAGGTTCCGCGCCTTGGCGGCACGCAACACCCGCTGCACCGCCTCCTCCAACGCCGCTTGTCCCTCGGCGCCGGAACCACCCATCGACAGGCCCAGGTCGGCCGGGCCGACAAAGATCGCCGAGATGCCGGGGACCGCGAGGATGGCGTCGAGGTTGTCCATCGCCTCGACAGTCTCGATCTGGATCACCACCATCAATTCACCCTGCGGGTCGAGCGGCCAGACGTCGGCCTTGGCGCTGTAGTCGGGAATACCCCAGAGCCAGCTGGCGGTACCGGCGCCCGAACCCCGAATCCCCTGGGGCTCGTAGTCCGGCGTGCCGCGGCGTTGCGGATAGCGCACTGACTTGACGGCGTTGAGGGCATCCTCAGCGGTGCGGATGTACGGGAACATGATGCCCATGGCGCCGACGTCGAGCACTTGCTTGATGACATAGGAGGCCATGTCGCCGCCGTTGACCGGGATCCGGACAATCGGCGTGACGTCGGGCTGGAGATTGCCCTTCTGCATGATGCGGCTCTTGTCGGTCATGGCGAGCAGGAACATCTGCAGGGTCTCGATATCGAGCGGGCCGTGCTCCATGTCGATGAAGACCCAATCCAGCCCGGAACGGGCCAGCGACCGGGCGTTGACCAGCGAGCGGTCGTGACTGAAAATGCCGAAAGTCGGCTGGCCAGCCTCGAGCAGTTCGATGGCGCGGTTGATCCGCACCGGGTTGGCGGGCGCGGCCTGCGCGGCGGCGATGGCGGGAACCAAGGTCAGGACCAACGCGAGGCGGCGGGCCATGGTGGACACAGTCACGGCGGGCTCCAGGATGAAGTTGGTGGTGGTGGACTCAATCTACTCGGCGGGACGGGGAGGCGTGAGGGGGCACCCGCCGAAAGGCAGTGTGCGCAGCTGACCCTGATCGTTCGTGGTGCTTGGTGGGCCCGTTCCAAGTGTTGGAGGAGGTGAAGCCACGGATTGCACGGATGACACGGATCGGTCGAGGCCTCGGTCATCATCCAGACTACCTGAGGGACCTGATATGGGGTAAACCGTAGCTACGCTTGGGTGCCGACTCCATCGGGCTGGCATCGAAGCGGACCTGGATTGCACATGTAGTTCACCAACAGGCCCTGAACGGTCCGGTGCGGTTTGCTGCCCAAGGATGCAGATGAATCCGTGTCATCCGTGCAATCCGTGGCTCATTTCGGGGGAGGCTTGTGGAGTGGCGGTGGTTGCGCAGCCGCCTGAGCAATCTGCGTCATCGGCGCAATCTGCGGATCATCCTCCACCTGCCCTGACCGACCTCCGCCCCTTCCGGGTCAACGCTCCAGGCGGTACTCGCTTGCCGTTCCGGGCAATGAAGCCGTCGAGGCTGGTGGCAATGAAGACGGAAGCGCGCATCGGGACGGGACCCTCTCGAGGCGAGGCCGATCATCAACGGCGGGGATCGGCCGCGGATTCAACGTGATGGATTTCCCGCTTGCCGAGCTCCATGCCGGTGCCGTAGGCTTGGTACCGGGGGTCCGCTGATCGTGGCAAACCTGAAACACCGCTGTTCCGCACCACGTCGGGAGAATACACCTTCCGTGTCGTCGGCGCGGCAGCCGGTGGCGCTTTGCGGACCAGCAGCCTGGGACGGATCGAAGGGAGCTCCACGGTGGAGAGGATGGTCTTGGGGCCCCTGGCCCAGGGAAAGCAGCCCGGAATTCCGCGGCGTGAGTTTCTGGCGTGCGCCACCGCCAGCATGGCCGGGGTCCTCGGCGCGTGCCGCTCGAGTCCGACCGCCCCGATCGACGGTCCCGGCCGGATCACCGCCCGCCCGAGTCTGCCATATCTCCAGCCAGCCCTCGGGTTCTCACCCCTCGGGCTCCGCAACGAGTTCACCAATCGTGATGGCCTCCTCTACGTCCCGCCAAGCTATCAATCCGATGTGCCGGCACCCCTGCTGATCCTGCTGCACGGCGCCGGGGGCAAAGCGCAAGACTGGAGCACCCTCGTACTCGCGGCACTGGCTGATGGGCTCGGCGCCGTCATCCTGGCGCCCGACTCCCGGTCCCATTTCACCTGGGACATCGTCGAGTCCGGCAACTACGATACCGATCTGCCCTACCTCGACTTGGCGCTGCGCCGCACCTTTGACCAGTGCCGGATCGATCCGGCCCGGGTGGCGCTGGGTGGATTTTCCGACGGAGGAAGCGCCGCACTGAGCCTGGGACTCGCCAACGGCGACTTCACCGGATCGGTGATGGCCTTCTCGCCCGGCTTCACGGACGACGGGTACCTGCGAGGCAAGCCGCGAGTGTTTGTGTCCCATGGCAGCACCGACCCGGTCCTCTCTTTCGAATCCACCCGGGATGTCATTGTGCCGTTCATGCGAGATCGGCAGCTGGCGGTGGAGTGGGCACCCCTCGTGGGGGGACATTTTGTCCCGGCCGGTACCATGACCCGGGCCTTTGCATGGTTGGGGGAGGGTTGGGGCCTGGGGAGCTGAGGCGGTGGCCCGGGGTCCAGCCAGTCGCGACCGCCCTCAGGAGGAGAAATGCAGGTCCCTCGGTGACCGAGAGCAGACCTCAGCCGCCGTGCCGGTCCAGCTCCCAGGCGATGAGGGCGGGGCTGGCGAATCCGGCCAGCCAGATTTCGTTTCCGAACGCCCGGGACCCGAGCGGGCCAGCGCCTGCACCCCAGCCTGCCCCGGCCAGCAGGCTGGCGTCGCCGAGTCGAAGTCAGGAGGCCATGGTCATTGCTGCGGTCGTGGCTGCATTGGGGCTCCAGGGTGCTGGGCCGGGGTCAGCATCCCATCGCCGGACCACACCTTCCCATCGGGTGTGGCGCCAGCGATATGAGACGAGCCGGGGCGACGGTTGGTGGTCGTGGCGCATCTGGTAAACGTTCCCGGGGGCTGCGCGTATCTTTGTCAGGGAAGCACGTCCGACACGCAGCCATCCGGGGCAGCAGGCTTGCCCTTCGGAAACTCACCCGACGACTGGAATCGCCATGACCAGGTACTTGACTGCACTCCTGATGACCCTCCCCCTGGCTGCCTCGGCTCAATCCGGCACGGTGCACTACAGCCGCGCCGTCAAGTTCGAGGTCACGCTGCCAGCCGGGGTGCCGGCGGAGATCCGGGCCCAGATCCCCACGGCGCGGCTGACCTCGATGGTGCTGCGATTCACCCCCGCGGGGTCGCTCCTGACGGTGGCACCATCGGCGGGTGCCGCCGGCACGACCATGGCGGCGACGACCGTCGTCGGCTCGGCCGGGGGAAGTGCGGTCGTACGGGTGGAATCCGCTCCGGCACACGCCGTGGACGTCAACGCGCCCCGCGGTGGAATGCTGATGACCCGTATGTCGATGGGCTCCAGCTCCCGGGCCGACCACGAGTCCCTGGTGGGAGCCCACACCGACCTGGCCACCGGGGCGCAGGCCCGGTCCTACGAGTTCATGACCCGCCCCTTCCTGGTATCGGGGGAGCGGCTGGAGCTGGCCTGGAAGCTCACCACCGAGCAGAGCACCTTCCTGAGCTATCCGGTCATCAAGGCCACCGCCACCCATGACGGCAAGGCGATCGAGGCGTGGTTCACCCCGCAGATTCCGGTCCCCGCCGGCCCGGGTGAATACGGCGGCCTGCCGGGTCTGATCCTGACGGTGACCGTCGACGGAGGGCAGACGACCTACTCCGCGACGGCGGTGGATCTCACGACTCCGGTGGGTGCGATCGCTCTCCCCACCAGTGGCCAGAAGGTGACCCGGGCCGAATACGAGAAAATCGTGGACCAGAAGCTCGCGGAGCTGAAGCAGCAGGCGGCGGGTCACCGGGGCGAGCGGATTCCATGATGCCGCGATCTGAACAGCGACAGGTGCGGTCCGGGGGATGGCTGACAGTGCTCGCCCTGTTCGGCCTGATCCTGGCCACGCCAGCGCAGGGGCAGGAGCGGTTCGAGGTCAAGGGCGTTGTTCTGGACTCCGCCGGCAGCCGGGTGGCGAATGCCATGGTGGTGGCGCTGATCCGAGCCGATTCGGCCATCAAGACCTTTGCCACGACCACCGGCAGTGGCGCCTTCCAGCTGCCGAAGCTGCCGACCGGGGAATATATCCTCCAGGTGACAGCCATAGGTTTTGCGCCGCTCCGCCAGAATTTCGCGGTGAGTGACCGGTTGGTGGACCTCGGAACTGTCACGCTGCAGGCGGCGTCGGTGACGCTGACCGAGATCGTGGTGAACGCCGAGCACATCCCGATCGTCAACCGACGCGACACCCTGGAGTTCAACGCCCTTGCCTTTGCCACCCGGCCGATGGCCGTCGTGGAGGATCTGTTGCGGCTGCTGCCGGGTGTCGTGGTCGAAGCCGATGGCAAGATCACCGCGCAAGGCCAGGCGGTGGGGAAAGTGCTGGTGGACGGCAAGGAGTTCTTCGGGACTGATCCGACCGTCGCCACCCGGAACCTCCCCGCCGGGGCGGTGTCCAAGGTGCAGGTGTTCGACAAGCAGTCCGACATGGCGGAATTTACCGGGATTCTGGACGGCCAGGAGCAGAAGGCGATCAACCTGGTGCTCAAGGACGACGCCAAGGTGGGGTACTTCGGGCGGACGGCGGGAGGATTGGGGAGCGACGTGCAGGAGCAGCCGGTGGGAAGCTTGGCGGGTGCGGACCGGACCCGCTACTCCGGTTCGGCCAGTCTCAACCGGTTCACCCCCACTGCGCAGCTGGCCGGCATCGCCAATTTCAACAATATCAACCAGCCCGGCTTTGCCTGGTCGGATTTCCAGACCTTCATCGGTGGCGCCAGGGGGATGGCTGCCGGCGGTATGGACGGAGTTCCCTTGGGTGGTGGCCGGGATGATGGACTGACCGAGACCCTGGGACTGGGACTCAATGCCGCCTATGACTTTGCGTCGAGGAGCTGGATCCGGGGCAGCTACTTCGTGAGCAACCTCGACAACCGCCAGGATGCCATCTCGCAGCAGCAGCAATTGCAGGGCGGCTCGGTACTCGGCGTCAAGAACAGCACCAGCAGCGCCACCACCGCCACCCTGAGCCACAAGCTCAACCTCAACGCCCAACGGACCTTCGCCGAGGGGCACGACCTGCGGGTGCGGGCTGATCTCCAGCTGGCCACGAGCACGCTGGGCAGCCAGAGCTTCCAGGAAACCCGGACCGGTGCGGGCCAGCTCCAGAACCTCGCCGCCACCGACTTGGCTGTGGATGGCAACAATCCCGGTGGCGCGGCGACCCTGACCTGGCGCAAGCGGCTCAGCGGCACCGGCCGGACGCTGGTTGGTGAATTCCGGGCCAACCTGAACTCACCGGAGTTGAACAGTCGGCTCAGCTCGTCTACCGACCTCACCGATGCCAACGGCGGTGTCGCCACGGTGGACCTGCTCCAGGACCAGCGCAACAGCGGGCAGACCTTTTCCCACTCCGGGCGCCTGTCGATGACCCAGCCACTGGGGAGCAGCGGCAAGGGGCTGGAGCTGTTCGGGCAGTACAGTGCCGTAAACGAGGACCAGACCAGGGTCGTCTACGATCTCGGCAGTGGTGCCCCGGTGCTCAACCCGGTCCTGAGCTCGGCGTATGAGCGGACCTACAGCTACCTGCGCGGCGGGTTCCGGCTCAGCAGCAACGCCTCGGCGACGCGATGGACGCTCGGGCTGCAGGGACAGCGCTCGAATCTGAACGGGACTATCGCGAATCAGGGTGCCACCATCAGCAACGGCTTTTCCCATATCCTGCCGACGGCCAACGTACGGTTTCAACTGGCCACCGGAACGACGATGGATGTGAGCTACAATACCAGCACCCGCAAGCCGGCGATGACGGAGCTCCAGCCGTTCGTGGACAACACCAACCCGCTGTACGTGTACTCCGGCAATCCCGGCCTGGTGTCGGAGTATGCCCACTCCGTCCGGGGGACCTTCCGGAAATTCGACCAGTTCACCTTCACGAACCTGATGTTCAACTTTGCCGCCGGGTACACCGTTGACGACATCATCACCTCGCGCACCGTGGAGGCGGGCGGCAAGCAACAGGTGACCCGCCTGAACGCCACCCAGGGGATGTGGACGGCCAGCGGCGGTGCCAGCTACGGCCGGCCGGTCCGGCCGATCGGGGCGCGGCTCAACCTCGACTACGGCCTCAGCTATTCCACCGGCCTGGAGTACGTCAACGAGAATGAGAATGCCAGCCGGATCGTGCGCCACAGCATGAACGTGACGCTCGACAACCGCAACAAGGAGAACATGGATCTCCGGGCGGGCGCCAGGCTGATGTACACCATGCCGGACTACGACTTGAACCCGGCCCTGGGCGCCGACTACTGGACCAACACCTGGTACGGGTCCGGCACCTATTTTATCGGATCCAACTGGACCATCGCTGGGTCGGGGGAGTATCGGACCTTTGACCAGCAGCTGTTCGGACCATCGGAGAGCGTGGCTGTGCTGGGCGGGTCGATCGGCTACATGGTGATGGGCGGGCGGGGCGAGTTGCAGCTGATCAGTGCGGACTTGCTGAACCAGAACACCGGAGTCTCCGTCACCAGCAATGCCAACGCCATCGAGGAGCGGCGGATCGACTCCCTGGGTCGTCATGTGATGGTGCGGTTTACCTATCGGCTCGGTGGGGGGATGGGGAGCGGAACTGTCCACTAGCCCACCCCAATCAGGGTGCTTGAACCACGCAGGAGCGGCGGGCACCATTGAGAGGTGCCGGGCGCGCCCTAGGGCAGATAGTCCCGGAACCAGCGCACCGCCCAGTACATGCCCAGTCCGGTGCCTACCATGCTCACGGCGAACGCGGTCATGACCCCCACCTGTGCGCCGAGCCACCATCCTGCCGCGCCGCCGATGGTGGCGCCCACCAATCCGAGCAGTTTCTTCATGGGATACCGGTCGCTTTCGTGATCCAGCTCAACGACGAGTGACCTTCGGGTGGGTCATCATCGGGGCGGCGACGCAGACCTTGCCGCGCGAGTCTGCCCTTATCGCGGTTCCCCGGGCTCTCGCCCGGGGGCTCGGCCGAAGACGTCGCTGGCGCGGCCGCGTGGTCCTGGGCTGGGTGGCGTGCGCCACCTCCTCCGCCGAGCCCGAGGCGGAAGCCTCGGGAGATATCATAATCCCGCCGTCGGCAAGTGTCGCCCCGAGCCCGGCGATCAGGGAGGGCCCTCCGTTTCACTCAGGCGAGCTTCGGGGTGC
>JAWXBA010000053.1:0-3207 GCA_034439775.1 Gemmatimonadota bacterium | reverse complement strand
TGAGAGGGAACTGTACGGCTCCGTCCACCTCGAGTCTCCGCTCATGGTGAGCGGGAAAGGCATGTCCTGGCCGGTCCCGTCCATCCTGTCGGGAATCGGGGGTATGCCTTACTGCCAGGCAGTTCCCGCCCACCATGCTCGGCACTCAAAGGTGCTTGGAGCCAGACAGTTCCCGCTCACCATACACGGCACCTTCCCGGACGCGGAGTCGTACCGTTCCCGCCCACCACACACAACACCTTCCCGGACCAGGACCCGTACAGTTCCCCCTCAACCGGCGCGGCCCGCATGAAGCCCCCAAGTCTGACCATCGGGATCGAAGAAGAGTACCAGATCATCGATCCGGTCACCCGCGAGTTGCGCTCGTACATCACCGAGATCCTCCAGGAGGACTCGATGCTGATGGGCGAGATCAAGCCGGAGCTGCACCAGTCAATGGTCGAGGTTGGCACCAGGGTCTGCCAGACCCCCGCCGAGGCCAAGACCGAGCTGATCCGGCTGCGAAGACTGGTGATGGGGCTGGCCGCCAAGAAGGGCTTGGTGATTGCCGCAGCAGGCAGTCACCCGTTCTCGAGCTGGATGGACCAGGAGATCACCCCGCTGGAGCGCTATATCGGGGTGCGAGAAGACCTTCAGGACCTGGCCCAGGCCTTGCTGATCTTCGGGATGCACGTCCATATCGGGATCGAGGACCAGGAATTCCGGATCGACGCCATGAACATGTGTCGCTACTTCCTGCCGCACGTGCTGGCGCTCTCCACCAGCTCGCCGTTCTGGATGGGACGGGCGACTGGGCTCAAGTCCTACCGCAGCGTCGTGTTCCGGAGCTTTCCACGGACCGGGATGCCACGCCGGATCGAGGGCTGGGCCGACTACGAGGGACTGGTCAACACCATGGTGGCCACCAATGCGATTCCCAACGCGTCCAAGCTCTGGTGGGATGTACGGCCAAGCTGGAGCTACCCGACGCTGGAGTTCCGGATCTGCGACGTCTGCCCGCGGGTGGACGAGGCGGTCTGCATCGCCGCGCTGTTCCAGGCCATCGTGGCCAAGCTCTACAAGCTCCGTCGCGACAACTTGTCGTGGCGAGAGTATTCGGTGTCGCTGATCGAGGAGAACAAATGGCGGGCGGTGCGCTACGGTCTGGATGGCAAGCTGATCGACTTCGGCAAGCAGGAGGAGTTTCCGGCCCGCGACCTGATCGCCGAGATGGTGGAGTGGTTCCTGGGCGATGTGGTGGACGAACTGGGCAGTCGCAAGGAAGTGGAGTACGCCATCCGGATCCTCGGCGAGGGGACCAGCGCCGACCGGCAGATGGCGGAGTTCAAGCGCACCGGAGACTTGAAATCGGTCGTGGACCTGCTGGTCCGCGAGACCGCGGAGGGAGTGCTGTGAGCCGAAGGCCAGTGATCGGGATCCCGACCCAGACCCTGCAGGCGATCGACGGCATTCCCGAGGGATTGCCGCATTCCTGGGTGATGAACCGCCGCTACTATCACGCCGTCACCGCGGTGGGGGCGGTGCCGTGGATGGTGCCGCTGCTCCACGACGACCTGGACACCCTGCGCGAAATCTACGAGCGGCTCGACGGCCTGCTGATTGCCGGCGGCGTGGACCTGCATCCCTCGCAGTTCGACGAGGCGCCGATCCCCGAGCTGGGCCGCACCGATGAGGCCCGGGATATCGTCGAATTGCAGCTGGTGAAATGGGCGCTGGAAGATGGCATGCCGATCTTCGGTCTCTGTCGCGGGTTGCAGGTCATCAACGTCGCGCGCGGTGGCTCACTCCACCAGGATATTGCCGCCCAGGTGCCAACGGCCGCCAAGCACGACTACTTCCCGACCGCCGGCTTTGCCCGTGACCATCACGCCCACACTGTCACCGTCCCCCAATGGTCGATCCTGCACGCGGTCTACGGCGCCACGACCTTCCCGGTCAACTCCATGCACCACCAGGCCATCGCCCGGCTCGGCGAGGGGCTGCTGGCTAGCGCCCACAGCCCCGACGGCCTGATCGAGGCGGTGGAAACGCCCGGCGGCCACTGGGTGCTCGGCGTCCAGTGGCACCCGGAGATGTTCGAGGAGACCGACCCCAGGACCAGGCAGCTCTTCCGGTCCTTCATTGAGGCGTCCAACAGCTTCGGCGAGGCGCACCGTCCTCCCGGAGTCCTGGCCCCGCGATGAGCACCGTCCTGGTCGTGGCGCTCGGCTCGGGACTGGGCGGGGCACTGCGCTACCTGGCGGGACTCTTCCTCCAGCGGCCAGGACTCAACTTCCCGGTCGCCACGCTGGCCGTCAATATCCTGGGCTCGTTCGCCCTCGGGCTGGCGCTCCGAATCGGCCTCGACCCGACCGCAATGTCCGCCAGCACCCGGGCGTTTCTGACGGCTGGTGTCTGTGGCGGGTTCACCACCTTCTCGACGTTCAGTGTCGAGTCGCTGGCCCTGCTCGAACAGGGGGCCTGGGGACGTGGTCTGCTCTACATGATCGGCAGCGTCGTCCTGTCCGTTGGCGCGGCGGCGGTCGGGTATGGGGTGGGGGCGAGAGGATAGGGACTGGGGTATCGGGTGTCGGGTGTCGGGTGTCGGGTCGGCAAGGATCTCGTTGGGGGCGCACTCCTGTGCGCCCCCGTGCACGCCGATCCACGCATCGCGCCGTAGGGGGCGCACAGGAGTGCGCCCCCTACGCCTTGCCCTCCTCTTCCCGCTCAAACTCCCCCGGCCCGTACGCCTGCAACGCCCCCGACGGACACCGCGCCACCTGCGCCGCCACTTCCTCAGCCGACGCCGCTTCGGGCCGAACCCAGCGCTTCCGCCGCACGTCGAACACCGCCGACAGCCCGCGCAAACAGATTCCGGTATGCTTGCACTTGGCGGGGTCGAACGTGACCGCAATCTCAGGGGTCTCGTAGACCTGGAGGCGCTGCGGCATCAGGAATCCCTCCGGTGAATGGTAGCGCGGGACAGCGTGCAAGATATCCCCTTCGGGGCCTGCGATTCGACACCCGGGCAGGACGGGACATGGACGAGCAATGCACCGTAGTGGCCGAATCCATTCAGCCCGCGGACTCGAGCTCCGGATCCCGAGGGCAAGATCCCTCGCCTTCGAAGCGGGCGCCCCACGGGGCGCCCCTACGGCTCGGGATGACACCTTGCGTGCGCGTTGGCACCACACCCGACACCCATTCCCCATTCCCCATTCCCCATTC
>JAWXBA010000052.1:0-7793 GCA_034439775.1 Gemmatimonadota bacterium | reverse complement strand
GGGCGCCCGGGCGCCCGAGGGCGACTTTGCCGAGGTGGTCATCTCAGGGCCACGCTTCCTGCTCGGTCCAGAGTTCCCGGGCCGGCACGATGTCGGTGGGGAAATGGGCCAGGAAGTCCTCGCGCAACCGCGCGAAGTGCCGCTCGATGTACCGGTCGAACGCTTCCCGCGTCTCCGCCACGTAGGTAGTGCGGTAGACCCCCGACTCGGCCCGGTCAAAGTGGGCGCGCACAAAATGGCCGGTCGCCATGATCTCCGGGATATGGGTTGCGCGCATGTAGGCCTCGACGGCACCCGCCACCGAGGGATTCACCTCCAGCCGGACTTCGTAGCGGATCATCCAGCCTCCTCGCCGGTGCTGCCGGCCAGATCGTCAAGGGCGTCCCCGGCCAGGCGAAACACCGTCCAGTCATCCAGTGCCGTGGCACCCAGCTTGCGATAGAACCCGATCGCGGCGGTGTTCCAGGCCAGCACCGACCATTCCAGCCGGCCACAATCCCGCGCCACCGCAAGCCGTGCCAGTTCACGCAGCAGCACGCTGCCGATCCCGCGCCCCCGATGATCCGGCCGGACAAAGAGGTCTTCGAGGTAGATCCCCGGACGGGCCAGGAAGGTCGAGTAGTTGTGAAAGAACAGCGCGAATCCCGCCGGCTCACTCCCCAGGTGGGCCAGCAGCACCTCGGCGGCCGGCCGGTCGCCAAACAAGGTGGCATGGAGCCGAGCCTCGGTGGCGATGCACTGGTGGGGCAGCCGCTCGTACTCGGCCAGCCCCCGGATGAAATCGAGGATCACGGGGACGTCCGCCGCAGTGGCCGGACGAATCGTTACGGCAGGCGCGGTGCCGGTCAGGGCAGTCCTACAGCTCGACGGTGCGCCGGGGTTCAAACGACTCGGGGCGCAGTTGGACATCGATGATCCGGTCCATCGCCACCGTCCGGAAGGCGCCGCGGTAATATGAATAGGCCACCAGCTGGCCGTCTTCGATCTTGTAGGGTTCCATTTCCCGCTCGTACTCGACGTTCCCCTCCGAAGCACCCGGATACGAAAACCGGATCCGGACCCGTCGATTCTGCCGCCCCGCATCGCGGAGCACGCCAGACCAATCCATCAAGAGTCTCCTTCGGTTGTAGCACTGTGAACCGCAATCTTCCGCGGAGGCTTTCAACCCCGGAGTCTACCTCGTCCGAAGGGTGTACACCACCCCCGAACCCGCCATGCGACACAACCATGGGCGCCTGGCCGGTATTGTACGGCCAGGTCGGCTGGTGAAGGGCCCGAATCGACTACTGACGCACCAGCTTGAGGTCGTATTCCAGCTTGATGGTGTCCTCCACGCTCATGACCCGCGCCACCCGGGGCTTGGTCAACCCGAACTCCTCGAACGTGAAGCTGGTGGTGGCCGTGCCGGTCAGGGTGCTGCCCGCCGCCGTCAGGGTGACATCCCAGATGGTCGATCGGGTCACATCCTTGACCGTCAGGTTGCCGGTGAGCTGGAAGGTGATCGTGCCGGTGGCGGGCAACGGCCAGCGGAAGCCTCGCAGCTCGGTCGGCATCAGCACCACGCTGGGATAGTTCTCGGTCACCAGGGTGTTGCGGCGGACATAGCTATCGCGCATGTCGCGATCGCTGGCCATCGAGACCAGGTCCACGGTGATTTTTGACAAACCGGTGACGATCCGCCCCGCCTGGTCCACGGCAATGGCGCCTTCGATCGCCTTGGTGACGCCGACGGCATCATTGGGGAAGCTGACCCCGACCAGCTGCTCCCGGACCCGGTACCGGGCTTCGTTGCCATCGGCGGCAATGACATATCGGGTGGTGTCGGCCAGCACGGCGCCCGGAGTCTCGGCGACCGCCACGGAGGGATTGCTGATGGTTCCGGCCAAGGCCAGGGCGGTCAGCCAACGGAGGGGGAACGACTTCATGGCGGGCTCAGGTGTAGTGGGTCGGGATGGGCCAGGATCGATCCCGGCATAGATGTACACAATGGATGATACGTCATCAGATGACAGAGTGTTGGACGCCTAGACAAGCGCGGCAGGCACATTCCGGGATTGCGAGGCTTGTATAAGGATAATGAACGAATCAGCCATGATAACAATAAGTCGTGCATCGCGCTGTACCTTTACTGAACCATACTTTGAAGGACACTCAATTGTATTGACTTATGACTTAGAACTCGCGCTTCTTCATTTCCTTGAAGAATCGGCGACTCTCCGGATCCTGTTCCTGGGGTCTGATTCGCAGGGTATCATCGTACTGGGTGGTGAGGTCCTTGGCGGGAGCCTTGGACTTGGCGGCGTTCTTCCGCGCCAGTGCAGCAATGCGCTGATCATCCTTCTTCGACATCGTCCCTCCCCGGGTGGTGGGTACCGACCTGACTAATACTCCACCCGAGAGCGGTCGGAGTCAACCAGCCCCCCTCGAAGATTGAGCTAGACCCCCAACTGTCTATCTTGCTTAGACACCACTATGCACCTACATTAGACACCAGCTATCCGTTTCACTCCCAGTCACTTAGCCAGCCATTCCCTACCCCCGAAAAGCAGAGTCGATGGCACGCAAGGTTGGCCTGACCCAGGCAAGCGTTCTGGCGGCTGCTGGCGAAGTTGCCGACGCTGCGGGCTTTGACCACGTCACCCTGGCCGCCGTCGCCGCCAGGGTTGGCGTCCGCTCCCCCTCGCTCTATGCCCACTACGACGGCATCGAGGCCCTCCGCCGTGCCCTTTGCCTCCAGGCTGCCTCGATGTTGGCAACCGCCCTGCAGGAGGCCCGGCGGGGGCGCCGCGGGGGACGGGCCCTCGAGGGGGTCTGTCTGGCCTACCTGACCTTTGCAAGACGTCACCCGGGCGGATATGCGGCGATCCATGCCGTCGCCCCCAACGACTCCGACACCGAGCTGTATCTGGCCCTGGCCGAGGTGGTGGTGCCGTTGGTGGGCTGTCTGGCCGAAATGGGGGTGGCACCGGCGGAGATGATCCACCAGACCCGGGTGGTGCGGAGCGGGCTCCATGGCTTTGCCAGTCTGGAACGGGGGAATGGCTTCGGGAGACCGGTGGATTTTGACCTGAGCTTTGAGCACCTGGTGCGGCTGTTGACGTCAGCGATACCCGCGGCCGGGTAGAGCCAGGGAGTCCGCCGTGACCCTTCGCATCCTGGAGAATGGGTGGCCATCGCAGCCAGTCCTGGGGTGTTCACGATCGCTGGCGGGCGCCACGGCGGCCCCGGCCGAGCTGTTGGCATCCCAGGTGGCCATGCAGAAGGCCCAATCCCATGGGGCGGCGGCTTCCAGCTCGACCCAATCGATCCGGGTATAGAGCCCTCCGTCGGCCGGGTTCTCTGCCCCGTTCTGCGCCACCAGGTACTGTTCGCCCGCCTCCCATCTGGCCACCCGGTAGACCACGCTGGGTTGCTGCAGCCAGAGGGTGTCGGAGACCTGGTACCGGATCCCATAGTCATCCACCCACTCCCCCACCAGCTCCGCGGGTGCCCGGGGGGGAATCTCGACCGGGCCGCACCCCGCCAGGACCACGACCAATCCAAACCAGCGGAGGGACCCCATCAGTTGCGGCGCTCCCGATGCACCTGAAGCGTGAGGCAGTCCGGCCGACTGTAATGCCCGCTCACATCCAGCGTCATCGCCTCCTGCCGGACTCGGCTCAAGTCCAGCGCCGCGTGGAGAATCACGGGTTCATCGTAGACGGGGCTGGCCAGGTACTTCCCATCGGGGCCGATGATGGCGCTGCCGCCGCGCAGCACCGGGGCATCCGGCCCGGCCACACGGCCCGGATCGGCCTCGAGTTCGGGGGGCAGGTCCCTGCCGTGCGAGAGACTCCCCGCCGCCAGCACAAAGCAGCGCCCCTCAAAGGCGTACTGTCGACTCGCCACCTGGTGCATTTCGTGGCCAGTGGGCCAGGCGGCCACATGGATATCCTCGCCGGAGTCGTGCAGTGCCTGCCGAGCCAGGGGCATCCAGTGCTCCCAGCAGATCAGGCCCCCGATGCGGCCCGCCGGAGTGTCCACCGCCTGGAGTCCCGCCGCATCCCCGGCGCCCCAGACCATGCGTTCGGTGTAGGTCGGCATCAGCTTGCGATGATGGTTCAGGAGGGAGCCGTCCGGGCTAAAAATCAACAAGGAGTTGTAGAGGGTACTACGCCCGGGACCGCCCTCCAGACGCTCGATCACCCCCATCACCAGCGTCACCGCCGACTCGGCGGCAATTCGACCCAGCGCCCGCCCCGACTCGCCCGAAACCACAACGCTCTCGGCCGCCATCCGGGCAAAAACCTGCTTGACCGGGGGGTGATCCCAGAGACCAGCATCGCGACAGACATCCAGCCAGGCCGGGTACCCGGGGAGCCAGGTCTCCGGAAACACCACCAGGGTGGCACCGGCCTGTGCGGCCTCCCGGGTCAGCGCCTGCGTGTGGGCCATTCCCGCGGCCAGGTCGGGGGAAACCCGAGCCTGCACCACCGCCACATGAGTCGTTGTCATGGACTGCTCCTCCTCAGGCCAGCATGGCGATGAGGATGCCCCCCATCCCCACCAGGGTCAGCAGCGCCCAGCCTCCCACGGCAAAGCGCATCCACTTCTGGTACGGCACCTTGGCCGCCAGGAGCACCGCCATCAGCACCCCGTTGGTCGGGGTGAGCATTTCCATCAGCCCGGCGCCGGTCTGATAGGCCAGCACCGTCACCTGCCGTGACAGACCAAGCAGGTCCGAGAGTGGCACCAGCACCGGCATGGTGAGCGCCGCATGGCCGCTGACGCTGGGCACCGGAATGTGCAGCACCGAATGGAATGGTACCATCAGGAGCGCCGCCACACCGGCCGGCACTGCTCCCAGCGGCACCGCCAGACCGTGGAGGATGGTGTCGATGATCCGGCCATCCTCGAGCACCAGCGAGATACTGCGCGCCACACCCACCATGACCGCCGCGGGGAGCATCGCCTGCATCCCCTCCAGGAAGGTCTCGGTGGTGCCAGCCACCCCGAGCCGGGCCAGCAGGCCGATGACGACCCCCGAGATGAGGAAGGCCCCGCTGAGCTCGTTGAATCCCCAGTCCAGCTTGAGCGCCCCGTAGACATAGAGCAGCATCGGGGCAATGGCGAGGGTCAGGATCAGGGCGTCGCGGCCGGTCAACCCGCCCTGGGAATCCGGCGGCGGATCTACCGGCGTCAGCCGGTTGCGCGCGGCGTACCGGACGGTCCAGAGCACCCAGACCCCGAATCCCACCGCGAGCATGCCCAGCCGGAGGGCGCCACCGGAAAGCGGCGGCAGTTCGGCCAGCTTGAGGGCAATGCCGGCCTGGAACGGATTGGTGGGTCCGAACGCGCTCCCCCCCGCGGCGGCCCCGACGCTGATGGCCACCACCACCACGGCATCGACGCCGATCCCGGCCCCGAGGAGCAGCAGCACCGGCACCAGCGGGATGATCTCCTCACCCATGTTTTCGAGCGCCCCCATCAGCGCAAAGAGGAACGCAATGACCGGGATGGCCCAGAGGCCTCGATGGCGAAAGCGCCGGACCAGCGCCGCCACCGCCCTCCCCAGGGTTCCGGCCCGATCCACCACCACCCACGCCCCGCCAACCAGCAGCACCACCGCAATGACCTCGGCCGCCGCCACCAGACCCCGGGGCACCGACACGGCGGCACCCAGGATCCCCACCGGGGCGGCCTCGACGGCGTGATAGGTGCCGGCCACCACCACCCGCCGCCCGGTGGCCGGATCGACCTGGCGATCGAACTCCCCGGCGGGGAGAATCCAGGTCAGGGCAGCCGCCACCGCGACGCCGGCGAGCATCAGCACAACGGGATGGGGAAGCCGCAGCATGCGCACCTCGGTGGGAGAATCCTCGTGTCCGCTTGCCGACCCCGGATCGTGGTCGTATACTCGGGCGCGTCGTTCACGCCGCACACACCCTACACCGCCCGCCGGGAAACTGCCAGCCGCATGGATCTGCTGCTTGGATTGGCTCGCCGCATCGACCGCCTGAACGACACCGTCTACGCCGGCATCCGCTGGCTGACGCTGGCGATGATCTTCGTGGGTGCCTTCAACGCGCTGGCGCGGTACCTGACCCGCTACACCGGGGTGGCAATCACCTCGAACGCGGTGTTCGACATCCAGTGGTACATGTTCAGCACGATCTTCCTGCTCGGTGCCGCCTACGGGCTGCGCCGCGAGGTCCACGTGCGGGTGGACGTGGCGTACGAGCGTTTTGCGCCACGGACCCGCGCCTGGGTGGACCTGGTCGGTACGGTGCTCTTTGTGGTGCCGTTCTGCCTGATGATGCTGTGGACCTCGTGGCCTGCGGTGCGCAACTCCTGGTCGGTGCGCGAGGGCTCCCCGGACCCGGGTGGCCTGGCCCGGTATCCGATCAAGACCCTTCTCCTGGTCTGCTTTGCCCTGCTGCTCCTGCAGGCGGTGTCCCAGATCATTGCCAAGGTGGCGCTGCTGACCGGTCACGCAGCCCAGGAACCGACTGAGCCACCGGCCCCTCCGGCGAGCGTGTCCTGATGGAGGGATTCTGGGGTCCGGCAATGTTCCTGGTGGCGCTGCTGCTGATCTTCAGTGGCTTCCCGGTGGCCTTCGTGCTCGGGGGCACCGCCCTGCTCTTTGCCGGCATCGGCTCGCTGACCGGCCACTTCGACATGATCCTGTTGATGGCCATGCCGGAACGGGCCTTCGGGACGATGTCGAACTATACCCTGCTGGCGGTGCCGTTCTTCATCTACATGGGCGCCACCCTGGAGAAGTCGCGGCTCGCCGAGCAGCTGCTGGAGTCGATCGGCATCGTGTTCGGCCGGTTCCGGGGTGGCCTCGGCCTCGGCGTCGTGTTCGTGGGTGCATTGCTGGCTGCCGCCACCGGGGTGGTGGGTGCCTCCGTCACAGCGATGGGGCTCATCTCGCTCCCGGTCATGCTCCGCTATGGATACCAGCGGGAGCTTTCCCTCGGCGTCATTGCGGCGGCGGGCACCTTGGGCCAGATCATCCCGCCCAGCATCGTGCTGATCGTCCTGGGCGACCAGCTCGGCGTGTCGGTCGGATCGCTGTTCCAGGCCGCAGTCGTTCCCGGTCTGGCCCTGACCGGTGCCTACGCCGTCTACATGATGGCGGTGGCGCTGTTCCGGCCCAAAATGGCGCCGGCCCTTCCCCGCCAGGTCTACGACATCGGTGCCGGCCAGGTGGTCCGGCTGGTATTCCGCTCGCTGCTGCCGCCGCTCCTGCTGATCGTGGTCGTTCTCGGCAGCATCTTCGCCGGCGTGGCCACCCCCACGGAGGCGGGCGCGCTCGGGGCGGTCGGCGCCATGATCCTCGCGGCCCTCAATCGGCAACTCAAGCGGGAGGGGGTGGCCGCCGCCATGAACGAGACTGCCCGGCTGACCATCATGGTGGTCTTCCTGCTGATCGGGTCGATGGCGTTTGCGCTGGTGTTTCGCGGGCTCAACGGCGACATCTGGCTGCACGACCTGCTGACCAACCTGCCGGGCGGGGTGCTCGGGTTCCTGCTGGTGGTCAACCTGATCGTGTTCGTGCTCGGCTTCTTCATCGACTTCTTCGAAATCTGCTTCATCGTCGTGCCGCTGGTGGCGCCGCCCGCCGCGGCCCTCGGCATCGATCCGGTCTGGCTCGGCGTGCTGCTGGCCATGAACATGCAGACCTCGTTCCTGACCCCGCCGTTTGGATTCTCGCTCTTCTACCTTCGCGGGGTGACGCCACCCGACATCCCGACCACGGCGATCTACCGGGGGGCGGTGCCGTTCATCGTGATCCAGGTGATGGTGGT
>JAWXBA010000051.1:0-8820 GCA_034439775.1 Gemmatimonadota bacterium | reverse complement strand
GGGGGGTTCCTCCTGGCCGGCCTCCCGTCATTCTACCATCGTGCCCTCCCGATTCTGGGACGCGGTCGGACCCGCGCCCTCTACGAACTGACGCTGGAGCAGCTCGACCGGATCGCGACGGAGACGCCTGACGCGGTCCGCCGAGTCGGATCCATTCGCCTGGCCACCTCCCCCGAGGAGGTGGCGGACTGCGAGGACCACCTCGACGCGCTGCGCCAGGATGGGCTGCCTGCCTCGGCGTACTTCGCTTCCGAGGGGCGCGGCCTTCTCATCCCCACCGATGCCGCCTTCAATCCGCTGGCCCGGTGCCGCCAGCTGGCCGCCAATCTCGTGGCACAGGGAATCCAGCTCCACGAGCAAACCGCGGCCACCGGCATCGCCGAGGGAGCGGTGGAGACCCCGCACGGGGTGATCAGGGCGGCGCACATCCTGATTGCCACCGACGGCGGGTTAACGACGCTGGTGCCTGCCATGAAAACCCGGGTCAGGACGGCGCGGCTCCAGATGCTCGCCACCGCTCCTGATCGCCTGGTTTCGGTCCCCCGCCCCGTCTACGCCCGCTACGGCATGGAGTACTGGCAGCAGCTGCCCGGTGGGGAGATTGCCCTGGGAGGATTCCGGGATATCGGTGGGGAGGCCGAGTGGACCCTGGATCCTACGCCGTCCGCCCCAGTCCAGGAGGCATTGGAACAGTTCCTGAGGGAGGTGGTGGGCGCGGAGGCAGCCATAACCCACCGGTGGGCCGCCAGCGTCGGGTATTGCGAGGGCGAGCTGCCCATCCTCGAGGAAACCGCCCCGGGAGTCTGGGCCATGGGAGGATACAACGGTACCGGCAACCTGATCGGCGCGCTCTGCGGCCGGGCGGCGGTGGAACTGGCCATCCATGGTCAATCCGAGATCGGGGCGCTGCTGGGGGCACGGCGGTACGGGGAAGGCGGGTAGTGGGACAGCGGGACAGCGGGACAGCGGGACCGAATGCAACCCATGCCTACCGATCGCAACATCTGGCGGCGCGGGATCATCGCAGTTCCCGCCTACCGATCGCGGAACCCAGCCGTGCACGGAGCCGTGACAGTTCCCGTCCACCGATCACTGAACCCAACGGTGCTCGAGGGCGCAGCAGTTCCCGCTACAAGTACTCCCACCTCCCTGTCGCCAGCACGTAGGCCACGAGGCAGGCGTTGGTCACGGCGTGGGCCACGATCAGGTCACCAATGCTGCGGGTCCGCATCATCCACCAGTTGTAGGCAATACCCGCGGCCAGTCCGACGTCCCAGTAGGGACCGTGTTCGCTGGCAAAGAGGATGGCGGTGGCAATGAAGGTGAAGGGGGTCACGACTCCGAGCCTGACCCGGGTGAAGTTCTGGTCCACCAGCCAGCGCAGCAACCAGCCGCGCCAGAACAGCTCCTCCACGATCGGGACGATGATGATCGCCCGCATGGCCCGGAACAGGATGGCCAGCGAGTCGTCCCTCGCCGCCTCCGGAAAGGAACTGGTCGCCGACCCCGTCAGTGAGTTCTGCAGCAACCAGTGCCCGCGGTGTCCGGGAATCAGCAGGTCCGGTCCGATCCAGAGCAGGAACACCGCCACCCCGACCAGCACACTGGCCACCCCGCGCTCCACCCGGAAATCGAGGATGTGCCGCGAGGCCACCCAGAGGATCAGCGTCAGCAGCGCCACCCGGAGCGCCCCCTCGACCGCGGGGCTGAGTGGCAGCTTCGGGCCGACGACCAGCAGCACCAGAAATGTCAAGAACGGAAGCGTCCACGCCAGGTGGTCCCGCAGGGTGGGCGGAGGTGCCTCGGCAATCGATTCAGTCACGATTCTCTCTGCTTGGGGGTGACCTGGCGGGTGGGCTGGACATCCGGGGCCCCCGCGACCAACTTATTGCCCGATGCCGGGCACCTTTCGAACCCTGTGGTACCGCAGTGCGGTGCTCATCCTCCTGGTCGCTCCGGCGGCCGGGCCAGTTGGCGCCCAGGCGAACACTCCGCTGCTCGACCGGACCCTTGTCACCGCCCGCCCCCGTCCGTTCGCGGCGATGAGCCGGACGATCCTGGCCGGCAAGGAGAAGCTGACCGCCACTCCCTCGCGTGACTCGGTGGTGCAGGTGGCGCGCTCCCAACTGGGATTGCGCTACCGTCTGGGTGCCGTGGCACCAGGCATGGCGTTCGACTGCAGCGGGCTGGTCAAGTGGGTCATGGGGCTGTTCGAGATCGAGATGCCCCGCACCGCCGCCCTGCAGGCCCGCACCGGCATTGAACTCCCCAAGGACCCCGCCCGGCTGCTTCCCGGCGACCTGCTCTACTTCGGCAAGGGCAAGCGCGTCACCCACATCGGAATCTACGTTGGCGACGGCCGATATGTGCACGCCGCCAACCGACGCACCGGAATCGTCGAAAGCGAGCTGCCCACCAGCTCCTCCACCTGGTGGCACGGCGCCCGGCGCGTCATTGCCACCCCGATGGATGACCTCGACGCCCTGTTCGAGCGCGTCGCCCCTGTCACCGTCGCCACCAGCCCGGTCCTGCGCCTGAAGTAGCCCAGCCGCTCAGCCCGGGTCGGCGTCCCCGTGGTGCCGGAACGCAGCCGCCGCCACATCCGGGAAATCAGCGAACACCCCGTCCACAGCCAGCGCCGCGAACTGCCGCAACTCACGGGCCGGGATCCCCGCATAGGCGTCGTGCAGGAACTGGGGATCGCTCCGGAATGTCCAGGGATGCACCAGGAGACCGGCCGCGTGGGCATCGGCCACCAGGGTGGTGGCGGCCACCAGCGAACCGTCGGGCGCTTCGGGGATGACCAACCGCTTGTGCGGTCCGATCGCATCGGCATAGCCCGCCACACGCTGGAGGCCCGCCGGGGTGGTCAGGTCGGCGTAGCTGCCCGGCATTCCCTTGGCCGTCCAGTCCCAGGGGCCGCCGGTCGATTCAAGGAGCTGAACCAAGCGGATCCCGGTGCGCTGCCGCAACCACTGCAAGTTGCCGGTTTCGAATGACTGGATGAACACCGGTGCATCGAAGCCCTCAAGCCCGTGGGCCGTCAGCGCCTCGAGCAGCGGTTCCTCGAGCGGCAGGCCGATGGAGCGGAAATAGGTCGGGTGTTTCGTTTCCGGGTACACGCCAATGGGCCGACCGGTCTCCAGGGTAAGCCTGGCCCGCAGCGCCAGGATCTCGTCCCAGGTGGGAACGGCCATCCTCCCGTCGTGGGCGTGGTCGCGGAACGGCAGCCGCTCCCGCGCCCGCACCGATCGCAGCTCCTCCAGGCTGAAATCCTCGACGAACCACCCGTCCACCTCCACCCCGTCGACCAGGCGGGTGGTGCGCCGCCCCGGAAACCGTTTCGCGACATCGGTGGTACTGCCGATCTCGTTCTCGTGCCGTGCCACCAGGACCCCGTCCCGGGTCATGACCAGGTCGGGCTCGATGAAATCGGCCCCCTGGCGCACCGCCAGGGTGTACGCCTCGAGGGTATGCTCGGGGAGGTAGCCGCTGGCGCCGCGATGGGCAATGACCAGCGGCCGGTGGACGGAGTTCATGACAGGGGACGATACGCAACGAAGCCGGCCGCCGGGAGGTGCTCCCGGCGGCCGGCTTCCTGCGTGCCATGACTAGAAGGTGTAGGAGATCTTGCTGATCACCGTCCGCCCCAGGCTCGGCACCCCGACGAAGGTGGCGTAGGGGGTGTTGAACAGGTTGGTGGCAATCAGCGCCAGCGTTGCCGAGCGTGCCCCGACCGGAAGTCGGTAGGCCAGCTGGGCGTCCATCACCGAGTAGTTGGCGATCGACTTCGGGGTGATGCCATCCTGCAGCAGGCCGCTGCTGAAGACGCCGGAGCTGATCGGGAAGCCCTTTACCGCCCGGAAGCGGGTCTCGCCGCTCAGGCCGCTGTGCTCATCCCGATACCGGATGGCCACCGAGCCCTTCGCCTTGGGGGCGTTCAGGGTCACATCCGCAAAGCCGGTCACTTCACCCTCGCGGCGGACGTCGTCGCGGGTGTAGTAGTCCTTGTTGGTGAAGGAGACCGTGCCGGCCAGGGTAAAGCGCGGCGAAACCACTACGTCCAACGCCATGTCGGTACCGAACAGGTCCACTTCACCAAAGTTGCGATACGTCAGGAAAATGTCGGCGCGCTGGGTGGCGGCGGCGTTGTGTGGCACGACGGTTCCCAGCGGCACCCCCTGGGCGCGGCTGGCCGAAGTGGCGCCGCTGATGCCACCCATCGCGGTGCCAAGCTGGCCAGCTGCAGCAGCGCCGGCGGCGGCGCTGCCCAGCGCGGCGGTCATCAGTGGGGTGAGCCAAGCGATGGTCTGGGCGGTGTTGAGGAAGACATTGGGCGATTCCACGATCAGCGGGCCGACGAAATCGCGCTTGTTCTCATACCAGAAGTCGATCGAAAGCCGCGCCGCACCGCCCAGAATTCCCTTGTACCCGAGTTCCAGCGCTCGGGTGATAGTGGGCTGGATCTGGCCGATATCCTTGACGCTGGTGGCCTCGATATTGTTGAAGGTCAGCGACGTAGTATTGAGCACCCGGAGTTGGGTCCCGACCTGGGCCGGCGTCGGGGCGTTGGCGTTCAGGAATCCGGCCGTCTGGGCGTTGATTGCGCCGCCCTGCTGCAGGGCACCGATCGCCACACTCCACAGCGAGGCGGCGTTGGCCGGGATCAGGCCAAGGGCATTGGCGCCTGGGAACGGGCTCCGCATGCAGAGATTGTCCACCCCGCCGGCAGCGCAGCTGCCACCGCGGAAACTGAACCCGTCATCGGGAACGCCCAAGGCGCGGACGGTGTAGGGACCCGCTCCCCCACCCACGATGTCGAGGAAGAGGTTGAGGCTGGACGGATTGGAGTGGGCACGATTGTAGGTCAGCCGAAGGCTGTGGTTGTCCGACGGACTGAACACCAGGGCCACGCGGGGGGACACCTGGATGTCCTTGACCCGGCTGTGGTCGTCGGCCCGGAGCGCGGTCGTGAGTTCCAGCTTGCTCCCGATCGAGGTGACCGAGTGGATATACCCGCCCCATTCGCGCATCGTGTCGTCATCCTCATACACGCCGTTGATCGTCCCGTTGGTCCGGGAGTCGGTCAGGATGTAGTCGACGCCGGCGAGGAAGCTCTGGCGGTTGCCGATCTGGAATCCCTGCTGGGCCTGGACCGCCCAGAGACGGGACCCGTCGAACAGCGGCAGCCCCGAGCGCAGCAGGAACGTCTCGCCGGCGTCGGAGAAGTTGCCGAATGCCTGGGCAAAGAACTGCTTGTGGGTCACCCGGGCCTGGGCATACTGATACACCCAGCCCTGGGCCTGCCCGGCACCAAGGCCGGTGAGCTCGATCAGGTTCTTGGCATTGGTGTAGCCGTAGTTGGCCACGATGCTGGTATTGATGTTCGGCCGATAGTCGGTCCGGAGGTCGAAGCTGTACCGCTCGATCTTGTAGTCACGGCAGGTGACGCCGCACCCTTCCGCCGCCGCCCGGGCCGACTCGCCCTGGTCCACGAACTGCCAATCATCGCCGGTGAAGTACTCGCCCGAGAGCTTGTAGCCAAACTTCTCTCCCACCAGCCCGGCGTGGCGCCCGGAGAGCCGGTACAGGCTTCCGGCATCGTCGTAGCGCTGGTAGGCCCGGTTGCCGCCGCCGTCCACCGCGCTGACATACGGGGTGGCACTCCGCAGACCGCCCTCGAGCACCAGGGTGGTGCCCCGGTAGTCGAGCGGTGACTTGGTGACCATGTTGAGCACCCCACCCGACGCATACGGCCCGTACAGGGCGGCACCCGGGCCGAGCACCACCTCCAGGCGCTCCAGGTCCTCCCCGGTGCCCGGAAAGAACGCCGGCACGTTGACCCGCAGCGACGGCACCGCCGCAAAGCGGTGGTCGGTCAGCATCAGCAGGCCGCCCGAGAAGATATTGTTGAACCCGCGCACGACCACGTTGCTCTGGACCAGGCCGCCCTGACTGACGTCCACCCCCGGCACCCCTTTGAGGTGGTCCATCACGGTGATGGCCGGGCGCTCCGCGAGTTCGGTGGCCTGAATGACGTGGACCGAGGCCGGGGCATCGATGGCCTTTTCCACCCGGCGGCTCACCGCCGAGACCTCCACCTCCTGCAGCACCGTGGCCTGGGGCGACAGGCTGAAGTCCACCGTCGCGATGGCACCTGCACCGACCGCGACGGGATCGCGGGTTTCCGGACCGTACCCGATCAACGAGGTCCGCACCCGATAGTTGCCGGCCGCCAATCCGGTGATCCGGTAGGTGCCATTGGGCGCGGTGACCGCCCTGGCGGTGGAGAGGTCTATCCCCGCGAGGTAGACCACGACGTTCACGCCGGCAATCGGCCGGCCGCCGTTCGCCTCAGTGACGGTCCCGCTGATGGTGCCTGTCTGGGCGGCAAGCGGTGCGGCCAGCGTAAGCAGGCTGAGCAGGCAGACCACCCAAGTCCTGGGTCGAGCAGGCATACGTGTCACCTCGGTGAGATGAGTCGGATCTGGTTCGGCCGGAACATCACCGAATCCCAGTGGGAGCCCTACGGTCGGCAGTTCTTCACAATTCGCTCCCTGTAATAGGCGATTCAGAACCAGAAGTGTCAAGAGAGGCGGCCGCCGGAATCGGGCTATATTGCGGGCCACGCCGGGTCGACCGGCTGGCTTCCCCGCCTTCCGAACCCCACGCCCGGACTCCCATGCCAGCCCTGATCGAAGCTGTTCCCAACTTTTCCGAGGGTCGCGATCCGGAGGTAATCCGCCGGATCGTGGCGCAGATCGCGGCGGTCGAGGGCGTCACCGTGCTGAATGTCGACCCGGGAAAGGCCACCAATCGAACCGTCGTCACCGTGGTCGGCGAACCCGAGGCGGTGGCGGAGGGCGCCTTCCAGGGGATCCGGGCCGCGGCAGAACTGATCGACATGCGTCACCACACCGGGGAGCACCCGCGTATGGGAGCCACCGACGTCTGTCCCCTGATCCCGATCTCGGGCATCTCGATGGCGGAGTGCGCCGCGTTGGCGCGGACCTTGGCCGAGCGGGTCGGCCGTGAGCTGGCGATCCCCGTCTATCTCTACGAGGCAGCCCAACCCGATGCCAGCCGGCGCAACCTGGCCGACATCCGGGCCGGGGAATACGAGGGGTTTGCCCGCAAGATCAAGGAGCCCGCCTGGAAGCCCGACTTCGGCCCCGCCGAGCTGCCGCCAAGGCACGGCGCCACGGTGATCGGTGCCCGCGATTTCCTGGTGGCCTTCAACGTCAACCTGAACACCACCTCGACCCGGCGAGCCAACGCCATTGCCTTCGATGTCCGCGAGGCCGGTCGCCCGCGGCGGAGCGGCCACCCGCTGACCGGACCGATCGAGCGGGACCCCGCAGGCACCCCGCTCACCACTCCCGGGTCGCTCAAGGCGGTCAAGGCCATCGGCTGGTACATCGAGGAGTACGGGGTGGCCCAGGTCTCCATGAATCTGGTGGACCTCAAGGTCACCCCGATCCACGTCGCCTTTGACGAGGTCGTGGCCCGCGCCGCCGCCCGCGGGGTGCGGGTTACCGGATCTGAGCTGGTGGGGCTGGTTCCGCTCGCCGCCATGCTGGAGGCCGGCCGACACTACCTCAGGCAGCAGCAGCGGAGCATCGGGGTCGGCGATGCCGAGTTGATCCGGATCGCCGTGCGTTCGATGGGATTGAACGAACTGGCGCCGTTCGACCCCGCCGAACGGATCATCGAGTACCAGCTGGGGCTGGGCGCCCCGGGCCCCCTGGTTTCGCTCACGGTGGCACAGTTCGTGGCCATCACGGCGTCCGAAAGCGTGGCCCCAGGCGGCGGGTCGGTCGCCGCCCTGGTCGGGGCACTCGGCGCCGCCCTCGGCACCATGGTCGCCAATCTCTCGGCCCACAAGCGGGGCTGGGATGAGCGGTGGGAGGAGTTTTCCAGCGCCGCGGAGGGCGGCCACCGGGCAACGACGACGCTGCTGGCGCTGGTGGATGAGGACACCCGTGCCTTCAACGAGGTGATGGTGGCACTGAGCATGCCCAAGGCCACCGCGGAAGAAAAGCTGGCCCGCGCCAACGCCCTCCAGGCGGCCAACCTCGAGGCGGCCCGGGTCCCCCTGCGGGTGGCGGAGGCAGCGTGTGCCGCCATGCCGTTCATCCGCACCATGACCGAGACCGGCAACCCGGCTTCGGCCTCTGATGGTGCGGTCGGAGGCCTGTGCGCGCGCACGGCGGTGCTCGGGGCGTGCCTGAATGTCCGGACCAACCTGCCCGGAATTGCCAGCGGCGACGACCGTCGGGACCTCGAGGAGGCCGCCACCCGACTCGAGGAGACGGCGACCCGGTTGGAGGCAGAGATCCTGGCCATCGCCCGTTCGAAGATCGGCTGACTCAGCCCTCGCCGAGCAGCGGGCTTGGACTGGGGCTGCGAATCCCGTTCGCCTCCAGCCCCTGCCGTACGGCGGCCATCGCCACCTCCGGGTCGTCGGTCACCGTGAGCAGGTCGAGGTCCTCGAGACTGATCGTCCCGGCTCCCCCAAGGGTGTCGCGCATGAAAGCGAGCAGGGGATTCCAGTACTCCGTGCCCATCAGGACGATCGGGAACGAGTCGACCTTGCCGGTCTGCACCAGGGTCAACGCCTCGAACAGCTCGTCCATGGTGCCGAATCCGCCCGGCAGCACCAGGAACGCCAAGCTGTACTTGACCAGCATGACCTTGCGCACGAAGAAATACCGGAACTCGACAAACCGGTCGACATAGGGATTCGGCCCCTGCTCGTGGGGCAGCTGGATGTTGCACCCGATCGAGAGTCCACCGGCTTCCCTGGCTCCCCGGTTGGCC
>JAWXBA010000050.1:0-3843 GCA_034439775.1 Gemmatimonadota bacterium | reverse complement strand
CTGTGGAACTTGCCCGCGCCCGAGACGTCATCCATGCGGGGGCACGCTCCCTGGTCGGCGGGATGGAGTCGAGCCAACCGGTTGCCGAATTGGTGGTCCCCACCGCGGCCCGGCAGCAGTTCACGACCTTCCTGATGGAAAGCCGCCCGAGCGTCGCACTGGTTTCGGTGACGGAGCCGGTGCTGCAGGGGGGCCAGGCGGAAGCCCTGGTCGTGATTCAGTTCCAGTGGCGCGGCCAGTTCGGGGATACCCGCCGCCGCTCCGTTCGATTCCGCGCCGAGGCGAGTCGTGGGGCCACCGGTTGGCGGGCCTCCTCCTTTACCGCGCTGGACACTCCACCAGGAGGCTCCTGATGCCTGCAGCTGCTCGTTGGTTGGTCGTGCTTGGCCTCCTGCTTCCCGTGTCGCTCACGGCGCAATCGGCCCAGCGTCTGTCGGTGCAAGGTTCCGGGGCGTTGTTGTTCGGCAGTCGCGTCGAGGGCGCCTTCGAGGGGCAGACACGGCTCGGATACGAGGCCCAGCTTCGGTACACGGCGAGCCGACTGTCGGTGGGCGCAGGCTATCAGCGAAGCACCGTCTACAGCTTCCAGGACAACAACGTTGAATTCACCGCCGCACTGTCGCTGGGATTTATCGAGCCGCGTTACGTGGTGGCTGCTGGCAACCGGGCGGCGGCCTATGTAGCAGGACGGCTCGGGTATGGCACCCTGGTCTGCAGCGAAGAGTGCAACGCCAACGACGGGTACCTGACCTACGGCGGCGGCGGCGGTGTGCTGATCCGACTGGGCGGACGCGCGGCGATCGATCTCGGTGGCCAGTATTTCACGGCCAGTGACACCTTTGCCTCGGGGTATCTGCTCCTCCGCGTCGGCCTCAGCGTCGGGCTCTAGGATCGCGGTCGCGATGAAATCTCCGCTGCGATCTCCCCCCAGCCGCCTCCCGGCGGCTCTTGCCACCCTGGGGCTGCTGTTGGTTGCCGGCTGTCCTCCGAGCGACCCCGGGACCGGGGTCGGTGGGGTCCTGGTGGTTGCTCAGGTCCAGATCGAGGCAGGGCTCAGGGATGTGCTCGTCGGAGGCTCACGGCAACTGACCGCGACGCCCCGCACCAGTACCGGCATCGCCGTCCCGGGAAAGACCGTCACCTGGGCGTCCGCCAACACCTCAGTAGCCGGAGTGGACCAGAGCGGGTTGGTGCGAGGCATCACCCCGGGAACCGCCTCCATTCGCGCCACGGTGGATGGGGTTGCCGGCCAGGTCACTGTCGATGTCCGGCCGGTTCCCGTGGCAAGCGTGACGGTAGCGCTCGGGGCATCCACACTTGTGGCGGGCGAAACAACCTCCGCGCAGGCGGCGGTATTTGACTCGATCGGCGGGGCCCTGCCTGGCCGGACCGTGGCCTGGAGCAGCTCGGACCCGGCGGTGGCTTCGGTCTCGACCTTCGGTGTCGTGACGGCGCTCGCCGCGGGCTCCGCGAATATCATTGCCACCAGTGAGGGTCGCTCCGGACAGGCATCCCTGACCGTCCAACCGCGCACTGCCGTGAAGCTCGGTTTCATTGGTCAGCCGACCCAGACCATCGCCGGTGCGGCGATTGCGCCACCGGTGCGGGTGGCATTCCAGGACGGCGCCGGTGCCACGGCGGTGACCGCCACCGGAACCATCACCGTCTCCTTCTCCGCCAACCCCACCGGCACGACGCTGGCCGGAACGTTGACCGCAGCGGCGGTGGCTGGTGTGGCCACCTTTGCCGACCTTCGGATCTCCAGGGCCGGTCAGCCGTATTCGCTGCAGGCCACCGCTGCCAACGTGGCCCCTGCCACCAGCAGCAGCTTCGGGGTCACCGCGGCACCCGCCGCCGCGCTGGCGATTGTCACGGCGCCGGCCGGGGGTGCCGCCAGCGGCACTCCGCTGGCCGTCCAGCCGGAGGTGGAACTGCGAGACGGCTTCGGCAATCCGGTCAGCACCGCCGGGGTGTCGGTCACCGCCTCGGTCGCCACCGGCCCCGGGACGCTCGGCGGGGTGGTCACGGCTGTCACGAGTGCCAACGGTCGGGCCAGCTTCGGGAACCTGGTCATCGTAGGTGCGGTGGGGTCGTACACGTTGCGGTTCCAATCCCCGGGGCTGGCGGAGGCAATCTCCGGCCCGATCGCCATCGGCGCCGGTGGCGCCACCCAGCTGACCTTCAACGCCGCCCCGCCCGCAATGGCCACCAATGCGGAGCTGCTCGCCCCGCCGGTGCGCGTCCAGCTGCGCGATGGGACGGGAAATCCCGTGGCGCAAATCGGCGTGGCGATCACGGCATCGCTGGCGTCGGGAACCGGCGTCCTGGCCGGCACGCTCAATGCGGTGACGGGCGCCAACGGGGAGGCCAGCTTCGCCAACCTGCAGTTTACGGGAGTGGTCGGGAGCTTCTCGCTCCGGTTCTCGGCGGCCAATCTGACCCCGGCAGTCTCCAATGCGATCACCCTCGTGGCGGGCCCAGAACGCGCCATCGGCTTCGTCATTCCGCCGCCACTCACGGCCGTCAACGGGGTGATCCTGTCGGCCGCGCCGGTGATCCAATTGCGGGATATCAGCGGCAATCCCGTGGCCAAGGCTGGCGTCGTGGTCCAGATCACGCTCCAGACATCGGTCGCCGGACAGCTCCAGGGTGTCCTCTCGCTCCCAACCGACGGCCAGGGAAGGGCCACCTTCGGTGGCCTCAGTATCCTGGGCCAGGTGGGGTCGTACACCCTGACCTTCCGGTCGGGCTCGCTCAGTGAGGCGATCGGCGCCCCGCTTCAGCTCGAGCCGGGGGCGGCCGCCGCACTCACGCTCAGCACCGCCACCCCGGTCGGAGCCCAGAGTGGGGTCCCGTTCACGCCACAGCCAACGGTGCAGGTGGTGGACCAATCGGGGAATCCGGTCGCGTCCGCCGGGTTCTCAGTAGCGGCGAGCCTGGCGAGTGGTCCCGGGCTTCTCGGTGGCACCCTGAGTGCGACGACGGCCGCAGGAGGAGCGGCCACGTTCACGGGGCTGATGCTGACCGGTCCGACGGGGGCGTACACGATCCGATTCACCGCCAACGGCCTTCCCGCCCTCCTTTCCCCGACGATCTCGGTCGGGGCAGGGGCCGCCACTCAGGTCACCTTCACGACCGCACCACCGGCGAGTGCACAGAACGGGATTGCCCTCGTACCACCAGTCGTGGTGCAGCTGCGCGACGGGGTGGGCAACCCAACCGCGCAGCCTGGGGTCACCATCACCGCCAGGCTCGGTTCGGGCCCCGGGGTGCTCGGTGGCACACTCACCGGGGTGACCACCGGTGGGGGCAGTGCCACGTTCAGCAATCTCGTGATCACCGGCACCACGGGGTCCTACGTCCTGGAGTTTGCGGTGCCGGGCCTTACCACCGCGGTGGCGAATACCCTGATCCTGACTCCGGGCGCGGCAACCCGGCTCACCTTCTCGACCGCACCACCGGCCACGGCCATCAACGGCTCCAACCTGTCGCCGCCGATCGTGGTGCAGCTGCGAGACCTCAGCGGCAATGCCGTGACGCAGGCCGGGGTCAGCGTGACTGCGGCCATCAGCAGCGGGGCCGGTGCGGTGCTCTCGGGCGCCAACCCGGTGGCTACTGGGGCGGGGGGTGCGGCCTCCTTCAGCACCCTCCGGCTCACCGGATCAATCGGCTCCTTCGCCCTTGCCTTCTCGGCGCCCAGTGTATCGGCGGCCACGTCCAACGCCATCGTGCTTCAGGCGGGGGCCGCCACGGCCGTGGCGGTGACCACCCAGCCTCCGCCGAGCACCTCGAGTGGGGCCTTGCTCTCGCCGCAGCCCGTGGTGCGGCTGGTGGACCAGAGCG
>JAWXBA010000049.1:0-12493 GCA_034439775.1 Gemmatimonadota bacterium | reverse complement strand
CTAGGGTGACGGGTAGGGCGGTCAAGACGGATACGGCGGAGCGGGCGAGCGAGTCAGGTGGGTTGGGCGATCGGGGCGGAAACGTCAACGCCCGACAATGGCGATTGCGCTGGTGGCACGAATGGCGTCAAGCTACCCGTCCTATCCGTCTTAACCGCCCTACCCGTCCTCACTTCCCCACGCAAAACCGACTGAAGATCCTCCCCAGCACCTCGTCAGGATCCATCACTCCCACCAGTTCGTCGAGCGCCGCCAGCGCGCCTTGGACCTGGTGTGCCGCCAGCGCAGCATCGCCTGCCGGGCCGAGGAGCGCCTCTGCGACGTCCAGTGCCGCCGAGGCTCGCTCCAGTCCAACCCGGTGTCGCTCGCGCAGCAGGAGCGGCGTCAGCTCGGGCAACCGGGCCTCCGCCTCGCCACCGAACACCGCGGCTGCCACTGCCTCCCGGAGCGCACCAAGTCCCTCCCCGGTCACCACCGAGACCGAAATTCCCCCGACTTCCTCGCCTCCCACCCCAGCCATCAGGTCTGACTTGGTGCGGACCACCAGGGTGTGCCGTTCTGCCATGACCTGGCGCTCCCCTGCCCCGAGCGGGCGCGACGCCTCGGCACACAACAGCACCAGGTCCGCGGCGGCCAGGTAGCGGCGGCTGACCGCGATCCCGAGCCGCTCCACCAGGTCGTCGGCCTCCCGAAGGCCGGCGGTATCCGCCAACCGAATCGGCCACCCCTCAAACTCCGTATCGGCCTCGACCGCATCGCGGGTTGTTCCGGGAAGCGGGGTCACCAGCGCCCGATCGATGCCGAGCAGGGCGTTGAACAGCGAGGACTTGCCTGAGTTGGGGGCGCCGGCCAGCACCACCAGTGCGCCGGTCCGCAGGCGCTCGCCGGCCGGGGCGGTGCGGAGGAGCTCGTGCATCCCCGCCCGGGCCTGGACCAGCTGCTGCTGGAGCTGGGCCCCGGAAATCGGACCGTCGTCCTCGCCCGGGAAGTCGATGTCATAAGCGAGCGCCACAACAAGATCTAGTAGTTGTGTTCGCAACGACTGTATCCGGGCCGACAACCCACCGTCAATCTGGTGCAGCGCTGCCCGGGCCTGGGCAGGAGCGTAGGCGTCCACCAGATCGGCCACCCCCTCGGCCTGGATCAGGTCCATCTTGCCGTTGAGGACCGCCCGTCGGCTGAATTCGCCCGGCTCGGCCTGGCGCGCCCCCGCTGCGGCAAGGGCCGCTAGCAACTGCGAGGCCGCCATCGCACCCCCGTGGCAGCAGAACTCCACCAGGTCTTCACCGGTGTAGCTGTGCGGGGCCGGAAAGACGGTATAGAGGCCCCGGTCCACCGGGTGGCCGTGGCGGTCCAGGAAGGTGCCGAGGGTGGCGTATCGGGGCTGATCGGCGGAGAACCGGCGGACGGTGGCGGCCGCAATGCCAAACGCGCCCGTACCGGAGAGCCGGACGAGCGCGAGGGCTCCCCTGCCGGGAGCGGTGGCCACTGCGGCAATGGGATCTGAGAGCATCCCGGCAATCTAGGGGCGCGCCCGGAGGCGTGCCCTATTTGCGCTTGCCGCTCTTGGGGGCCGGCGCCACCGCTGTCGGCGGGTTTCGGCGCAGCCGCTCCTGGGTCAGCAGCCACTGCTGCGGAATGCTCGCCATGTTGCTGACGAAATAGTACAGGTTCAGGCCGCTGGCAAACTGGATGAACAGGAAGGTCATCATCGGCGGCATGATGTACAGCATCATCTTCATTTGCGGGTTGGCCGCCATGCCGCGCTGCCCCAGCTTCATCAGGCCGAACATCGACAACCCCATCAGGATCGGCGTAATGAACAACGGGTCGGCCCGGGCGAGGTCGGGCATCCAGAGGAAACTTTCTCCCCGCAACTCGATCGTGTTCTGGAACACGAAAAACAGCGCCAGCATCACCGGCCAGGGCAGCAGCATGGGCCAGCAGCCGCCGAGCGGGTTGACGTTGTGCTCCTTGTAGAGCTTGAACATCTCCTGCTGCAGCTTCTGGGGGTCGTTCTTGTACTTCTCCTGCATCTCCTTCATGATCGGCTGGATGGCCTGCATTTCCATGCTCGACCGCATCGCCTTCTGGTTGAGCGGCCAGAGGAGCAGTCGGATCATCACGCCGAAGGTGATCAGCACCAGTCCATACGCGAAACCCAGGTTCTCGTGCATCCACACCAGCAGCCATCGAGCCCCCAGCGCCACCGGACGGATCAGGGAACGGAAGCCGGGCCAGCCATAGGGATTGACGTCGTCAAACTCATTGCCCAGCGCGTTCAGCCGGGGATACTCCATCGGACCGGCATAGACCAGGTAGTGGAAACTGCCGTCGCTGCCCACCGGCAGGCTGGCCTCCACATCCACCAGCGCCGGCTTGGCGCTGAGCGGGTCGGCGTGAAAGGCGCGGGCGCCGGACAGTCGCCCGCGAGCCCCGGCCGGCTGGGTCGAGTCCATGGCAAAGACGGCGGCCACGAAGTACTTCGACTTGACCGCGACCCATTCGAACGGGCCACTCAGGAGCAGCGGTTCTCCCTGGTCCACGCTCTGGAAGCGGTGCAACTCGGAGTCCTCCGCCTTGACCACCACACCAAGTTCCCGGCGGTGCTCCACTGAGTCGCTCTCGGTGTTGCGGAGCCCCGGTCCCATCCCGATCAGGAGCTGGGCCCCGTTGGGGCCAACTCCCTCAACCCGGCCCTCCACCGCGATGTGGTACGACCCCGGCACGAACCGGTAGGTCAGGAGCACCGCCAGGCCACGGACCGTCCCACTCAGGGTGAACGATGTCTCCCCGGCGGATACGTCCAACTCTCGCTGGGAGGGCTGAAGGATTTCGGCACCCAGCGCCACCGTATCTCCGCCCACCACCAGCGACGACGCCAGGAGGTTGCTGCCCGGCTGGAGGATCTGCGCCACCTTGCCGCTGTCGGCCGGAAGCATGGAGCGATATTCGGAAAGGGCGGCGGAAACGAGACGGCCACCGCGGGTGCTGAACCGGTATTCGTAGAGTGGGGAGCGGACGGTGATGGTGTCGGGCGCCAAGGCGGGCTCGACTTCCGGCAGGATGGCCGCAGGATCGGCGGGAACCAATGGCAGCGGGTTGGCCGGAAGGGCGGCGGCCGGCGCCGGGGCACCGGCGCTGTCCACTTGCACCGCTCCGGGCGGCGGGGTCGGGCGCTTGAACAGTACCGCCGGCGCCACCGCCACCAGCATCATCAGCAGAATTGCAGCAACGACTCGCCGGTCCATGTTTCCTCGACGCCAAGGGCAGCCCACACCGTCACACGGCTCAGGCTGCCGGTTTGTTTCAGTTCAGATCGGTGACGAGGCAGCGGGGCAGCGCTGTCCCGCTGTCCCGCTGCCCGTCACGGCACCGGGTCCACCCCCCCGGGATTGAACGGATGACACCGAATCAACCGGCGGCCCCCCAGCCAACTCCCCTTCAGGAGTCCGTACCGCTCCACCGCCTCGAGCGTGTATTGCGAGCAGGAGGGGGTAAAGCGACAGGAAGGAGGGAGCGCCGGGGAAATGAACCGCTGGTATCCCCGGATCAACAGCATCGCGCCACGCCGCGGCCATTCCAGGGGGGAGGTCATCCCCCGCCGATGGTGGCGTCGCGCCACCCGAGGAGCTGGGACCGCAGGGCCTCAAACGAGGCGCCGTAGGCCTCCCGGCGGGCACGGATCACCAAGTCCCATCCCGGTTGACGGCCCTGGATCTCTCGCCGCCAGATTTCCTTGAGCCGACGGCGCAAACGATTGCGGGCCACCGCACTGGACTGGAACCGGGGTACAATCAGTCCCATCCGTGGGTGACCCGCTGCGTTGTCCGTCCAGACCATGTCCAAGTGACTCAGCCGGTGGCGCCGCCCGCTGCGCAGGGTGTGTCGGAGATCGCTCTCCCGCGCCAGCCGGTGCTCCCGGGGTACCGCTTCACCAGGCGTCAGGCGCTCGCGTGCTTGGAGGGGAGCGACACCGTCAACTGGCGGCGACCCTTCTTGCGGCGGCGCGACAGGACGGCCTGACCCCAACGATCGGCCATCCGGGCCCGAAAACCATGCTTGTTGATGCGCTTCTTGTTGCGCGGCTGATAAGTCGGCTTCATGAATCCCAGTCCTCACGGTGAACCGACAAAGCTACTCGATCCAGCCCCCACCGGTCAAGGTTGACTTTTCCACAACGGGGCCGTAAACTCGCCAGCCCTTACCGCACCTCGCCCGGCGTGCCCGCCGGTTCATGAAGAGTTGACATGCAGCCTTCGCCAAAAGACACCTGGAAACGGATCCTCGAGGAGGCCAAGCGGGAGCTGCCCGCCCATGCCATCGAGAGCTGGCTGATCCCCGCCGAGCCGCTGGCCCTCGAGGGCAGCCGCCTGATCGTCGGGGCCCCGGACCAGTTCTCGGTCAACTGGAACGAGGAAAAGCACGCCGCCCTCCTCGCCCGCCTGGCCGAACCGTTCCTGGGCCACGGCGCCGAGGTGGTGTTCCGGGTCATGGAGGAGCGCCAGAAGCGCCCCCAGATGGATTTCTTCGTGGCGCCCGCGGCCGATCCGGCCCCGCTCGTCCCCTCGGCGGCCAATCCCAGCTCTCAGCCGCTCAACGATCGCTACACCTTTGACAACTTTGTCATCGGCAAGTCCAACGAGATGGCCGCCGCCGCCTCCAATGCGGTCGGCGAAGCCCCTGGCAAGACCTACAACCCCCTCTTCATCTACGGCGCCACCGGGCTGGGCAAGACCCACCTGATGCAGGCAATTGCCCACCGGGTCCTGGCCCGGGAGCCGAACACCCGCGTCCTCTACGTCGGCGCCGAACGGTTCATCAACGAGGTAATCGAGGGAATCCACGGCCGCACGATGCAGCACCTGCGTCGTCGCTACCGCTCCGAGGTCGACCTCTTCCTGGTCGATGACGTGCACTTCCTGGAGGGCAAGGAGGCCACCCAGGAAGAGTTCTTCCACACCTTCAACTCGCTCTCGGGCGAGCGCCGGCAGATCGTGCTCACCTCCGATCGCCCCCCGACCGAGATGCCCGGACTCGAGGCGCGGCTGGTCAGCCGCTTCCAGGCCGGCATGGTCGTCGATGTCGGCCAGCCCGACCTCGAGCACCGGATTGCCATTCTCCGGAAGAAAAAGGAACAGGACCACCTCGAAACGGCCATTCCCGACGAGGTGCTCGCGTTCATCGCCGAGCACGTGCCGTCGAATGTCCGCGAGCTCGAGGGGTGCATCATCAAGCTGATCCTCTATGGCTCGCTCAAGAAGCGCGAGATCACGATCGAGACCGCCCGGGAGGCGCTCTCCGACAAGATCCGTCCGGTCCAGGGTGGCACGGTGGTCACCCGGCAGTTGCCCAGTATCGACAAGGTCCAGGAAATCGTCGCCAAGCGGTGGGGCGTCACCCCCGAGGGGTTGCGGTCCAAGGCCCGTATCAAGACGCTGACGGTGCCGCGACAGATCGCCATGTACCTCGCCCGCGACATGCTGCAGATGCAGCTTGTGGAAATCGGGCAGTCGTTCGGAGGCCGTGATCACTCGACTGTGATTCATTCTGTGGACAAGGTCCAGCAGCAATTGCAGCGCGATCGCGCCTTCCGCGAGCGGGTCGAGTCGGCACGGCAGGAGTTGTTGGCACAATAATCGTCTGGGCGAATGGCGTGGTGTGGAGCGTGCGGACAACACCGGGAATCTTGGCCGGTATTCCAGACTCCCCACATTGGTGGGGATGGCGTGGATGCAGGCAACTCCATGTGCCGCGAGGGGATGGTGGGCTCGTCCACAGTTCCACACGCTCTACTACTGCTTCTAGTTCTTATATTCCGGTGGTACAGTACAACAGCTTAGCAAAACGAGGCAGCAGATGAAGTTCACGATTACCCGGGAGAAGCTGCAGGAAGGACTCGTTGCCGTGGCGGCCGTGGTGCCGACCAAGACGACCCTTCCCGTCCTCTCGAACATCCTGGTCGAAGCCACCCGGGACGGACTCCGGCTCTCCGGAACCGACCTGGATATTTCCGTCAGCACAACCATCCCGGCTTCGGTCGACCAGGAAGGCGCCATCACCCTGCCGGCGCGCAAGCTGGTGGAAATTGTCCGGGAGCTGCCGTCGGCCGCCATCCGGATCACCAGTTCGGGCGAGCAACGGGTGGCGATCGAGTGCGGCAAGTCCAAGTTCAAGCTGCTGGGCCTCTCCAAGGAGGAGTTTCCTGCCTTTCCGGCAGTCAAGTTCGAGGGCGGCTGGCGGGTACCGTCCAAGGACCTGCAGAAGCTGATCTCGCACGTGGCCTTTGCCGCCAGCACCGAGGAGAGCCGCCCCATCCTCAATGGCGTGCTCTGGGAGCTCAAGAATGACCGGATGCGCATGGTGGCCACCAACGGGCACCGTTTGGCCCGCATGGACGTTCCTGTGGCGGGTGGAGCCGGTCAGCAGGTCGACTTGATCGTGCCTCCCAAGGCGCTCGACCAGATCAAGAAGCTGTTCAGCAGCGACGACGAGGTGGAACTCGCCAAGAGTGACAACCACCTGGGCTTCCGCTCCTCGACCACCCAGGTCTTTACCCGGCTGATCGAGGGTCCATACCCGAACTATGAACAGGTGATTCCCCGCGAGAACGACAAGATCGCCACCGCCGACAAGGCGGCGCTCGCCGCCGCGCTGCGCCGGATGAGCATCGTGGCCAGCGATCAGACCCACCGGATCCGGGTGGCCTTTGCCAGCGGGTCGTGCAAGCTGTCGGTCCAGACTCCCGACCTCGGCGAAGCCCAGGAGGAGCTGGCGGTGGCGTACGATGGCGATCCCCTGGAGATCGGCTTCAACGCGCACTACATGCTCGAGGTCCTGAAGTACATGCCAACCGACGAGGTTCGGCTGACCTTCAAGGCGCCCGAACGGGCCGCCACCTGCGAACCGGTCGGTTGGGACGATCCGGCCAGCTATCTGACGCTGGTGATGCCGCTGCGGCTGGTGGACTGAACCACGGGAAGTCGGACACCTGGATTCGCCGGGGCTCCGTGCCGGGTGGGCGGGAACTGTAGCGACCAGTGCCGAACAGGGATCCCTGTGTGGTCGGCGGGACAACCCACCACAGGCTGGTCCCGCTCACCTTGCTGGGAACGTCAAATCTCAGCGATCTCGACAGTTCCCGCCCACCTTGAAACGAACTCAACCGGGCTAGGAGCCTGCGGCGCCCCTCAGCGCAGCCGCTCCAGTATCATCGCCTGCCGCGCCCGCATCCGCGCCGGCCGATAGGCGGGGTTGGAGAGGCGGGGAAACGGCAACAAACCGGCCAGTGCCGCGGCTTCGGTGCGCGACAGCCGCGCCGCTGGCTTCCGGAAGTAGGACTGACTGGCGGCCTCGACCCCCCAGATCCCCGGGCCGAACTCGACCACGTTGAGGTACAGCTCCAGAATCCGATCCTTGGGCAGGAACCACTCCAGCTGCTTGGCGAGCACCGCTTCCTTGAGCTTGCGCAACGGGTTGCGCGAGGGCGAGAGGTAGAGGTTCTTGGCCAGCTGCTGCGTCAGCGTGCTGGCGCCGCGCACCTCCCCTGCCCCACTGATCGCCCGCCCGAACGCCCGCCAGAGATCGCGTCGGTGGCGCGCATTGCCCCAGTGAAGAGAGTCACGGGGGTATCCGATGGCCCGGCGGACCTCGACCCAGTCGAATCCCGCATGCTCATAGAACCGGTTGTCTTCGGCGATCAGGACCGCACGTCGCATGACCGGAGCCACCCGGGCCAGCGGCACCGGCTGGTACCGCCGCTTCTCAGGGATTCGTTCCGCTGCCGTCCCGCGCCAGCGCTCCTGCATCGCCATGAAGGCGGTCTCGCGGGGCATGGCCACCAGGTACCAGATCGGCGGCGGGGCCGCGATCAGGAGCCAGGCAAGAGAAAGGGCCACCGCCCAGAGCAGGCTGCGGCGAAGTCGCCGCCGCCGCGCCGCGACCGCCGGCTCGGGGGTGGTCCTGGGAATCGGCATTGCCACCCCCATTCCTGCCCCACCGGCGTCGCTCACCGGATCGGGGCCACCACCAGGACGGTCGTCGTCTTGACGGGGATCGGCGCCGGAGCCATGGCCATGGAGATGTCGGACTGCTGGGTGGTGGTTCGGCTGCCACCGAGGAACGACCGACCGCGCGAGATGTAGTAGTTGCCTGTACCACTACCTGCTCCACGCATTCCCGCTTCGCCGGCCGGCGTCTCCATCGTCCCTTCCATCACCGTCGTGAACGCTGCGGTCAGTTTCAGGGCGGGTTCGCCATGGAACTCCTCCGACCCCGCCGCCGCGTACTCGGTAATGACTTCAGTCCGCATCCTGCCGCCATTGACGCTGGTCGCCAGGTTGACAGTGTCTCGCCACGGACCCTGCTCCCCCGTCGGCAGCCGGGGAAAGAAATCCCCCAGCAGCGACTCAATCATCCCTGCGACCGGGTTTTCCGATGACGCAGTCAGATTCTGCAGCTTGCCGGCGGCATCGAGATACCCAATGAATGTGGTTCCCTTGGCCTGCGCAGCCACGTCCGGCGGCAGCGGCAGGTCGCCGGCGCTGAACGTCGCCGAGTCAATCCGGGCCAGCATCGCCTTGCCGCCGGCCGAGTCCGCCAGGGTGATCGTCAGGAAGCCGACGGCGGCCTGTTCCTGGATCTGCATCGGCATCCCGAGGGCGACCAGATCCACTTCGGAGCGGACCGACAGCTCGACCCGGTACCGGTGAATGGTCGTATCGGCTCTGGGCGTGGGCCAGGCGGGTCCGCTGGCAAGCAGGAGCAAGGTGGTAAGCACGGTCGGTCTCCGGTGTGGGTGGGTCGCGGGGCCATCCGGCGGATGTGATCGCCCCCCGGGCCGCTTGCGCGGCACCGGGGGGCACGGGTCGGGCGGTAAGCCGAGTTCTGTTCCCCACCCGAGGGCAGGGGATGATCATCTGTCTGGGACCGCCGTCGCCGGCGGCCTCGAGCAGCCTACCCACGGCTCAGGCGGTGCGGGTCGCACCTTGCCGCTGCTTGGCCTTGCTCCGACTGGGGGTTACCGTGCCACTCCTGTTGCCAGGAGCGCGGTGGGCTCTTACCCCACCCTTTCACCCTTACCCTCCGGCCGCTTGCGCGCCCTCGGGGCGGTTTGCTTTCTGTTGCCCTGTCCGTCGCCTCGCGGCGCCCAGGCGTTACCTGGCAGTCTACCCTGTGGAGCTCGGACTTTCCTCAGGTGCCCCCGAAGGGACCCCCGCGACCATCGTCTCCTACCCGTGCCTTAAAGATAAGCGAGAAGGGTGAAGCGAGAAGGGAGAAGTCGCTCCGACCCTGGGCAGGCCCACTTCTCCCTTCTCACTTCCCACTTCTCCCTCCTTAGCCCGTCCCCGACCCCCGCACCCGCGCCAAACCAGCCCGGGCCTCATCAATCAATGGTAGTAGCATGTTATCCGCCTCCCGCCATTGAGCCAATGTCGCCGCAAACTCCTGGGCCGCCTCGGCCCGCTGGCCCAGCCGCTCCAGCGCCAGCCCCCGCAGCAGACGCACCCGCCCCAGCACCGCCCAGCGGGGGTCAAACTGGCGCCCCATCAACTGGTCGGGCTGGAACGGACGCAGCAGGTCCACCGTGGCCTGATACTCCCCCAGCTGGAACAGCACCTCGGCGGTGAGTGGTCTCGGGTCACCATTGGCAAACCCCCAGAGTGACGGTTCCCCTGCCTCGGTCTCGGACTCGGCTTCAGGTGGCGTGAGAAGGAGCTTCCGGGCCTGAACCGAGTCGCCCCGGTAGAGCGCCTCGAGCGCCAACAGGGTCGGGTCGCTGGGCATCCCGCTCATCCGCTCGAGTTCGCGGAGCGGGGCGGGGGCGCTGGGGCTCAGGAGGAAGAGGCCAATCGGAGCCGCCGCGACCGAGCGCGCCAGGGCCTGACGTTGGCTCGGCGTGGCGCTGCGCGACGCCACGACCACCTGTTGCCAAATCGCCTCGAGCTGGCTTCTGGCCCCACCGACCGCGCTGTAGAGCTGTGCCTGTCGGGCCCATTCCCAGGTCTCATCGAGGCCGGAGGGGGCGTGGCCCGGCCCCGACTCCGGCGGCCTGATGACCCGCCGGACGGTATCGGCCAGGGCAATCAGCTGAGCGGCGCCGCGGACATCGCCGAGATACGCCAGGATGTTGGCGCCGGCGAGGACATCCTGCAGGGCGGGGGTGCCCAGCAGGCTCATCCCCGCGCTGGTGGGATGCAGCCGCAACATTCCCTCCCGGATGGCGCGTCCCGCGCTCCCCGCATCGCCACTATTGAACCGGGCCCGCGCCTCCAGGAACGAGGCGAAGCCCCGCTCCGACTCGGGCAGGATCTCGCGGATCCGGGCGGCTTCCTGCAGGGCGGCCGGGTGGTTTTCGGCGGCGAGGTAGACGCTGAACAGCGCCAACCGGGCTCGCGGGGTCCGCGGCTGCGCGTCTACCCACGACTGGGCCACCGCCACCGCCTCGGCACGGGCCCGCACCACGCCGGCCCGGAGTGTGGGCTCATCGATCAACGCCCCCCCTTCCGCCGAGTGGCTGGGCGCCAGCGAGTCGGCGGAAACCAGGACCAGCTTCGGATTGCCGCTGGCTGCGTCGGCCAGGATTGCGTTGACATGTTCGTAGGCCAGGACGTAGCGCGGGTCGAGCCGGATCGCATGGCGAAAGGCGCGCAGGGCCAGGGTCTGCGCCACCGCGTAGGGCCGCCCCGGATCGTGGAAGAGGGCGTCGCCGAGGCCGTACCAGGCATCGGCGTCGGTCGAATCGCGGGCCAGCAACTGGCCGTACAGTGCCTCCGAGCGGGACGGATCGCCTTCGATCATGGCCCGATACGCGGTGATCATGACCCGTTCACGTTCGGGGAGACGGTCGGCGTATCGGGCCGCCTGTTCGATCGCCACCATCGCGACGGTGTCGGCTTCGCCGTACCGCCACCCGCGGGTCAGCGACAGCCGGAAGTACGCCAGGGCAAAGCTGCTGTCCTGTGCGATGGCGCGGTGCAGGTCTGCCTCGGCTTCGGCCAGCTCCCACCGGTGCAGGTGGCTGGCGCCGCGGAGGTAGGCGCGATACGCCTCGAGCGACCAGGTCGTGACGGCTGAGAGCGCCGCGATCCTGGCGTCCTGACCGGCGGAAATGCTGAGCAGTCGCCGAGCCAGCTCGTCAAACAAGGGGCGGACATCCGCCGCGCCAGCGCCGGCGACCTGCGAGAGGTCCACCCGGTTTCCCGAGGCGACGTCATAGGTTCGGGCCACCAGGACCAGGGAGTCACCCTGCCGGGTGTACTCGCCCAGAACCACCGTCCACGCACCGGCCTGGCGCGCCAACCGCCGGGCAAGCTGGAGTCCTACCGGGCCGTCGGTCGGGCCCGCCTCTGCCATCAGGTCGTGGAGCCGGTCGGCGTCGACCACGGTCAGGTCGTGCCACTGGCCCAACGCCAGGGTCAGCATGCTGACACTGCCGTCGCGCAGCCAGGCGAGCTCACTGTCATCGCGGAGATTGTCGAACGGCAGCACCATCACGGAGAGCCGGGGGTTGATGCCGTCCGGAGGTCCCGGATCGGGAATCAGCCACGCCGCCACCGTCACCAGGAGCGCCACGGCTGCCACCATGAGCGCCCGGGTGCGACGGCGACGGGGCAGCGACGAGCGGGGAGTGGCCCCTGGTGGGGTGATCGGCTGGTGGGCCAGCACCGCCGTCCGGAATTCGGCCGGACTCTGGTAGCGTGCCTCGGGAATCTTTTCGAGCGCGCCCATGATCGCGGTGGCCAGGGCAGGGGAGATCCCGGGGCGGCGCTCCTCGATCGGCACCGGCGGGTCCAGGATCTGGCGCGAAAGCAGGGTCTGCGGCGGTCCCTCGAAGGGTGGCCGGCCCGCCAGCATCTCGTAGCAGACCACGCCGAGGGAGTAGAGGTCGCTGCGGATATCGACCGGCTCCCCGCTGGCCTGTTCGGGGCTCATGTACGCCGGGGTTCCCATTGCCACACCGGGTCCCGTGGCCGGGCCACCGCCCTCCAGGATCCGCGCCACGCCAAAGTCGGTCAGCAGGGCCCGCGGACCGGAGCCCTCGAGCAGGATGTTTTCGGGCTTGAGGTCGCGGTGCACCACCCCGGCCTCTGCCGCGGCCTCCAGCGCCGAGGCGATGTCGGCCGCAATCCGGGCCACCATCGCCTCGTCCAGCTTTCCCTCCTGCTGAATCCGCTGGCGCAGCGTCTGGCCGGCCACGAAATCCATCACGAAGTAGACCAGACCGTCGGTTTCGCCGGCCACGTGGACGGGCACGATGTTGGGGTGGCGCAGCCGGGCAATGATCCGCGCCTCCGCCAGGAAGCGCTCGACCACCGCCCGGTGCCCGATCAGGTCGGGGCTGAGAACCTTGACCGCCACATCTCGCCGCAGGGTCAGGTCGGTGGCGCGGTACACCCCACCCATTCCGCCCCGGCCGATTTCGGCCCCCAGCTGGTACTGGGGCCCCAACGCGCGCGCCAGCAGGCGGGCCAAGTCGGGGGGGGTATAAGGG
>JAWXBA010000048.1:0-3268 GCA_034439775.1 Gemmatimonadota bacterium | reverse complement strand
CCTGGCCGAGCTCGCGCTCGATCCGGTAGCGGTCCTCGAGCGCAGCCCTCAGACGGGCCGGGGCATCAGGCAAGGGGACTCCGGTGGTGGGAACTCCCTAAGATGGCCCCAAACAAGGGGTTTGGCGAGGGGCGAGTGGCCACCACGGGCAATCGTGGATCAGGCGCCGACCACCTGGAATCCCTCACGCTCAGCGGCGGCGGCCAGTCGGGCATCGAGCGTGACGAAGGGAAGGGTCTTCGGGTCGAAATCCGCCAGGACCAGCGCCGCGGCGAGTTGGAGGGCATCGGCAGCCCGGAGCGTATGCAGGCGGAGCAGTCGCATCGCCTGGTCCCGAACACGGTCGGTGGGCGCCACTTCAGTCCACGCCAGCGCCGCCGCCGAAAGCCGATTCGTGGCACGGGCCGCGTCGTCTCGCGACATTCCGGCCTCCCGCTCGAGTCGGGCCACTGCCGAGGCGCACTCTACCGGCGCGGACCACCAGACGGCGGCGGCGGGATCCTGCCGCATCAGGGCCGTGAGCCGCTCGCTGCTTGGCTCGGGAACGAGGAGTGGAACGAGGGCGGATGAGTCCCAGAATCTCATCGGCCGTGGCGCCGTTCTTCCAGGAGGAGTTCGGAGGCGGTGGGTCCGGCGACCGGAGCCGGCAACGGAAGGTCAAGCCAGGAGGTGTCAGGGTCGTGCCGAGGCAGCCGCACGAGTCCAGACTGCGCCAGCGCCACTATGCGCGGGGGGACCCCGGCGCCGAGCTGCACCGATTCGAGTCGAGCCACCGGAACGCCTCGATCGGTAATGAGGACGGGGTCGCCTCCCTGCACCTGCTTGATGAGGGCGGAGAGGTTGTTCTTGGCGGATGAAATGGACTCGTGACTCATATGGCTATAATAGCCATCTTGTTTAAGTCGATCAAGCCCTTACCATGTTCAGCCAGATAACTGATTGTCATATTGAGACTTACCGCCACCGCCGAGACCCGCCGGTGATTCTGGATTGCCGTTTCCCCAGCGGCATTCCCCGACCCAGCTAGCCCTGCTGCTCCCCAACCCCGGGGGCTGCGCCTACTTCAAGTACGCCTCCCACCAGCTCAGCTCGTTCAGCATCCGGTGGACTGCGTTCCAGTGCCCGGCAATACCATGGGACTGCCCCTCGTAGATGATCATCTTGGTCGGCACGCCGATCTTCTTGAGGCAGGTATACAGCTGGATCGCCCCCTCGAGTGGCACCCGGTAGTCCACCGCTCCGTGGATGAACAAGGTGGCGGCCTTGGTATTGCCGCACCGGAAGAACGGCGACTGGGCGATCATCACCTGCAGGGCACGCGGGTCCCAGGGAGGGCCGAAGAACTCCATGTCCTTGGTGCGCGAGATGTCTGACAGGGCGTAGTTGGCGGTCCAGTTCGACTCCCCCGCCCCGGGTACCGCAGCCTTGAAGCGATCGGGATACCGGGTAATGAGCCAGTTGGTCAGGATGCCGCCATAGGAATGGCCCGTGGTGCCAACCCGCGCGAGGTCAATAGCGTGGCGCGCCGCCAGGAAGTCGATCCCCGAAATGACATCCTCGCCATCCTTGTTGCCCCAGCCGCCCCAGGTGCCCCATTTGAACGCGTCGCCGTAGCCCGTTGAGCTCCGGAAGTTGGGCAGGAACACGAAATAGCCTCGTGCCGCGAACAGCACCTCCTTGAAGGAAAAACCATACCCGGACGCGGCATGCGGCCCGCCGTGATTCATGACGATCAACGGGTAGGGCCCCGCCGCAGGATCGTAGCCATGCGGAAACCGCAGGAATCCCTCGATCATGGTGCCGTCGGTGCTCGGCCACCGCACCGTCTCGGTCCGCCTGGTGGCGATCGACACCCCGACCACGAACTCGCGGTGGATATCGGTGAGCCGGCGCTCATTGCGACCATCGATGTCCGCCACGTACACCTCCGGCAGCCGGTCGAACTCACCCACCGTGTAGGTAATGCGCCGAAACGCCCGATCGAAGTCCAGCCCGTTGATCCGGCGTTCTCCCTGGGTGACCTGCTCGACCGCGCCGCCCGAAGTCGCGACCCGGAAGAGGTGGGTCGCGCCGCCGACCTGGGCGGTGAAGTACAGGTGCCGGCTGTCCGGCGACCAGCGGGGTGAGCCGGGATCGAGATCCCAGTTGGCGGTCAGATTCTGCACCGGGCCGCCCGCAGCGGGCTGGAGGTAGATGTCCTGCGAGCCGCCGTGATCGAGCTTCCGGTCTACGATCATCTGGGTGCCAAAGGACCGGGTGAATACCATCCACCGTCCATCGGGCGAGAAAGTGGCGCCGCCGTCGGTCATCCCCGGTTCGGTCAGTTTGGTGACCTGGCCGTCCAAGCTGACGCGGTACAGCTCCGAGGCGCCATACGCCCCCTCCTCCTGTGCGGCCCCGGCGTTGAGCGAGAACTGCAGACCTGAGCCGTCGGGCAGCCACTGCAGCCCACCGATGCCCGGCAGTCCCAGCGCGGTCAGGGTGCGGGGCTCGCCACCACCGGCCGGCTGGACAGCCACCTCGGTGACCGGCTGGCTCCGCCGGTCGGGGAGCGGGAACCGCTGGCCATCCTGACGGAACGGGTACCAGTCGAACGCATCACCCTTGAATCGCTCTTCGTGACGTTGCTCGAATTCCGATACCGTCGGTCGGGGCGCGGCGGGCGTCGGGGTCTGCTGCACCCGCGCCAGCCAGCGCCCATCGGGACTCGACAGGGGAGTTGGTCCGGGGGTCGCGGCGGGCTCCCGCCGAGCCGCCACGCCGGGTGCTGCAGGGTCCCAGGTCCAGGTGGCGTTGACCGCCGAGAACCGCAGCCGGTTGTCGTTGTCCCAGCGGGGATTGGTGACATCGCCGGACTCGTGCACCACCCTGGTCGGGGCGGGCGCGCCATCGGTCGCAACGATCCAGGTCTCAGTGGTGGTGCCGTTGGTGGCCTCGACCGGCTGCGACACGGTGTACGCCACCCACCGGGCATCGGGCGATATGCGCGGCGCCCCGACGCTCCTGATCTGGTAGTAGTCCTCCGCCATCAGGGCGCGCGGGGCAGCGGCCTGCTGGCTCGCGACCCGAGCGGGAAGCGACACTCCACCAACCAGGAAAAGGGCCACCACAGAAACGTTGAGCCTGGGGACCGGGCGGGACCGCGACATGGGGAGTTCCTCTTTCTGGAAGACGTCGATTGGTACCAGCTACCGTTCCACTCCGGCACCACCACTCGCCGAGCCGAACTCGATCGAGATCCGCTCGAGGAGAGAACGGTCGGCGAGGG
>JAWXBA010000047.1:0-3283 GCA_034439775.1 Gemmatimonadota bacterium | reverse complement strand
TCGGCGCACTCTGCGGACCCTCTCCTCCGCCTACCGGCTCAGCCCGTAGATCAGGTAGTTGGTGGCAAACTTGTAGGCGTCGTTCGACATGTTGACCGGGTACCACCCCTCGCCCGACCACTCCATGTAGTCGCCGATGTCATTGTTGTAGTTGATGATCACCATCAACCGCCGGCTCGGGTCGTTCGCTTCGTAGATGCCCAGGTATTCCGCCCGAGCCTGCTGGGTGGAGGGGTGATGCATGCCGTCCAGCGAGGCGATCCGGAAGAACGAGTCGAAGACCGGGTGGCCCAGGGGGACCGGATGGATGCGGCCATCGGGCAGCACCTTGGACATTGCCCGCTCGAAGTTGGTCCACTGGTTGAAGTAGAAGTCGTCCACGATCAGGAATCCGCCCTTGTGGATCCAGTCCCGGCGGCCGGCGGCCTCGAGGTCGCTGGGCAGCCAGTATCCGGGTTCCGACAGGTAGGCAATCGGATGGTTGAACAACTCCGGGTCGTCCATCAGGAAGACGTTGCTTTCCTGCAGGTGCGGCCCGATCGTGGTCAGGTCCTGCAGGATGGTCATGAAGTTGCGTTCCATCTGGGGGTAGTCGAACGCCCACCCCGCCGGACCGTACTCCTGGTAGCGCAGCCGGACAAAGGCAAACTGGCCGTCGTAGGGGGCGTTGGGCTCGATCGCCCCGCCAAGTCCACCCCGGCCGCGGCGCTGGGCCAAGGCGACCGAGACCGTGACCGTCAGGGCCACCAGCAGGACGAGGCCGACGCGGGGGCGGGGCCAGGGGCGGAGGGTCATGCTTCCAATCTCGGGTTCAGCCGGGGGAACGCAATCTGGCGGGAGTATTATCATAGGAGCGCTTCCGGCAGGGTTGCCGGGGCGCCCCACTGTCGAGGTGCCAGGTGTCCGCAGACATCGTCGCTTATTTCGCAACCATTCCGTCCAGCCACCGGGCCCTGATCCTGGCGGGGGGAATCGGAGGCTTCTGGATCCTGGAGAGTGCCGTCCCGCTGTTCCGGTTCCAGTACCAGAAGCGCCATCACGCCGCCCTCAACATCTTTTTCACCCTCACGACGGTGGCGGTGAACTTCGGGATGGCGTTCCTGCTCCTCGGAGCCGCCGACTGGGCGGTGGCCCACCAGTTCGGCCTGCTCCAATGGGCACCGGCGATGCCGTTCTGGCTCTTCACCTTGCTGGGCCTGCTGGGCCTCGACCTCAGCTCGGCTTGGCTGGCACACTGGGTCCAGCACCGCATGCCGGTACTCTGGCGATTCCACCTGATCCACCACACCGATGCCACCGTCGACACCACTTCCGCCAACCGGCACCACCCCGGAGAGAGTGTGGTACGGTTTGCCTTTACCGCCCTGGCCGCGCTGGTGCTCGGCACCCCGATCTGGCTGGTGTTCCTGTACCAGGCGCTCAGCGTCGTCCTGAGCCAGTTCAATCATGCCAATATCGTGCTGCCCCGGGCACTCGATCGTGCCCTGAGCTGGGTCATCGTCTCGCCCGACATGCACAAGGTGCATCACCACTATGTGCTGCCGTACACCGATTCGAACTACGGCAACATCTTTTCGGTCTGGGACCGCCTGTTCGGGACGTTCCGGATCCTGGAGCGGGACCGGCTGGTCTACGGGGTGGACACCCATATGGCGCCCGCGGACCACTCCCACCTTGGCAACCTGTTGATGATTCCCTTCCAGCCCCGCCGGAATCGTCGGTCTCCGCCATAGGCTGGGCAGCAGCGAGCGCTCACCGCACCGGCAGCGCCGTCATGTTCTGGGCCAGGTACCCGAATTCATCGTCCTGCACCGCCTCGCGCAGGTCCACGAACAGTGAGGTGGGATAGCCCTGGGTCGGGTGATAGGTCACCGTGATCTGCCAGGGGTTGGCCGCCAAGGTGTCGCGGATATCCCGGAAAAGTTTCTCGATGGTGGCCGAGCGTTCGTCGATTTCCACCTCTTCGCTGGAAATCAAGTCGGCCACCTGGGTAATCACTCCCTTATCGACGACGATCCGCCGAAGGTGTTCCCAGCCCGGCGGGCACTCGCCGCAGACGAACCGGAACTCATAGTGGTAGCTCCGCAGCTCCTGCGCCTCCCACAGGAGGACCGCCGCCTCCAGCCGTTCCTGCTCGGTCGGGGTCGGCGTGGTGGTACTGCAGCCGCACGCGAGCATCGCAGCGAGCAGCGCCAGGTGGCGGTGGGGGACAGTCACGAGACTCCTCGGTGGAAGGTGGCCGGGGGATTCGCTTCCCGGCCATCAAGAAGGAGACGATGTCCCCGCATCAGGCCGACACATCCCCAGCGGCCCCCGCTACGGCTTGCGGGTGGCGCGAATTTCGGTGTGGCGGGTTGCGTCCGACGCTACCCGCCCTGCATGATACCGTGCACCTTGAGCGATCCCCAACACCGGAGTGCGGGTGGCGCAGGCGGCAACGATCATCATTGGTGGCGGGATCGCCGGGCTCTGGCTCTGCGATGCCCTCCGGCGTCGGGGGGATCCCGTGGTCCTGCTGGAGCGGTCCGGATTGGGCGATGGCCAGACCATCCGGTCACAGGGGATCATCCACGGCGGGGTCAAGTATGCCCTGGCTGGTGCGCTGAGCGAGTCGGCCGCCAATATCGGTGAGATGCCCGCCCGGTGGATGGCCTCGCTTGAGGGAACCGCCGAGCCCGACCTCCGGACCGCCCGACTCCGCACCAGATACTGCCACCTCTGGCAGACCGAGGGTCTTCGGCCTGGCCTGGGCATGCTGGGCGCCCGCCTGGCGCTCCAGGTGACCCCCGAGGTCCTGGCGGCGGCGGAGCGACCGCCAGTGCTGCGCGAGTGTCCGGGGGCGGTGATGCGACTGGCTGAGCCGGTCGTGGATGTGGCGTCCGTCCTGGGGGTGCTGGCGGCGCGGAACGCGGGGCATCTGTTTCTGGCCGACTCGATCGACTTTGCGCCGGATGCCGGCGGACGCGTTTCCGCCGTGCAGATCCGGGCGGGAACGAAGGAGCCCCATCGCATTGTGGCGTCCCAGGTGGTAATTGCGGCGGGGCAGGGTGCGGCCGCGCTGCGCAGCCAACTCGGGCTCAATCCCGCCCTGATGCAGCGGCGCCCGCTCCACATGGTGATGGTCCGGGGGGCGCTTCCCGAACTCAACGGTCATTGCGTCGACGGCGGGTCCACCCGGGCCACGATCACCACCGTCGTGGACGCGGCGGGCCGGATGATCTGGCTGGTGGGGGGGCTGATTGCCGAGCAGGGGGTCGGGATGACGCCAGCCGCCCTGCTGGGC
>JAWXBA010000046.1:0-6017 GCA_034439775.1 Gemmatimonadota bacterium | reverse complement strand
GCATGTCGAAGGGCGAAGGCCACCCGCTCTTCCGAAAACCTCGGGCGCTTCATGGTCCGGCTCCTCCTGGTGAGGACCACCGACCCGAATCTACTCTAGTTTAGAACTGCCCAAGTTATCAGGGGGGACATCAAGCAAGGTTTGCCAAGATCGAGCGGGAGCGCAATACCCGGGGCATCTTTTCCCCCACCACCGACCTGCGGCGGAAGCCGCCGTTGTACATTCCACGCCATAACACAACCTGTCCACCGTTCCACTGGACCTACCGGTCACCCAAGTACCGCATTCGTACTCGCGTGGCTTGAGAAACAGTCCACTAGCAGAATCTCCCCAAAGCCCTGGGCGATTCAATGTACCGACGACGGATGCCAACATCGCCAGATTCAGCCAGGACTGGCCAACTACCGATGCGTGCACCTGAGCTCGCCGGGGGGCGCCAGCCCGCCTTGTCCAAGCATTCCGCACTTGAAGACCGAAGGCGGCCCGATCCCGACAAAGACCGGGCCATTCCTCAGCCTGGACACGGGCGTTAACCTGAATGGTACGTTGTGCAATTGATTGATGCCCAAACCCAGGGTTTGACTCCCTCAGAATCATTTGGGGCATTGCAGCCCGACCAATAGCCGAGTCCATCAAGATCCGCGCAATGCTGGCCCAAGGGATTGAAGTAGCACGAGCCGCCAGAATCTTGCGCGGTGGCAGGTGGCGCATCGCTGGCAAGAGCCACGACACTGAGGCACACGCCCGCAACCATGAGCTGAAGCTTCATCGGGAGGTGTCCTTTTGAAAAAGGATTGGGTGATACAGACCTATCACTCGCGATAGGCCAGAGACAATGTCGGACCTATGACAGCCTCTGCAGGGTCCTGCCGCTCTTGCTTCTGCCGGGCCCGTCGAGCACAGTGGAGTCCGTGAATAGAATGCCTACTTGGCGAGGCCGCCATCGTTCCCACCACTCTACAGCTCGACAGATCGCGACGCCATAGCTTTCCCGGCTGTCTTTCCCGGCTGTCCGCGCCCGGAACCGCCCTCACCCCTTCTTCCGATCCAGGCTCCGATACTGGATCGCCTCTGCCACGTGAATCGGTTCGAGGTTCTCGTCGCCGGCCAGGTCTGCAATCGTCCGTGAGATCTTGAGAATTCGGTGGTACGCACGCGCCGAAAGGCCGAGCTTGGTGACTGCGGTCTTGAGCAGCGCCTCGACCGGCGCGGAGATTTGACAGTGCCGGCGCAGCGCCCGCGGTGACATGTGCGCATTGGCGTACACCCCGGGTTCGTCGGCAAAGCGTTCGCGCTGCCGCTGGCGAGCCGACTCGACCCTGCCGCGAATCGCCGCACTCGGCTCGGCTATCTGGTTGCCGGTCAGGTCGCGCCAAGCGACCGCGGGCACATGCAGATGAATGTCGATTCGGTCGAGTAATGGCCCCGAGACGCGTGACAGGTAGCGGTCGACGCCAATCGGACCGCAGCGACATTCATGGGTGGGATCACCGAAGTAGCCGCAGGGACATGGATTCATGGCTGCGGCCAGCATGAACCGGGCAGGATAGCTCAAGGAAATCGCCGCCCGCGACAATGACACCACACCATCCTCAAGCGGCTGCCGCAGGACCTCGAGCACGTGCTTCCGGAATTCCGGCAACTCGTCGAGGAACAGCACACCGCCGTGGGCCAGACTCACCTCGCCTGGCCGGGGATTGGACCCACCACCGATCAGGCCGGCATCGCTGATGGTGTGGTGAGGGGCCCGAAAGGGCCGAACCGCGCACAGCGACCGCCCCGGGGGAAGCGTCCCAGCCACGCTGTGCACCTTGGTCGTCTCCAGTGCCTCCTCGAGCGCCATGCTCGGCAGGATCGTCGGCAGGCGGCGCGCCAGCATCGTCTTGCCAGAGCCGGGCGGTCCGATCAGCAGCACATTGTGTGCACCGGCAGCGGCCACTTCGAGAGCACGCTTGGCTGCGGCCTGGCTGCGGACGTCGTTGAAATCCACCACGTCGAGGCTGCGCTCGGCCATGAGGGCGGCAAGATCCACCTTGGTGGGCGTGATCGGGCGGTCGCCGTTCAGGTGGTGGCAGACCTCACGGAGGGTTGCGGCACCAAGCACGGCCAGGCTTTCCACCACGGCCGCCTCAGGAACATTTTCGCGCGGCAGGATCAGTGCTGCGCATCCCGCGGTCCTGGCCGCGATTGCCATCGACAGTGCACCGCGCACCGGGCGCAGGTCTCCCTCGAGGCCGAGTTCTCCTACCACCATGCAACGATCGAGAGGGCCAGGGTCGATCTGCCCACTCGCCACCAGCACGCCGAGCGCAATCGGCAGGTCAAAAGCGCTGCCAGCCTTGGGCCGATCGGCCGGCGCCAGGTTCACGGTGATCCGCTTGAGCGGAAAGTTGAACCCGGCGTTGACCAGCGCCGCGTTGACCCGCTCCCGTCCCTCCTTGACCGCCCCCTGGGGCATCCCGACGGTGGCAAACGAGGGGAGCCCCGGGGTCAGGTCCACCTCCACCTCCACCAGGTAGGCCTCGATACCGAGGACGGCGGCGGAACGGATACGAGCGAGCATGGGCATTCCCGGAAGGAGACGCCCAAGAGTAGGGTGCGGGGGGATGGCCGTGGTAACCAAATCGCAAGGAAAGCAGTCAGGGAAAACGCAGCGAGGCCGGGATTGCTCCCGGCCTCACTCGGCTGTGCATCCGCACTGTCGTTCTTCCCCGCCGACTCCCCTCTCCCCTCTTACCTCTCGCTTCTCGCGCAATTCACTCCCGCTCACCCACCCGCACCTCGACACTGCCACTGAAGCTCTCGAGGTTGAGGGTCGCGCCACCGGCACCAAGCCTGCCGGAGCTTTTGTTGCGGCGGCGGTTCGACTCGGCGGTTACCCCAGCGGGCATCTGGATGCGTCCGCTGAAGGTGCTCGCCTCGATTTCCGCACCGGACCCGGCTGGAAGGTCCACCAGGACCCGCCCGCTCAGGGTGGTAAAGTCGTAGCGGCCCGCCCGGTCGAGCGTCCCCTCGAACTCCACGTTGCCGCTGACCGTCTCGGCCTCGACCCGGCGGCCCCGGATCCCGCGCAGCGCCACATCCCCGCTGACGGTGGTGGCCTCCAGTTGCTGGCCGGTAAACCCAGTCACGGTGACATCGCCGGAGACCGAAGCAACAGTGGCGTCGCCGCTGAGGCCCTCAGCGACGACATTGCCCGACACCGTCGCGGCGTCAATCATGGTCCCGGCCGGCAGGCGGACCACAAAAGTCACTTCGGTGTCGTTTCTGTTGCGGTTGCCGTCCCTACCCCCGCTTTCGGTCCGGCACCCGTCGCCATCGCCCTGGCTGGAGCTCTCCCGCATGCCGGGGTACCGGACGCAGATCTGGACTCCCCGGGCATTTTCGCGGGCCACAATGACCACATCCTTTGGATCCCCGTACCGGCCAGACCGTTTGCTGGCCACCACCTCGACCCGGCGGCCTGCCGCGCGCTCCACCCGGACTTGGCCGACGATATTGTGGACCGACACCCGTTGGTCATTGCGCAGTTCGCCACTCCAGGAAAAGTCCTGGGTCTGGGGAATGCCCACGGCGAGGGCCATCATCAGGCTGAGCATTTCAGCGTTCCTTCCGGTCGAGGGGAGGGCGGGACTCGCCGCGAGCGCGAAGGCCCAGCCGCAGGTTGCCCAGGAGGTTGAGATTGCGCTGCAGGTTCCAGGTGATCGAAGGCACGATCGTCGCAACATCCACTCCCACTTGCCCAAGCGATGCCAGGCCGGACAGGCCGGAGAGATCCAGGTCGTGAAGCAGGTCGAGCCCCAGGTCCGCGTCGTCGTTCCACTCCCACTCGTGGCTCGGATCCCGCCGCTGGGAGTGGTCCGGCACCTCATCGGGACGCACCAGCCTGATCCTGCCACTGAAGCTTTCCAACTCCACGATGGCACTGCCGCTCCCGAACCGAACCGTTCGCCGCGACCGCGACCGTTCCTCGACGCTTGGCATACTGAAGCTCGCCGAGAGATTCCCGGAGAAGGTGGCGGTGTTGACCGTGGCGTTGGCGCTGGCGGGCATCCCGAAGGTGACCGAACCGCTGTGGCTGCCCAGGACGTAGGAGCCGCCGTCGCGGACCGCTCCCTGGAAGATGACCTCTCCGCTAACCACCTCGACATCCACGCGGCTCGACTCGATGCGATAGAGTCCGACGTCGCCACTGATCGCTTCCGCGGAGATGTCCCCCTGAACCGCAGTGGCGGTGATTCGCCCCGAGGCAGTGCTGAGGCGAGCCCGACCGCGACTCCCATCCACGATCAGGTCGCCGTTCATGACCGACAGGTCCAGTTCGGCTCCATCGCGGACGGTCACGTCGCCCTGCAGCGCACCGATCTTGAGGGCGCCACGCATTCCAGAGGCATCGACGCTGAGCGACATCCCCTCCAGGTCCGCCGCCATCCCCGCCGGTATCGTCAGGTCGAGGTCGGTGCTGGACGGCATCCCCATCCGTCCGCGGACTTCGATTCGCACCACCGCGCCTTCGGTTCGGACCACCACCGTGGTGCGCGAGGAGTGCCGGGCCTGAACTCGCACCTGGGCACGATCCCAGGTCCGCAGCTTCACATCCCCGGTCGCCAGATTCATGACCAGGCGGGCGCCGGGCTGGACCGCCAGCGTGGTGTCGGTATCCGGCACCGCCTGCTGGAGGAGCGCCAGGCCGAGCGCAAGTGAAACGAGCATCGATCGGTCCTTTCTTTATGTCGCGGCGCCGGCGGCTCGCGCCGCCTGGCGCAGGAGGATCAGCTTGCGTTGCATGTGCTGTTTGACACGCCCGCCGAGAAAGGCGTTGGAAGGGTCGGCGTCAATCGCGGCCCTGGCTTCTGCAATGGCGGCATCGATGATGCGGAGGTTCTCCTCGAGCACCGCGATCGTGGTCGAATCGAGCACCCCACGTCCGGCCTCCAGGCTGGCCTCGAGTTCACCGACGGCCGAGTCGTACGCTGGGTCGTCCAGGAGAGAGCCAGCGGCAATCAGCGCGGGCTGATCCACATCCCCCGGACCCGCCAACGCGGTGGGTGCGACCTCGGGCTGGAGGGCCAACCAGACCCCTCCCCCGGCCAGCACCGCGACGGTAGCCGCTGCCGCGACCAGTTGGCCAAGCGAGAATCGGCGGTGACGGCGATCGGGCAATGCCACGCTCCGACTGGCGTCGATCCCGGCGAGGACGCCGCTCCAGACCCGCTCCGCAGGCTGGGTTCCTTCGTACTCGCGCGTCACTGCCACCAGGGATTCCAGCGACTGGAGTACCTCTCGGCATTCGGCGCACCCGCCGAGGTGGCCATCGACGGCGGCCCGGCGATCGGCCGACAATTCACCGTCAAGGTAGGAGGAAAGCTGGTCGGTCCATTCGGTATGCATCATGTCCCTCGTGTCGGTCAATCCGTCAGGTGTTTGCGCAACAGCATCCGGGCGCGGTGCAGCTGGCTCCGGGAGGTGCCGGCATCGACGCCCAGCATGCCGCTGATCTCCTCGTGCTTGTACCCCTCCATATCATGGAGCACGAACACTTCACGCGCCCCGGCAGGGAGAAGCCCCACCGCCCGTTCAATGGCAATGCGAAGTTCCGGCTGCCGTTGTCGGGCCACTCCCGGCATCTCCCCGGGGGGAAGTTCCTGGAACCGATCTCTCCGGTTGCCCCGGTTCTGTCGCTTGCGGAGGATCAGGTTGACGGCCACCCGGTGCAGCCAGGTCCCGAACGCTGATTGCCCCGCGAAGGTATCGAGCTTCTGCCAGACCCGGATGAACACTTCCTGCACCGCATCCTCGGCCTCGTCCTCCCCCAGGAGCCAGCGGGCCAGCGCGTTGACCCGGGCCACATGCCGCCGATACAGGCGCTCAAACGCGTCCATGTCTCCCCGGGCGGCCAGTGCCACGTCGGCTTGATCATCTCCGCCTGCCAGGGCGCGTGCCGGTGCCGTCAGTGCGTCGTCCAGGGTTTCAGGGTGGCCAGTTGCCATGTGGGATACCTGCTCCCAGCCGAACGT
>JAWXBA010000045.1:0-6523 GCA_034439775.1 Gemmatimonadota bacterium | reverse complement strand
CGGCGGGCCCGCCGGCCTGAAGGAACTCCGCCTGGCCCATTCCGAGACGGGTGCGGAGCGGATCCTGCCGGTGACCGGTGCGTTCATCCTGATCGGGTTTGTGCCCAACTCCGGGCTGATCAAGGAGCACTTTGAGCACGACGCGAGCGGGTACATCATCACCGATGACCGGATGATGACTTCGATCCCCGGCCTCTTTGCCGCTGGCGACCTCCGGGTGCAGCTGACACGGCAGGTTACCACCGCAGTGGGTGACGCCACCACCGCGGCCATCGCGGTGGAGAAGTACTTGACCGAGCGAAAGGCTGCCGCAGGTGTCTGAGTTGGTGGTGGTCGGGATTCCCAACGGCAGCTTCGACCAGAACTGCTGGTTGCTGGCGGATGCCGATTCCCGCCAGGCCGTCATGGTAGACCCCGGGGAGGAGGGCGACCGGTTCCTGGCCGAGCTGCGACAACGCGAATGGACCCTGACCGACATCTGGCTGACCCACGCCCACATTGATCACATCCTTGGTGTCGCCACCGTACACGCTGCCACCGGCGTTCCGATTCACCTGCACGGCGCCGATCGCGACCTCTACGAGAACCTCCCCCAGCAAGCACAGTGGTTCGGGTTGCGGGCCAGCACGCCGCCGCCGGTGACCCACTGGCTGTCGCAGGATCAGGTGCTGCTGGTGGGATCCCATCATTTCACGGTGCGCCATGTGCCAGGACACGCGCCGGGACATGTGGCGTTTGTGACACCGGGAATCATCGTGGGCGGGGATGTGCTCTTTGCGGGCTCGATCGGACGGACCGACCTGCCAGGTGGGAACATGGCCGAGCTGGAGGCCTCGATCCGGAAGGAGTTCTACACCCTGCCCGACGAGACTCGCGTCCTGACGGGCCACGGTCCGGAGACGACTATCGGGGAGGAACGCCGCAGCAATCCGTTCGTGCGGGATCGGTAGGGGACAATCCGCAGATTGCGCAGATTTACGCAGATTGATCAGTTCACCCCCTGTCATTGATTCCGTAGGCGCCTGGCCGACCTGGCCCATAAGAATGATCCACAGATTTCACGGATTGACACAGATTGCTCCGGGTCCGTGGACAGATTGTCGGCAGACACTACTCCCCGAATTTGTTGTGAACTGCATGTGCATTCCAGACCTGCGTCAGAGACTACCCGCGGAAAGTGTCCCCAGATGGTGAATGAAGTTCACCACAAACTCCGAGCCCAATCGTGATTGGGTGTCCGCCAGGGCATCGACCAATCCCTGTAATCCGTGAAATCTGTGGATCCTCTGCGTTGACAGACCGATGGTGTGGCGCTGTGGCGTGGACCCGAATCAATCTGCGTCCATCTGCGTAATCTGCGGATCCTATCCCTTTGGTGGCGGGGCCATGCCGATCACCATCACCGTCCGCTCCAGCGCCTCCTCCACCCCGTGCGGCACATCGGCCGGCGCCCAGACCACCGTGCCCGGCCCGGCCTCCCGGGTCTCTGTGCCGACCGTGATTCTCGCCTTTCCGCTCATGACCAGATAGAATTTGTCAGCACCGGCGTGGCTGTGGATCCGTTGCGATTGGCCCGGCTCAAAGCAATTGAGCCCCACGAACAGCGACTTCCCGCGAAACAAATCGGCTTTGATGGGCTTCGCGGGGTCAAAAGTCGCCGCATCCTCGATACGCTGGTGCCATGTCTGCATTGTTGTAGTCCTTCTCAGTTCTGGATTGTGATCTGCCGACACCCGACACCCGACACCCGACACCCGATACCCGATACCCGATACCTGATACCTGATACCTTACACCCGACACCCGACACCCGACACCCGATACCCGATACCTGATACCAGATACCTTACCCCCGACACCCGACACCCGATACCTGATACCAGATACCTTACCCCCGAAACCCGGCACCCGGTACCCATGTCCAACACTCGTATTGAACGCGACCCCCTCGGCGAGAAGCCCGTCCCGGCCGACGCCCTCTACGGCATCCAGTCGCTCCGGGCCGCCGAAAACTTTCCCATCTCCGGACTTCGGCCGCTGGCGCATTTCGTCGATGCCGTGGTCTGGATCAAGCGCAGCGCCGCCCGCGTTCACAAGCAGACCGGACGGCTCGAGGCGCACCTCGCCGACGCGATTGTCCGCGCTGCCGACGAAGTACTCGGTGGGTTGCATCGCGACCAGTTCATCGTCGATCCGTACCAGGCCGGCGCTGGCACCAGCCATAACATGAACGGCAACGAGGTCCTTGCCAACCGGGCCAATCAGATTCTCGGTCACCCGCTCGGTGGCTACACCCCGATTCATCCCAACGATCATGTCAACATGGCGCAGAGCACCAACGATGTCATCCCCACCGCCATGCGGCTCGCCGCACTGGCCGCACTGCCGGCGCTCCTCGACGCCATGCAGGGGCTGGCCGAATCGTTCCTGGCAAAGGGGCGGGAATTCGACGATGTCCTGAAGTCGGGCCGCACCCACCTTCAGGACGCCACCCCGATCCGCCTCGGCCAGGAGTTTACCGCCTACGGTCGCACCATCGCCCGTCACAAGACAAAACTGACCGAAGCCGCCGAGTGGCTGCGGGTAATGAACATCGGTGGCACGGCAGTAGGCACCGGGCTCAATGCCGAACCCGAGTATCCGGCGATGATGGTGAAGGAGTTGCGCATCATCTCCGGGCTTGACCTGCACGAGGCACAGGATCGGATCCAGTTGATGCAGTCGATGGGCGACATCGCCACCTTCAGCGGAGCAGTCCGAGCCTATACCCTGGACTTGAACAAGATTGCCAACGACATCCGGCTGATGGCCTCCGGCCCGCGGACCGGGCTGGCGGAAATCATGCTGCCGGCAGTGCAGCCGGGGTCCAGCATCATGCCCGGCAAGGTGAATCCGTCGATCGCCGAGATGGTCAACCAGGTCTGCTATCAGGTCATCGGGCTGGATACCACCGTGGCAATGGCCGCCGAGGCCGGGCAGCTTGAGCTCAACGTGATGATGCCGGTCATTACCCACAATATCGTTTTTGCCGAGCTGATCCTTGCCAATGCGACGCGGACGTTCGATGAGCGCTGTGTGCGGGGCATCGAAGCCGACGTGGCGATGTGCGCGTACTGGCTGGAGCGGAGCCCCGCGCTGGTGACGGCGCTGGCCCCGAAGATCGGCTACGCCGACTCGGCCAAGCTGGCCAAGGAGGCGATCGCCACCGGCCTCACCGTCAAGCAGCTGGTGACGGAGCGAAAGATCCTCGAGGGCGATGAGCTGGAGACGATCCTGGACCTCCGTGCCATGACCGAAATTGGCGTGCCTGGCGGCAAGACACTGCCGGGCGGCGGATGACCCCAGGCGCCGGTCGCTGGCGGGCGCTGGCACTCCTCGCCGTCGCCCAACTCCTCGGCATGTCCCCCTGGTTTGCGGGGACAGCGCTGGCCCCCACGCTTTCCGAAGCGTGGGGGCTTTCCGCGTCCCAGGTCGGTTGGCTCTCCTCATCGGTGCAGCTGGGGTTCGTGGCCGGCACTCTCGGCGCGGCGGTCCTCAACCTGGCCGATGCGTTGCCCAGCCGCTGGTACCTGAGTGGTGCCGCGGTACTGGCGGCGCTGGCCAACGGGCTGCTCGGAGTGAGCGAGTCGTACCAGGTGGCACTCGGCTCCCGGTTCCTGACCGGGCTCTGCCTGGCGGGGGTGTATCCGCCAGCCATGAAGATGGCCGCCACCTGGTTCAAGGCGGGTCGTGGGCTCGCCATCGGTGCGGTTGTGGGCGCACTCACGATCGGCAAGGCGTTGCCCTATCTGGTGGAGGCGCTCGGCGGAGTGGGGAAGGGGTTCGTGGTCTGGTCCACCAGCGGGGCGGCACTGGCGGCGGCGGTGGTGGTTGGAGTTGGCTACCGGGATGGCCCCCACGCCTTTCCCCGCCGCCCTTTCTCCTGGGGGCTGGTGGCCACCGTGGCCCGCGTTCGAGAGGCGCGGCTCATTACCGGTGGCTACCTGGGCCACATGTGGGAACTGTACGCCTTCTGGGCGTGGATCCCCGCCTTCATTGCGGCAAGCCTTGCCGTATCCAACCCGGTATCCGAAGTCGCCGACACCCGACACCTGACACCTGGCACCCTCTTGCCCTTCATCATCATCGCAACCGGCGCACTCGGCTGCCTCTGGGGCGGCTGGGCCGCAGACCGCTACGGTCGGGCCCGCATCGTCAATTGGGCAATGGCAGTGAGCGGGACCTGCTGTGTGCTCGTGGGTTTCCTGTTCGGGGCCTCGCTCTGGGTGCTGCTGCCGTTCCTGCTGCTCTGGAGCGTGGCGGTAATTGCCGACTCGGCACAGTTCAGCGCGATGCTTACCGAAGGCGTCCCGGCGCACGCGGTGGGCACTGCGCTCACGCTGCAGGTCTCGCTCGGGTTCCTGCTGACGATGGCGAGTATTCAACTGGTTCCAGTGATCGTCGGTCTGGTGGGGTGGCAGTGGAGTTTTGCGGTGCTGGCGTTCGGGCCCGGGCTTGGGATCGCGGCAATTCGGAGGATTGGGCTCGTTACATGATTGTTACTTGACAGAGGCGGGGGGGGGGTGGGGGTAATTTCGTCCTGTTCTCTCCAATGCAGAAGTCGAGTTGAGTCGTGACGCGGGAGAATCCCTTGTCGAATCGCCATGTGGTCCGGGTCGGCGCACCCAGCCTGTTCTGCCTACTCTCCGCAGCCCCCGTGGCGGCACAGGCTCTGCCTCGTGACATCGCCATTACCCCTGCTGTGCGTTGCGGTACTTGCCAAATCGTTGTTATCCCTGAAGTCATCCTCGGAGATACGGCCGGCCCGGGCGAGCTTCCCAAGCCGGTCTACTGGGTCAGGCGCGATGCTTTAGGACGCTACTACCTCTCCTTCGCGCCTGCGGTTCCCCCAATGATTTTCGACCCCCGCGGCCAGTACCTTGGCTCGGTGGGAGGGATCGGGGACGGACCCGGCGAGGCTCGGATGCCCCTGGTCTTCCACGCCAGCGGGGACTCGGTCTGGGTGGCAGATCCTGCCAACGCTCGCCTCTCACTCTTCCGCCTTGACCTTCCTAAGGCCCGTTTCCTTGGATCCTGGCGGCAGTCCGGACTTGTCCCGCCACCGTTCTCCGCGGTTCCCATGGCGGGGGAGGCGGTGCTGGTCAACTCCACGATCGCGGCCCAGGACAGGATCGGTTACCCGCTGCACCTTCTTCGGACTGACGGGAGCATTCACTCTTTCGGATCCAGCGCCCCCGAGTACCGTCCAGGTCTCCCGAGGCTAAACATGCGGTTGCTCGCACCCGCGAGGAACGGCGGTGCGTGGGTGGCGCACAGTACCCGGTACGAGGTGGAACGGTACGATGCCCAGGGCCATCTCCTCGCGCGGTGGACCCGTGCAGTCCCGTGGTTCCCGGCGAATCGGGGGGAGGTGCCGGCAGACGTGGAGCTGCCCCCCGAGCCGCGGGTGATTGCAGTCGCCGAGGATGAACGGGGGTTGGTGTGGATCCTCCTCCTGGTTCCCGACCCAAGGCACCGCGAGGCGTTCGGTCCGGACCCACATCCGTCCCCACCCGGACGGCCGCAGATTCTGGTGATGGAGGACGAAAACCTTTACTTCGACACTGTTGTCGAAGTGTTCGATCCAGCAGCAGGGCGGATCCTCGCGTCGACGCGGGTCGATCCCTCCATGGTCACCCTCCTCGGCCCTAAGGGGGGCGGGATGCTCGCAGCGTCCCACGCCCCGTCCCCGCATGGAGGCTACCAGATCGTCGTGCGCCTGCTTCGGGCGGAGGGGCTAGCGCAGCTACAGCGCCGCCAATACTTCTAACACAGAGGTCGCCATGTCAACGGACAACCGTAGAGCTCTAGCTGGAAGGTTCGCAGGTACCGGTTTCCTGCTTTCAGTAGCGCTGTTGTTGGTGCTAAGCCTGGCCACGGCAAGCGACGGGCACGGGGCCGAACCGTCATCAGGTGTCTGCCCCGCAATTTGCCTCTCGTGCCCCATGCAGCCTCAGTACTACGGTGGTTGGGAGTGGGGTGGCCCGGTACCTGGAGGGTTCGATCATGTTCACGAAACCTGCAATATGATCAATTGTGCTGGTGGAGCGTGTGGCGAGACTTTCCTACCATCAGGGTCAAGTGAGACCCGGGTCGCGGCGATGATTGAGAGTCGGGACGTTCTGGGATTGATCCAAACGCTGGCTGAACTACCCGAACTGGTCAAGTACAACGAACAGCGTCATGCGATCCAGGTGATCGGATGTGGCGGACTGCCGGTCGCCCACATTCCCCTCAGCCCTGTGATAAGCGCATCGTTCGTGATGGACAGGTTGTAGCACGCGGCAAGTCGGCCGAAAATTGGGAGGAGTCTGACTCCTCCCTCGGCCAGACTCAAATCGCAGGTCGGCTCCGATCCGTTTCCCAAGAGCGTCGGTTTTTGAGGGGTCGGTTCGAGACGATCTGGACCTTAATTCGGGCCTGCTACTTGACGGACGCGCCGACTCGCACGATGATTTGGAACCCCCACCAAGGACGCCAGATG
>JAWXBA010000044.1:0-2508 GCA_034439775.1 Gemmatimonadota bacterium | reverse complement strand
CCGCGTGCGATGTTCCACTTCGATGGATCCGATTTTGGCATCGGCGCATTCCTGACCAAGCCCCTGACCGACGCCATCTCGATCCACCCCTCCTTCGGCTACTGGTTTGTGGGCGAGGGCGTCACCAGCTGGGAGCTCAACGCCGACCTGATGTACAAGGTCCCCGGCGAGAGTCTGAACTGGCTCTATGTCGGCGCCGGCTTGAACTATTCCAAGTACAGTGTCGATGGCTGCACCGGGACGTTTGCCGACCTCTGCTCCGGCAGCGACGTCGGGCTGAACCTGATCGGCGGATTCGAGCCGCAGTCCGCGGCCCGCATCAAGCCGTTCGCCGAGTTCCGCCTGTACGTTGGCGACGGCTCGGGCGTCTCGGTGGCCGGCGGCCTCCGGATCCCGCTCGGCAACTGAATCACGCCCCGTGCTGGCGAGCCGCCCGGTCCCGGTATCTCCGGGGCCGGGCGGTTTGGCGTTCCGGGGGGGGACATCTGGCCAGCGGGCCGGAGTGTGCTAGTTTGTCGGGTATCCCTCTCTCAGGATCCTGCTGATGTACCACGATGACGACGATTCCGATCACGGTCCAGCGCTCGACGACGATAGCCCTGGAAAGGACCACGGTCGCGTCCAGGCCGAGGCGCAGGTCAGCTGTCCCCACTGCGGCGAGGAGTTTGAACTCGCCCTCGATCCCGCCGGCGGCGGGGAACAGGAGTATGTGGAGGATTGCGAGATCTGCTGCCGTGCCTGCCGTGTCCATGTGATCTGGGACGAGGACGGCGCCGCCGAAGTGACGCTGGAAGAGCTCTGACCGGCCGGCCGGTTCGGGTCAGAGCTTGAGGTAGCGCGCCACCGCGCCAGCATCGGCGGCGATCTTCCTGGGCCGGTTGGCGCCGGCCGGTTTGGGGCTCCGCTCCAGATGGTACTCGAGGATGGCGCCGGGGTCCTTGAGGACGTGGCCCGTGAGTATGGCCACGACTCGGTCCTCCTTGGCAATGACCCCCTCCGCCGCCAGCATCCGGATCGCCGCGAGTGTCGCAGCGCTGGCGGGTTCACAACCTACCCCCGCCGCATCAATCCGCACCTTGGCCTCGAGGATTGCCGCATCGGAGACCGAGCGGACCAGCCCGTTGGTTGCCCGGATCGTCCGCACCGCCCGGTCCCAACTGGCCGGGTCGCCGATCCGGATCGCCGTCGCCACGGTGTCCGCCACCACCCGCTCACGGGTCGCGAATCCGGTCGCAAAACTCCGGGCGAATGGCGCCGCGCCATCCGCTTGCACCGCCACCACCCGGGGCAGGCGGTCGATCAACCCCCACTCCAGCGCCTCCTCCAGGGCCTTCCCGAACGCCGCGGTGTTGCCGAGGTTGCCCGCCGGCACCACGATCCACTCCGGCGGGTCCCAGTCCAGCTGCTGGAGCATCTCCAGGACGATCGTCTTCTGTCCCTCGATCCGATACGGATTGATCGAGTTGACCAGGTAGACGCCATGGCGCTGGCCCAGCTCTTCCGCCACCCGAAGGCAGTCGTCGAAATCCCCCGCCACCTGCAGCACCCGAGCCCCGTACGCCACGGCCTGCGCCAGCTTCCCTGAGGCCACCTGCCCGGAGGGGATCAACACCACGGCGGGAATCCCGGCCTGCGCGGCGTACGCCGCCAGGGAGGCGGCGGTGTTCCCGGTCGAGGCACAGGCCACGGCGGACGCCCCGATGCGGCGCGCCTGTGTTACCGCCACCGTCATGCCGCGGTCCTTGAACGAGCCGGTTGGGTTGTGGCCTTCGTGCTTGAACCCCAGCTCCGGCACACCGGCCCAGGCGGAGAGCGCCTCCCGGATCAGGATCGGCGTGTTCCCCTCTGGGTGCGAGACGATATCGTCGTCGCCGGCGGTGGGCATCACCACCTCCTGGAATCGCCAGACTCCCGATGCCACCGTGTCCGGCCGGGTGCAGCAGCGCGTCGGCCAGAGGGTGCGCAGGATGCCCGCCTCGAGCTCGGGGCGGCGGTGCCGCACCTCGAGCAGGCCCTGGCAGGCGGGACACCGGACCGCTGGATCGGTCTCCAGCAGTTCATTGCCACACTCGGCACAGCACTGCCAGGTGGCGGGTCGATCGGTCTGATAGGCGCTCACAGCAGTCGGACTCCCTCCTGATTGGTCGTGGCCACCCGCACCGCCGCAGTCAGCCCCGCCTTCCGGTAGGCTGCGAGCATGGCCTGGGCCACCACGGCCCCGGCATCGTCCCCAGCGACCAGGGCAAAGGCGGTCGGGCCGGAGCCGCTGATCGAACATCCGAGGGCGCCCGCCGCCAGTGCTGCGGCCTTGGCTTCGGCAAAGCCGGGGAGCAGTGGCGAGCGGGCGGGCTCCGCAATCCGGTCATCGATCGACCGGCCCAGCAGCTCCAGGTTGTCGCCCATGCACGCGGCGACGATCGCCGCGACCTGGGCGGCCTGGTGCAGTGCGATGGCCAGGGGGATCGACGTCGGGAGGGCAGCCCGGCCATCGGCCGTGCGCATGGCCTG
>JAWXBA010000043.1:0-14674 GCA_034439775.1 Gemmatimonadota bacterium | reverse complement strand
TTCCCACCCTCCCCCGCGCTAATCTCTGCAGCAAAACAACCGATAACCACGCTCCGGACCTCATCTACGCGTCAGGAGCGCTCCCGTGGTTGCAATTGTTGGCCTGGTCATCGTGGTGGTTGCCGTTATGGGTGGATTCGCCATGGCCAACGGACCGTTTGGCGTCCTCCTGGCCTGGTCCGAATGGGTGATCATCTGCGGCACCTCGTTCGGAACGATGCTGATCAGCACCCCCGGGCCAGTCCTCAAGACGATGATGGCGCGGATTCCCGCAGTCTTCAAGAACAGTGAGCGGGGCAAGGCATTCTACCTCGAGGTCCTCAAGCTCCTTTTTGAGCTGTTCCAGCTGGCCCGTCGCGACGGCCTGATCGCCATCGAGTCCCATATCGAGTCTCCCGAAAAGAGCGCCATCTTCCAGCGCTACCCGGTGGTGCTGGCGCACCACCACGCGGTGGAATTCCTCTGCGATGCCCTCCGGACCGTCATGGTCGGGTCGGTGTCGGCCTTTGACCTCGAAGCGCTGCTCGAGGCCGAAATTGAAGTGCACCACGATACCGCCGCGAAGCCGGTCGCAGCGCTCAACCGGGTGGCCGACGGCCTTCCCGGCATCGGCATCGTGGCCGCAGTGCTCGGCATCGTAGTCACGATGCAGAGTCTCGGTGGCCCGATCGAGGAGATCGGTCACCACGTTGCCGCCGCACTGGTCGGCACCTTCCTGGGCATCCTGCTCTCCTACGGATTCGTGGCCCCGATGGCTTCCAACATGGAGGCCAGCAACGCCGACGAGCACGGCCTGTACCTGGCGCTCAAGGCCGGGATCGTGGCCTTCGCCAAGAACCTGCCGCCGATGCTGGCCGCCGAGTTTGCCCGGAAATCGGTGGACGCCGACTCCCGGCCGTCGTTCCTGGAGATGGAGGCCGCCTGCAAGAGCACCCGCCAGCCTGCCGCTGGCGCCGGGACGCAGGAGAAGGCGGCGTGAAGACTGAACGGGAACAGATCATCCGGGTGGTCAGGAAGAAGCGACGCGCCCACGGCCACCACGGCGGGGCGTGGAAGGTGGCCTTTGCCGACTTCATGACCTCGATGATGGCGCTCTTCCTGGTGCTCTGGCTGGTAACCCAGAGCTCCGAGGTCCGGACCGCCATTGCCGGCTATTTCCAGGACCCGATGGGCCGGGCCGGCGAGTTCGGCAGTTCGGTCATTCCCGGCGAGGGCCAACCGCTGCTCCCGGGCAAGCCCGGCGTCAGCATCAAGATGGCCGACGGTCGTCGCGACCGGATGATTGCCCTGAGCCAGCGCATCAAGGACGTCATTCCCGATTCACTCGATGCCATGGGACTCGGCAGCCACGTCGAAGTGGTGATTACCGACGAGGGACTGCGGATCTCGCTGCTGGAAGACTCCACCGATGTGTTCTTTGCCAGCGGTATCTCCCGGCCGCTGCCCCGTGCCGAGGTGATTTTCCGGTCGATCGGGTCGGTGCTCGGCACCGCCGGGTATGCCCTGGTGGTGGAGGGGCACACCGACGCCCTGCCCTACACCGGCCGGGCCGACTACGACAACTGGGAGTTGAGCTCCGACCGGGCCAACTCGGTCCGGCGATCGCTGCTGGCGGGCGGCTTGGGCGAGGCGCAGGTCCGGGCGGTGCGCGGCCTGGCCGATCGCGACCCGCGAACGCCCGAGGATCCGCGGGCGCCCCAGAACCGGCGGGTGACGATCCTGGTGAGGGTGCCCGAGGAGATCTCGATCGCTGCCGTGCCCCCTGCTGCTCCCCGCAACACCGCGATGATTGGCGGGGGCACGGGGCGCCCGTGACCGATCCGCGACTCCTCCTGGTGGACGGCGACGAATCCCGTCGCGGCGACATGGCCTTTGACCTGGAGTCGAGCCACGGCTTCATCGTGTCGCAGGGCGGCAGCCAGCGCGAGGCGGTCGAGCGCCTGAAAGGGCCGCCACTCGACGCCGTGCTGGTCATGGCCACGCTGCCCGATGGCGATGCCATTCCGGTGCTCCAGCAGATTTCGCATCACGCTCCCGACGCCCCGATTTCGATGGTGGTGTCGGAGCCGAACGAGCACGGGCTGCGCCGACTGGCGTGGGCCGAGGGCGCTGCCGCGGTCGTGACGACACCGATCGATTCAAGTGAGCTGGCCGCCGCCCTGCACGCCCTGCTCAAGGTGCGCGCCGACCGGATCGTGGCGGCGGCGGCCCGCGACCGCCTGGCGGCGTCGATGGACCGGTTGACCGACCTGCTGGTGCTCATCCTTGACGCCGCGGTGCCCGGGGCGGCCCATCGCGGGGTGGAAGTGGCCAACCTGGCCTCCCTGCTTGCGCGCGGCTTTGACTTGAGCCCGGCGATGCTCGATGAGTTGCGTCAGGCGGCGCGACTCCACGAGATCGGCCGTTTTGCCATGGGGCGCCGGGTGACCGGTGCGCCAGCCGCGCGACTGGTGCCAGCGGCCTCCGCACGGTTGCTTTCCGAGGTGCCGTATCTCCAGGAGATTGCCGACCTGGTGGACGGGATCGGGGCCAACTGGGACGGCAGCGGCATTGCTGCCGGCCGCCAGCGCGGTCAGATCCCGCTGCGCTCCCGGCTGCTGCGGGTGGCCGCCGACCTGCTGGCCGAGATGGAGCGTCCCGGGCGCCCCGCGTCGCCGTCGCTCGCGTTTGCGGCGGCCAGCCTGATACCCGAGAGCGGCCGCTGGTACGATCCGGCGGTCATCACGGTACTCGAGGCGATCGTGGCCGAGACGGAGACGCCCACGTGGCAGGAGCCGCTGTCGTGGGTGTCCTACGATGGATTGTCGGAGGGGATGGAGCTGGCGACCGACCTGCACACGGTGTCCGGAGTCAAGCTGTTGTCGTCGGGATCGGTGCTCAACATCTCGACGCTGGACCTGATCCGCAATCGCCACCAGATCGACCCGCTGGCGCTGCCGGTTTCGGTGCATCGGGAGCGGACCCGCACCCTGCGGGGTCCCTGGGGTCGGGAGGGTGCGGCCTAGCGGTCGGTAGGATCTGGCTGGGCAGCGGGAACGAGCGGTGCCGGGGCCAGGTGCCCGGCCAACTGATCGGAAAGCCTGGGGGCAGCGGCCCGCTGGTTTTCCGTGGCCACCTCGAGGACCAGCTCCTCTCGCAGGACCTGCCGGCCTCCCGGTGCCTCAAACCCCAACCGCACTCCCCGCCGGTCCACCGACAGGACCACCACCCGAACATCATGATCGATGACGATGGCCTCGCCAACCTTGCGGCTCAGGACCAGCACCGACTAGACCATCCTCAAGACGTCCTGCATCAGCTCATCGGCCACCATCACCAGGCGGGCCGCCGCTGAGAATGCCTGCTGCTGCACGATCAACTTTACCATCTCCTCGTCCGTCGACACCCCCCGGACCGATTCCCGCCGGGCGACAATGCCGGCCACAATCTGGTCGCCAATCCGGGCACTCTGGTCGGCATCGCGCACCATCGACGCCACGCTGCTCACCAGTCCGGCAAAGAACTCGGTGGCGCTGCCGCCGTTGAGGCTGGCGATCGCGGTGGAGCGCAGCCCGGAAAGCTGCAAAGCCACGGTGTTGTCGCCGGGCTGGCTGGTGGCGCCCGAGACGATGTCCTGCGGATTGGCAATGATCGCTGCGGAGAGGCCGATCGTGCCGGCGGTCAGGCCGGCCGGATTGAACAGATCCACCCCCGTGGCGCCACCGAGGGTGGTGCCGGCGGCATGGATGGTGTTGATGGTGGTGACCAGGCCGGCGGCGAGCCGGTCAAGTTCACTCCGGACGCCGGGAATCCCACCGGTGGAGAGGTCGCTCAGTGCACCGAGCACGCCGCCGCCGGGCTTGATGTTGCGGGGCGAACCGACAATCCCGGCAGCAAAGCCGCCGCCCGGCACGGTGCGCACATCGAGGGTCTGCGGATAGGCGCCCTCCACCAGCAGGGCGTCGCCAACAATCACGGCCACCGAGCCATCGCCGCGAGGCAGGACCCGGGTGCCGACCAGGGTGGCAAGCTCATCGAGCAGCCCGTCGCGGGCATCCTGGAGGTCCGGCGCGGCGCCACCACCGGCACTGGCTGCCACGATATCCAGGGTGAGGGCCGCCACCTGCTGGCCGATCTGGTTGATCCGGTCCACCGTGGCGCTGATCTGGCCACCGATTTCAGTTTGCTGAGTGGCGAGCCGGCCATCGACATCGTGAATGCGATTGACCAGTTGCTGCACCGCATCGCGCACCGCGACCCGCGCCGCGGCGCTCGCCGGGGTCTGCGAGAGGTCGCTGAAGGCGTTGAACATCGCATCGAGCGCCGCGCTGATCCCGACATCAGAGGGCTCGGCAAAGACCTCCTCGACGCCGCCCATCAGGCCGCGCAGGGTGTCGGCATGAGAAAAGGCGCTCTGCTCACGGCGATACGCCGCGTCGAGCAGGACGTCCCGATACGACATGATGCCGGTGGCGGACACGCCCCGGCCAAGGGTGCCGATCGGGGTGCGCAGCGGCACCGCCGCCGCCAGCTCAAGCCGCTGGCGGCTGTACCCCGGCGTGTTGGCGTTGGCAATGTTGTGCCCGGTAATGTCGATCGCCTGCTGGTGGGTCATCAGCGCGGTCCGGGCGATGCTCATCAGGTTGTTGATGGACATGGCTCAGGCGCTCCGATTCACGAGCAGACCCGCCGAGGCGCGCACCGGCACCTGGGAATGGAGGACAGGTGGGTATGGGCGGGACGCCTCGGTGACCGAGGCAAAGAGCGATTGCAGGTAGGCATCACCGGCGCGAATGGCCGCCTGGAGCAGTTCCTGGGTCTCGCCCAGTTCGCGCACCGCGGCTTCGGCCTCGGCGCGGAGCGCCTGGCGGGAAGCTGCCAAACCGGGAACCGGGCCGGCCACCGACTCGAGGTGTTCCAGCCGAACCGGCCGACCGTTGCTGGCCAGCTGCACCATCTGCTCGCGACGACGGCGCGCCTCATCAAGGGTCAGGATGGCGCGGGAAACGGCCTGGGAGGCAGCCTCGAGGGTGGCGGGATCGCCGGTGGCGACGCCGCTCCGTTGCTGGGCCAGGGCGCGGCGCAGTTCCGTCAGCAGCTGCTGTTCGTTCATGATGGCCACGACGAGGGGCTCGGGGCGGCTCGTCGGTCGCGACTCAGCGCTCAACTCCATGGCGATGCTCCAACGTCCCGAGGGGGGCTGCTGCGGCCGCCTCCTCGGGAGGAAGGTGACCACTCATCTGCCGGAACATCGCCATGCCCGGCCCGCGTTCACTCTGTTCGGCAGCGAGCTGTGCCACCGTCTCATCGAAAAGGCTGCGAAACATCTGCTCGGCCTCGGAGGTCTCGAACAACCCTCCCTCGGCGGGAGCCGCCTGCCGCATTGCCTGCAACATCTGTTGAAAGAACACCGCCTCCATCTGCCGACTCGACTCGAGCAACCGCTCGCGGGGACTCGGCGGCGCCGCGCCGGTCAGGCCGGGACCGATCGGGCCGGTCATCGCACCATCACCGAGGCGGTCACAGCGCCGGCAGCGCGGAGCCCATCAAAGACCGCCGCGACATCGCTGCCGCCAATCCCCAGGGCCCGGAGGCCTTCCGCCAGATCCTGCACCGTGGCGCCGGTTCCAAGGGCCAGAACCCCTGGAGTGCCGGTGCCGTCGGCCCGAGCGGCGCCGCCGATCCGGACCGTAATCCCCTGGAGCGAAACCACCGCATCACCGAGCGGCACGTTGCCCCCGGCCACCACGCTGCCGGTCCGGGCGTCAATGACGATGCGAGCCGCCACGGGCACCCGAACCTTCAAGGTGTCCAGGCCGGCCATGAATACAGCCAAGTTATCGGTCGCAGTGGCCGGGGGGCTTAGCGTGACGCGGCCCGGATCGTCCACCCGTGCCGTTCCGGCACCCACTGCAGAATCGATCGCGGCCGCAATCCTGGCCGCCACAGCCAAATCAGGCGACTTGAGGTGGAGCCGGGGGACCGTGGCTGCCACAATGACAGGTAGCGGTATTTCGAGGAGGCCGCCATCGGCGATCCGGCCGCTGGAGGCTCCCCGGGAACGGAACCGGGAGCGGTCGTCCACGGCAATCGGGATCGGCCCCTGGGCGGTGGCCACCGGGTCCGCATTGGGGCCACTCATCAGCGGCGTCATCCAGAGCACTCCGCCTCGCAGGGAGGTGGCATCGCCGATCGAGGCCACCTGCACTTCGAACCCGGCCCCGGGGCGCAGGAACGCCGAGATTTCGGCGGTCACCAGCACCGCAGCAACATTACGGAGTCGAAGCCGGTCCGGGGGAACTTCGATATTGAAGCGCCGCAGCAGGTTAGTGACCGACCGGACGGTCTGCACGCTGCCGACACTGCTGCCGAACGAGCGATCGCCGGTGCCATCGAGGCCCACCACGAGGCCATAGCCAACGATCCGGACCGGCACCTCGCCCTCGCGCACGGTCAGGTCGCCCACCGTCTGGGCCGGGCTGGCCGGGGCACTCGCGGCGAGCAGCGCCGCGGCCAGCAGCAGTCGCTTCATGGCCACAACAGCCCAAGGATCTTGCCAATGATCCCGGTGGAGGGCCCGATCTTCTTGCCCTTGTAGGTCAGGACCGCATCGGCAATCCGCGAGGAGTAGACCGTGTTGCCGGCGGTGACATCCTCGGAGCGGACCACGCCGGTGATCATCAGTTCCTGGGTCCGTCCGTCCAAGGTGACCGCCTTGCGCCCCTCGATCCGGGCCAGTCCGTTGGGCTCGATCCCCACCACCCGGACCGACAGGACCCCGGACAGTTCGCCCGAGCGGTTGACGGTGCCGGTGTTGTCGGAACGCGCCCCGTACCCGATCCCGACGTCGGCGTTGGCGGGATCGCTGCTGATCGTCGCCTCCTGGGACCGGGTGGAGCGGGCCACGTTGCTCGACCGTTCGCGCGAGTCGGTGCTCTCATCCACCACGATGGTGATCAGGTCGCCGACCCGGAGCGGCAACCGATCCGACAGCCACGACTGCCGGGGCGCCGCCGCTGCCACCGCCGCGGGAGGCGCGGTCGAATCGGGGGGGGTGCCACCCTGCGCTTCGGCCAGGCCGGGAACGGCGAGGACGACAACGGCGAAGGTAGATCGATTGAACTTCATGGTTGCCTCTCCTGCTCCACCAGAGCGATACGGGGGCCAATGACGGTGCCGGTCAGGCGCACCGAGCCCACCTGGGCATGCACCAGCTCGCCGAGTCGGGCACTTCCCTGCGCGATGGCCGTCCGTTCCATCCGGATCGCCCCGCGGGTCCACACGAAGGTGACCGGATCCCCGGACACCACCAGCCTTGGCGCCTGCACCAGCGGGGGCACCAGCGCGGCCCCTTCAGGCACTGCGCGACGCACCTCCCACCCTTCGCCGACCGGGAGCGGGTCGTTCTCCGGCGCGGTGGGCGGCCCCCAGACCACGCGCTCGGCCATGACGAAGTCTCCCTCGCTCAGGCGGCTCCCCGCCGCGAGGGCGTGCACCGCCACCGGCTGGAGCGAGAGGGTGCCGGCACGGACGGTGACCGCGGCGGGCCGATCCTTCTCGGGCTCCACCGTCACCACGAACCAGCCGTTGGCGCCCGACCCACTGATCCGGATCGGTGCGGTGGCTGCCTCAGGGCCGAGTCCCACGTGGCGCCCCCATTCGAGCTGCACCGCCCCGGCCGCCACGCCCCACTGCCGCCCGATCCATTCCTGCGCCTGGAGCACCAGCGCGGCCGGAAGACTGTCCGGTCCCACCGCCACCGAGGCGAGGAGCAGCAGGCTAGCGGATGAGATCATCGATCGACCGCATCATGTCTTCGGCCGCGCGAATGGCCCGGGCGTTGATCTCGTACGCCCGCTGCGCGGCGATCATGTCGGTCATCTCCTGGACGATTTCCACGTTGCTCGACTCCAGGGTTCCCTGCAGCACGCGACCGAAGCCCTCCTCCTGCGGAAACCCGGCAGCCGGCGGACCCGAGGCGACCGTCTCGGCCATCAGGTTGCCGCCGAGGGCAAGCAGCCCGGTGGGGTTGGCAAAGCGCACCAGCTCGAGCCGCCCGACCTCGACCGTCTGGCCCTCGGTGCCGGTGCCGACCGACACCACCCCGGTTTCCGTGATGGTGACGCTGCTGGCATCGGGCGGCAGGACCACGCCGGGAATGACGGTATGGCCAGCGCCGGTGACGAGTTGCCCCGACTCCGACAACGTGAAGGCGCCGTCGCGGGTATAGGCGATGGTGCCATCGGGGAGCTCGACCTGGAAGAACCCCTCGCCCTCGATGCCGAGATCGAGTGGCCGGCCGGTAATTTCGACCCCGCCCTGCCCCTCAACCCGTGAGATCGATGACAGCCGGACCCCGTGGCCAATCTGGATCGGGCCGAGGATGGCGTCGCCGGCCACCCGGCGGGGACCCTGGATGGTGTTGTAGAGCAGGTCCTCGAAATTGGTGCGGCTGCGCTTGAAGCCGGTGGTGTTGACGTTGGCCAGGTTATTGGCAATGACATCCACCCGCTTCTGCTGGGCAATCATGCCGCTGGCGGAGGTGCGCAGAGAGTCGCTCATGACTGGGCTCCTGAAACGGGAGGGGACATGGTGCTAGACGCGACCGATATCGCTGGTCAGGGTGCCAAGAACGCTGTCCAGCACCCGGAGCACCTCGGCGTTGGTGCTGTAGGCCCGTTGGATCTGGATCATGTCCACGGTACCGGTCATCGGGTCGACGTTGGCATCTTCAAGGGCGCCCTGACGCATCCGGACATCGGCCGGAGCGATGGTGCCCTCGGTGGCGATGAACCGGCCGACGCCTTCCTTGACCAGGGTGGCCGGATTCGCCACCTGCACCACCTTCAGCTTGCCGGCACGGGCGCCATCGACCACCACGGTGCCGTCGGGCTCGATCTCGACCCGTGCGCCCCGGATGTGCAGCGCTCCCTCAAGCCCCATGACTGGATTGCCATCCTGGTCCACCAGCAGTCCGGCCGCGTCCATCGTCAGGCCGCCGCCGCGGATGAGCCGATCCCCCCTGGCGGTGCTTACCACCAGGAATCCGTCGGTCTCGAGCGCCACATCCAGGGTCCGGCCGGTGTCCCGGACGGCGCCCTGTTTCAGATCCAGGCTGGCGAGCGCCTCCGGGAACAGTTCGTCGAAGCTCCGCCCGGTAATCCGATCGGCCTTGAAGCCATCGGTGTTGGCGTTGGCCAGGTTGTTGGCGATAACTTCCTGCCGTTGGGTCAGGTACGCCATCGTGCGGGCGGCAACCACAAATGCTGGGACAGTCATGCCGGCTCCGGTGCGGGTGATTGCCGGGAGAATGGCAAGCGACGTGCCGCCCCTGATGACAGAGCTAACCGATTGTCCATACGCACCTTAGCAATCGTCGCTGGGGCCACCTTCGCCCCCCCGATTTCCAGATCGGCAATTCGTGCCGCTTCCCAGGTGGTCAGGTCCGCCGTGCCAGCAGAGCGCGGACCGCATCCTGGGAGAGCCGGGTGGTCCGGGCGATCTCCGCCACCGGGTGCCCCGCCAATGCCAGCTCGGCCACGTGCCGTTTGCGGGGTCGGGCCGCTGGCGCTGCGTTGAGCTCCGTCATGGCGTGCTCCAACGCCTGGCTGAACGGCAGCATCGCCACTTTGGGCTGGCGGGGACGGCGAACCCACCGCACCACCAGCGCCACCGGCACCAGGGCCAGCATGCCACCGACCACGGCCGCTCCGACCGGATACTGGTAGACCAGCGCCAGGGTGCGGGCCAGGTTGGCGTCGTACCACGCCTGCCACGGATAGGCAGCGATTGGCGCCCAGAGGCTTTGCCAGGGATAGGCGGCCACCGGTGCCCAGATGGCTTGCCAGCTGCCGGGACTGGCCAGGGCCGACACGCCGACCAGCACGGCGGCCACGATACCAAGGGCGATCCAGATCAGTCGATTGCTCATGCAGCGTCCTCCAGCCGAGCCCGCAGGTTGCGGATTGCGGCGGTGCGAATTTGGGAGATGCGACTCTCGGTGACGTGGAGCACCTCGGCCACCTGACGGAGGCTCAGTCCTTCGTAGTAGCAGAGGGCAAGCACGGTGCGTTGCTGCTCGGACAGGTCGCGAATGGCGGCCTGGACCTGGTCGGCGCGCTCGGTGGCCTCCACGGCGAAATCGGGCGCCTCGGCGGCGGGATCGGCGAGCCGGTCGGCCAGCGGGACGCGATCGCCATCGGGGCCCGGGCTGCGGTCGTCGAGCGGCACCACCGCGCCGGTTTCGGCATCGCTGCGCCACTTCCAGTAGGTGGCCGGATCGATGTCCAGTTCCTCGGCCACCTCCACGTGTCGTGGCGGGCGCCCCAGCCGGGCGTACAGCTCACCGGCAGCGGCCTCAAGCTCGCGGGCCCGGGTCCGTACCGAGCGCGGCCGCCAGTCGGCGGCGCGGAGTTCGTCGAGCACCGCGCCGCGAATCCGGGTGGTGGCGTAGGTCACGAACGAGACGCCCCGGTGGGGGTCGAATCCGCCAAAGGCCTGGACCAGGCCGAGGGAGCCCGCGCCGACCAGGTCGTCGTAGGCCACCGCGTCACCCACCCGCCGGGCAATCTGTCGGGCGGTATGGTGCACCAGTCCCATGAGCTCGCTCAGGATCTCCGCGCGCGCGGCGGGATCTCCCGATTCGCGATAGCGGGCCCAGAGCGCCCCGGTGGCCTCACCACTCACGATGCCGCGGCCTGCGTCAGGGCCGGGGTGCGCGCGGTCAGGTCGGGAAACGCCTCGCGCACGATGGCGTGGACCCGCGCCTGCGCCGGCCCCGCTGAAGCCGGATCGACAAGCCCGGCGGGGTTGGCGAGTGAGCCGCGGACCCCGGAGTCCTCGGGAACGGCGCCGAGGTAGCGCAGCTGCCGACCCAGAAAGCGGGTCGCCGCCTCCTGCAACCGATCGGCGGCCAGCTGTCCCTCTTCGGGGCTCACCGTCCGGTTGACCATCAGGTCCACCGGCAGGCGCGGCAGGCGGGCGTGCACCATCTTGACCAGGGCGTAGGCGCTGGTGAGCGCGGTCGGCTCCGGCGTGGTGATGACCACCAGACGGGTGGCGCGAAGTGCCGCGCAGCGCAGCGCGCTGTCGAGCCCGGCGGCGGCATCGATGACCACTACATCGTATTCGGGGTAGAGCGTGGTGACGCGCCGGTGGAGTCGGGCGCGGTCGGTGCCGCTCAGGCGCTGGATGGCCTCGTCACCGCTGGCGGCGGGCATCAGCCAGAGCCCCGGCGCCACCGAGACGACCAGGTCGGCCGGGTCCACGTTGCCATCGAGCAACGCCGACGGCTGGATCGTGGGACGCACCCCAAGCAGCACGTGAAGGTTGCCGAGGTTCTGGTCGCCATCGACCAGCAGGACACGATGGCCCTGATCGGCCAGCGCGGCCGCCATGGTGAGCGAGACCAGCGACTTGCCGGCGCCGCCCTTGCCGCTGCCGACCACGATCGCCTCGGTCTCAGTGGCAGGGGTGAGCCGCTCGGGCATGACGATGGGCTCGCTGCGCACCTGGCGCAGAGCCTTGGCCTGGTCGGTCATGCGAACGCCTCCTGGGCGCGCTGCCGCGCCGTAAAACGTGATGTGGCGCGTTCGATCCGGTCGGTGGCGGCGTGCAGGTCGGCGGGAACCTCCTGCCCGTCGGTGTACCAGCGCATGGCGTGCCCCTGCCGGGCCACCACGTCAAAGACCCGGGTGTCGAGCGGGCATTCGTCGAGCTTGGTGGCCAGCATGTGGGTCACCCGGAAGGTCGAGAAACTCGCAATGGTGCGGCGCATGACCTGGGGCATCATGCTGGCGGGCAGCACCAGGTGGGTCTCGTCGGGCGAGAGCTTGGCAAGCCACTGCCGGATGGTGGCCAGATCCTCGGACTGGCGCGGCCCGCGACCCGGGGTGTCCACCAGCACGACGTCACACTCCGCCAGGCGGCCAAGCGCCCGCGGCAGGTCGGCCTGGTCATACGCCACCTCGCAGGGGATCCCGGCTAGTTCGGCGTAGGTCTCCAGCTGCTCCACTGCTCCGATCCGGTAGGTGTCGAGTCCGAGCACCCCGACCGAGCGGCGGCCAAAAGCGATCGGGTTGGTGGCCAGCTTGGCCAGGGTGGTGGTCTTGCCGGCACCGGTCGGCCCGATCAGCGCAATGAGCATCGGGCGAATCGGCGACGGGCTGTCCCACGCCGGATCGGTGGGTTGACCGGGCCTGGTCCTGGGGGGCGTGCGGCGGACCGACTCCGCGCTGCCGGGATCGCGCCGGACGGCACCGAAGAGTTCGGGATCCGGCGATTCCACTGCGGTGGTCGGCACTGGTTCCGGCGGAGGCCCGCGCCGCACCGGGTGGACGGTGAGCGCCACCTCGGAGGCGAGCACCTCGACCCGGCCATCGGTGGTGGTCACTTCCACCACGCAGGCGTCCGGTCCGAGGGTGCGGCGCACTTCGCTCAGGACAGTGGCCAAATGGTCACCGACAAAGACTTCAAGCACGAGGTACCTCCCACAGGGCGGTGCTCTGGACTGGTGTCTGCGGAGGCAATTCCCGCAGGGACACGACGGACAGGTCTGGCAGGATCGGTTCTACCAGGCGGCGAATGCCCACCCGGAGGCCGGCGGGCGTAATCAGCGGCCGGCTGCGGCCCTCGCGGCGTGCCGCCGAGACCATGCTGTCGAGCTGGCGGAGCAGGGCGGTGAGCTGATCGGGTTCCAGCGGCCGGGCATTCTCGCCGCCGGCTCGGGGGGAGAAGAGCTGCATCAGTGCTGCCTCCAGCCGGGGCCCGACGGTGATGCCGCGCACCGTGGCGTCATCGTCGGCGAAGCGCTGCGCCACCAGGTGCGACAGGGAGCGACGGACATGCTCGGTGAGCACTTCGGGATCCTTGCTCGACTCGGCCACGTCCGACAGTGCCTCGAGGATGGTGACGAGGTCACGGACCGGTAGCCCCTCCTGGAGCAACCGCTGGAGCACCCGATGGAGGGTGCCGAGCGAGAGCCGGGCCGGGATGAGGTCCTCGATCAGCGCCGGATGGGTTTCGCGCAGGGCATCGATCAGCTGGCGCACATCCTGGCGGGAGAGGAGGCTGCCGGCGTGGCGGCGGATCGTCTCCATCAGGTGGGTGGCGAGCACGGTGGCGGCCTCGACAACATTGTACCCCATCGCCTCGGCGTCGAGCCGGCGATCGGGGGTGATCCAGGTGGCCGGCATCCCGAACGACGGGTCGGTGGTCCGGATCCCGTCGATTGCCGGCGCCACCCCACCCGGGTCGAGCGCCAGGAGATAGCGTGGCATCACCTCGCCGCCCGCCACCTTGACCCCGCGAATCCGGATCAGGTATTCGGTGGGCGTCAGGCGAATGTTGTCGCGAATCCGGGCGGGCGGCACCAGCACCCCGATCTCGAGCGCCGCCTGCCGCCGCATGATGGCCACGCGATGGAGGAGATCGCCCTGCTGGGTCTCGTCCACCAGCGAGACCAGGGCGTAGCCGAGTTCCACTTCAAGGGTGTCCACCTGCATCAGCTCGGCCATCGGTGGAGCCGTCGGCATCGCCTCACCGGTGGGCGTCTGTCCCGGCGCATCGGCGGCAACCACGCCCTGTTGCCGGCGCCATGCCATCAGGCCGGTGGCGGCGGCCAGCAGCACGAACGGCAGGGCCGGCAGGCCGGGCAGCAGCCCGAACGCCCCGATGACGCCGGAGGCCAGCCAGAGCGGCCGGGGTGAGGCGGTGAGCTGGCCGATCAGCGCGGCACCGACCCCCTCACTGGAGGCACCATAGGTGACCAGGATGCCGGCGGCGGTGCTGACGATCAGCGCCGGGATCTGGGTGATCAGCCCGTCGCCGACGGTCAGGGTGCTGTAGGTGGTGGCCGATTCGGCGGCGGACATCCCCTGCTGAAACATGCCGATGGCAAAGCCGCCGACCAGGTTGATGGCAGTGATGATCAGACCGGCCACGGCATCGCCGCGGACGAACTTGGCGGCGCCATCCATGGCGCCGTAGAAGTCGGCGGAGCGGGCAATCTCGCGGCGGCGGCGGCGGGCCTCGTGCTCGTCGATCAGGCCGGCGCCGAGGTCGGCGTCGATTGCCATCTGCTTGCCGGGCATGGCGTCGAGGGTAAAGCGAGCGGCGACCTCGGCAATCCGTCCGGCACCCTTGGTGATCACCATGAAGTTGATCACGACCAGGATCAGGAAGATCACCAGACCAACGACCAGGTTGCCACCGATCAGGAAATCCCCGAAGGCGGCAACCATCTCGCCGGCGTAGCCGCCGCCCAGGATCAGACGGGTGGTGCCGACGTTGAGTCCGAGCCGGAACAAGGTCAGCAGCAGGAGCAGGCTCGGGAAGGCACTGAACTCGAGCGGGTCGCTGGCGCCCAGAGTCACCAGCAGCACGATGATCGAGAGCGCCAGGCTGAGCGCCAGGAGTCCATCGAGCACCGGCGGTGGCAGCGGCACGATGAGCAGGCCGATGATCACCACCACGCCGAGCGCCAGCCAGGTTTCGGCGCCTCGCCGGAAGCGCATCAAGCCGCCGGTGCGTGCAGCCGAGCCGCCACCGCGGCCAACTGGCGACGGCGCGGCCTCCGAACGCAGGTGCGCCTGCACCCCGCCGAGCGGTGCGGGAGGAATGGCGCCGACGGTGCTCACGCACTCCGCCCGATGGTCAGGCCGGCCGGGGTGCGGCCGCGCTGGCGATAGACGAACGC
>JAWXBA010000042.1:0-3020 GCA_034439775.1 Gemmatimonadota bacterium | reverse complement strand
GCCATGGTGCCGGGCACGGTCCACTATACCGTCGAGGCGCTGGTGGACCAGCCGCCGGTCATTCGCATCGACGAGCCCGGTCGCGATACCAAGGTCACCTCCCTGGAAGAGGTGGTCGTCTCGGTGCGTTCGGCGGATGACTATGGCATCAGTGCGCTGGAGCTTCGCTACAGCGTCAATGGCGGGGCGGAGAAGAGTATTTCCCTGGCGCGGAACACCACCAGCGGCACCACCGACCTTCGCGCGGCGCACACCATTTTCCTGGAGGAGTTCACCCTCGTCCCGGGCGACCTGGTCTCCTACCACGCTGTGGCGACGGACGGTGGCGGCAACAGCTCCACCAGCGACATCTATTTCCTCGAAGTGCGACCGTTCAACAAGAACTACCGCCAGGCGGAGCAGGGTGGTGGCGGTGGTGGCGGTGGTGGTGGTGAGTCTCCCGAGGGGCTCTCGGCCCGGCAGCGCGAGATCGTCTCCGGCACGTTCAACTGGGTGCGCGACAGCACCAAGGCCAGCGAGCGGGAAAAGCGCGAGAACCTGACCACCCTGGCCATTGCCCAGGGGCGGATCAAGGAGGATGTCGGGACGCTGGCCACCCGGATCGCGGAACGGAATGTGGCGGCCTCGGACACACTCTTCGCACTGATCAAGGCAGAGCTCGACACCGCCGTGCGCGACATGCAGGAGGCGGAGGAGTCGCTCGGCACCGGCCGTGCTCCCGGCGCCATTCCTCCGGAGCAGCGGGCCCTGCAGCGGCTGCAAAGGGCGGAGGCGGCGTATCGCGATGTGCAGGTGCAGATGGGGCAGCAGCAAGGCGGCGGCGGGGGGGGCGGTGCAGCCAGCGCGGAGGACCTCGCCGATCTGTTCGAGCTTGAGACCGATCGGATGCGCAACCAGTACGAGGCGGTCCAGCGCGAAGCATCGAACCAGGCCCAGCAGGAAGTCGACGAGGCCCGTGAGAAGCTCCGGCAGCTGGCTGCACGCCAGCAGCAGGAGAACGAGCGGATGCAGCGGATGGCGGATGAGCTCCGCAATCGGCTGGGGCGCGAGGCCGGCAGCGGCGGCGGTGGCGGCGCCCAGCGCGACCTGGCGCAGCAGGCTGAGGAGGAGGCGCGCCGGCTGGAACGACTGTCACGCGAGCAGCAGTCACCAGAGCTGGCCGACGCCGCTCGGCAGATGCAGCAGGCCGCCGACGCCATGCGGCGGGCCGCCAGCGGCAATGCCCAGCAGGGTCAATCGGCGCTGGACCGGTTGCAGCGGGCCGCCCAGGGAATGGACAACGCCCGGAGCACTGGTATCCAGGACGATATCAAGGATCTGGAGCGTAGGGCCCAGGCGCTGAGCCAGCGCCAGGATGAGATCCAGAGTGGCGTCGAAGGCCTGGAGAACAGCACCGGCGCCGATCGCAATGAGCGGCTGCGGCGAATGGACGAACGCAAGGACGCGCTGGCCGGCGAGGTCAACGGCTTGCAGGCCGACGCCGAGCGGCTGGCGCGCGACGCCAGGCGGGAGCAGCCCAAGGCGGCAACAGGTCTTGAAGGCGCCGCGAGCGAGATCCGCGACAGCCGCCTGCGCGATCGGATCACCTACTCCAAGGGTGTGGCGCGCAGTGGCTCGCCGGAGTATGTCAGGGAATTCGAGAACCAGATCAGCGACTATCTCGACTCGGTGGCCGAGCGACTCCAGCAGGCAGCCGGGGCGGTGGGAGAGTCGGCGGAGCGGCAGCAGGAGCGGGCGCTGGATCGTGCCCGGGACCTGGTGCGTGGGTTGGAGTCGCTGCGGGAGCGGACGGGACAGCAGGCAGACAGCGGGGCAGCGGGGCAGGTAGGGGCCGGCCGTGGCCGGCCCGGCGAGCCCGAGCCAGGTCAGGGCCAAGGACAGCAGGGCCAGGTAGGGGCCGGCCGTGGCCGGCCCGGCGAGCCCGAGCCAGGTCAGGGCCAAGGACAGCAGGGCCAGGTAGGGGCCGGCCGTGGCCGGCCCGGTCAGGGTCAGGAGCAGGGTCAAGGCCAGGGCCAGGGCGGTGGCGACGCCCGGCAGATTGCCGGGGAGTTCCGGCTGCGGCGTCAGGCCGCCGAGGAGCTTCGGGATGACCTGCGGCGTCAGGGTGTCGAGACCGGCGAGCTCGATCGGATGATCAACGACCTGCGGTCGCTGGAGCGTCCCACTGGGAACCCGGCGGGACTCGACCAGCTGCAGGCGGCGCTGATCGAGCGGATGAAGACATTTGAGTTTACCCTCTGGCGCAAGTTCAACGGCGATGCCGTCGGTGGGCCGGCGCTGGGCAGCTCCGGGCAGGTACCGCCGGAGTATCGTGCGCTGGTGGAGGAGTACTACCGCAGCTTGGCGCGGCGGCCGGGGGCGAGGCCGTAAAGAAGCGAGAAGCAAGAAGTCGGTGCTGTGACAAGGAGGGGCGAGACGAACGGGGTGGCTTCCGACGATCGGAGCCACCCCGTCTTGCCACCTATTCCGTTCCGCCAGCCCCCATCATCCTCTCAAGTATGGGTTACGACATAAACCATACTATGGAAAAGCCATGGTATGGTTTCCCTGCCGCCTGGGGCTCACCTGGGGTACCTGCCGCTCAACCGATCCTCGATCGGGTCGGGGGCCTGTGAGAACGGGACCAATGGGTGGTCCCTGGGGTTGAGCAGATCCAGTTCCGCCACCGATGCCCCTATCCGGGAGCGACCTGCGCCACGCTGACCCCCCGTGCCTGCCGCGCCCGTGAGCCTGCGGCCGCTACACAATTGTTGCACCGATTAGGGAATGGACAACGATCCTATGCGTGTCACCAAAACATAGGAGTCGTACAATGGACACGGGGGAGCAGTCTGGAGTGGGAGGTCGGCTCGTCTTTGAGAACGACCTTCAACCCGGAAACAGCCTCTTCGATTTCGACAGCGTTCATTGGCGGCCCTGGGGCGGAATCAGAGGCTGGCGGCGGTCGGGACCGCCGTACTGACCGTTCAGTGTCTGTTGGAGAGTCATGTCAACTTGGCAATATGGCCAGGGCAGGCGAG
>JAWXBA010000041.1:0-3489 GCA_034439775.1 Gemmatimonadota bacterium | reverse complement strand
CGCCCAATTGGGCGGCCGTCAGTTCGCCAATCCATCGCGCCGCAATCCGCAGATCACGATCGATCAACATGGTGACCGGCAGTCCGGGCAGGCCGTACTGCCGCCGCAAGTCTCCGCCCCCGAGTCCCGTCGCCATGTCCAGCCCCACCTCTGCCAGGAACGCACCCGCACGTCCCGGACTGTCGTCATCATTGAGTCCAACCAAGTGGAGGCCGTGCGGTTCGAGTTCACGGGCCAGCGCGTCCAGCGCCGGCATCTCGCGCCGGCAGGGTGCGCACCATGAGGCCCAGAAGTTGACCAGCGTCACCTGGCCCCGCAGGTCGGCCAGCCGCAGCCTCCGATCGTCTCCGCTGGGCAGATCGAACTCCCGGAACGGCTCACGACTGTCGGGGGGCAGTGTCGCGGCAAGCCGCGCGGGGTCCACCAAGTAGACCCGGCCCTGCCGGTCCGCCGCCAGGGTGGGCAGGGCCGTTGGCAGGTGACCGGTCCTCAGGAGTTCACCGGTGGCCGGGTCGAACTCGTCCAGGCGGGTCTCGGTCATCGTGAATCCCGGGGTGCTGAGCAGGTACAGGTGCCGGTTCGGCCCCACAACGAGCCCAAGGTTGACCGGATGGTAATCAATCACCGCCCGGCCTTCCTGCAATTCAAACGCCGGCTCCTCGGTACTCTGGGGAAGCCCCCGACTCGCAATCCACAGGGTGTCGCCCTCGTGTGACATCGCCACGAGTTCGTCGCGAATGAACGGAGCGAAGAACAATCGATCGCCGAGGACCGCGAGATGACCCGCATTGGCCAGATCGGCCAGAAGGGCATGGGAGGGAATGCGCGCCTGCCCGAGGGAATCAGCTTGGCCGGAGGCCGGCCGCCCCACGACCACCGGTGCGCCTGGCGCGGGCAGGCTCCACACGAAACGGCCCGAAGACCGGACAAACCACGGTTGTCCAACGGCGGGATCGGTCGCCACCGCCGGGTAATGGAACGGACCAGTTGCCTCCGCAACGATCCGGCCTGCGCGGTCGATCTCCAGCACTTGGCCGGCATCGTCGGTGGCCCAAAGCCCGCCCCCGGGCGCCACCGCGATGGTCAGCAGGCCGCGACCCCCCAGCGCGACGGGCAGGGCGGAAGGCTGCATTCGATCCGAGACGCGCAGCAACTCTCCCCCGCTGCCGGTTACGAAGCCACCACCATCGCCCGACGCCGCCACGACCCGCCCCTCCAACCAGAGCAGTTGGGCGCGGGCCCCGCCAGGATACGGCCGGAAGAGAATCCGCTCCGGACCTTCGTGCGCCAAGCGAACAACGATCTGGCCCCGCTGGGTAATCGCCGGGGGTTGGGCGTCAGGATTGGGCGTTCCGGCCCGCTGGCGATCCCAGGACAGGCCCAGGCCCAGTCCAAGGGCCGCTGCCCCGAGGACCGCACCGACGGCAAGGCCCGGGCGGCGACTTGCCCGGACCTCTGCACGACGGGACGTACTCATGACTTGGTGACTGTCGCGATCTGGAGCGCCAGGGCTCCGCCGGCCTGGAACGCCTTGCCGGTCACGGTGACCCGCTGCTCGGCAAACTCCCGGAGCTTGCTGTTCTGGGACTCGCCCGGCATGGCGGCAGTCGTCGGGATGTACAACGTCCCGTCATCGGTCAGGATGGCGAGCGGGATGCCCTTGTCAGCGCACACCTGGGCGCACATCCGATGGGCATCGCCGGTCAGCCCCTGACCAAACTTGCACGACACATCGATGACGGTGCCCTGCACCCGCACCTGCCGTCCCTCGGGCGCTTGCATCTGTTGGGCCTGCAGAGTGCCGGCGGTGAGGAGCAGTCCGACGGTGATTCCGAGTTGTTTGAGCAACATGTGACCTCCAGGGGTCCGAGAGAGAGAGCGGGGCCAAACTCCACCCGCTGCAGTGAGGTACTCCCCCGGAACCCGAAAGGTTCCCAACCCCTGGAACTGCCGGGAACCTTCGGGAACGTTCTGGCCTACTAGGGGCATGGTGAATGCGCCCGTGACTGCAGCCGAGCACGCCCATTTCCGGGCGGAAGCCCTGCCGTGGCTCGACGAAATCGCGCGGTACGCGATGTGGCTCACAGGGAATGCGGCTGACGCGGACGACCTGACCCAGGAGACCTTCCTGCGCGCCTTTCGCGGCTGGCGCACCTTCCGGGCGGGTGAAAGCTGCCGACCGTGGCTGGTCACCATCTGCCGCAACATCTTTCTCCGTCACCGGAGACGCGAGCAGCGAGTCGTCACGGTGGAAGACCCCGAGCTCGAAGCCCTCGCCGCCGCATCGCTTCACCGCTCGGCACGGGAGCAGGGAGCGCAGGATCTCTTTACCATGGTGGATTTCGGAGACGCCGTCGCGGAGGCTCTGCGGGAGCTTCCCGAGGCCTTCCGGGAAGCGTTGGTCCTGGTGGACATCCAGGACTTATCGTACGCCGATGCCGCGGCCGCGCTGGACATTCCGCTCGGTACGCTGCGGTCTAGGCTATTCCGGGCCCGGCGCCAGCTCCAGGAGGATTTGATGGCGTTCGCCAAGGATGCCGGGTATTCCGTGACCGCCAGCGTGCCAGGCGAACGCAAAGGGGGGACGCGTGCAGGCTGAACGGATCGACTGCGATGTGGTGATGCGACAGCTCTGGGACTATCTCGACGGGGAACTCACGGCCACGCGGATGGCGGCCATCGCCGCGCATCTCAAGGTCTGTGACCGGTGCCTCCCACAGTACAATTTCGAGCGGTCGTTCCTGGACCTGCTGACCCGGCTGCGGAAGCCGGGTCCCGCACCGGAGGGCCTGCGATTACGGATCATGACCGCCCTGGTCAATGCAGGGCTGCGCCCCGTGGCGTGACGGAGCCGGACCGTGCGGCCGGACGGGGGTACCCGCGTAGGCGTCTGGCCGTCAGGGGAGGGGAGGAGCGGCCATCTTCAAGGGAGGTCGAACCGCGTGTCGGAGATTCAGTTGATCACCGCAGCGAGCCCGGCACGAGGAGGTGGAATCCCACGCTCAGCGCCCGTGCTCCTCCCGATAGGCGGCCGGGGTGATGCCGAGTTGGCGCCGGAAGACATTGGTAAAGTGGCTCTGGTCATAGAATCCGGCCGCCAGCGCAATCGTGCTGAGGGGGTCGTCGGTTTCGAGCAGTTCCCGGGCGGCGTGGTCCACCCGCAGCATCCGGATTCGTTCCCCGACGGTGCAGCGATACTGCCGCCGGTACGCCCGAGCCAGGGTGGCCGGGTCGATCCTGATCGTCCTGGCGATGGCGCCCACCGAGGTGGGGGTCCGGAACTGGGCCCGGACCAGTTCCTCCGCCTCGAGCAACCACTTCGGCGGATGCCGGGTCGCAGCCATCACCCGTCCCCTGGCCAGTTCGGCCACCAGTTCCAGGGCCAGCCCCTCAACCGCAACCGGTCCGGCAGCATCCGGGGTGGTCAGCTCGGCGGCCAGTCGTCGGGCCAGCGCCCCTCCCCCCCCCCCCCCCCCGGGGTCTTCCTCG
>JAWXBA010000040.1:0-14998 GCA_034439775.1 Gemmatimonadota bacterium | reverse complement strand
GTCGGTAATGACGTGCCAGACCACATCGGGCGGCTCCGGGACCGCAATCGTGCGCGAGACTTCCTGGACCGGCCCCCTGACGACGGCGGCGATCGCCGCGACGCTGAGCACCCCGACCAGGCCAAGCAAGACCAGGCCAGCCCAGCGCCGCCCCAGGCGCGCCCGCGCCCGCGGGCGATAGCCAAACCTCGAATGCCGGGGAGCGGTCATCCCTCGGCCCCGCGGGATCCAGACCGTACCAGCGTGGCGGCGACCCTGGCCAGCAGCTGACACGCCGAGACGGTGTTGGCCCGGTCGGCCGGGGGGATTCGGTCGAGGAGGGACCGGACCCGCGCCGGATCCAGGTCGGAGAACGCGGCCCGAAGATTGGCGCCGAGGGCGGTGAGCTTGAGCAGGACTCGGCGGCGGTCACTGGCATCCCGGCTGCGGCGGACGCAGCGCAGCCGGACCAGCCGGTCCACCGCGAGGGAGGCGGTGGCCGCCGAGACGCGAAGCCGGCGGGCCAAGTCGCCGATGGGGAGCGCGGTGCCCCGATCGAGGTGCGCCAGAATAGCGGCCTGGCGGCGGGTCAGGGTGCGCGACGACGCGGCGCGCGCGCCCGGCGGCCGCCCGCAGGCGGAGGCAAGTCGGGCGTGGCTGTCGAGCACGGCGGCAACGGCGGGATCGAGCACGGGATCCAATCTGGGACAAGTACTTTGGTTTGTCAAATCAAAGTATTGCCAGCTACCGCGGTCCCCCCACACTATTCAGCTCCCCTCACCCCGGGTCCCATGACCACCATCGACCTCAACGCCGATCTCGGCGAAGGCTTCGGGATCTACCGGCTGGCTCAGGAGCCCGCGCTGCTGGACCTGGTCACCTCCGCCAACGTCGCCTGCGGGGCGCACGCCGGGGATCCCATGGTCATGCGCGAAACGGTCGCCCTCGCCCGCGCCCGCGGGGTGACCATCGGCGCCCACCCGGGGTATCCCGATCGTGAGGGCTTCGGGCGCCGAGAGCTGGGGGCCACGCCCGCCGAGTTGGCGGCGATGGTCATCACCCAGGTTGGCGCCCTGGCCGCCGTCTGTGCCGCGGCCGGCGCCCGGCTGCGCTACGTCAAGCCACATGGCGCGCTGTACAACCGGCTGGCACGCGACTGGCCCGCCGCCGTGGCGGTGGCAGAGGCGATCCGCGAGGTGGACCCTGCCCTGCACCTGCTGGGTCTCGACGGCAGCCTGATGATCCGCGCCGCCGAGGATGCCGGGCTTCGGGGCGTGCGAGAAGCATTCGTCGATCGGGGGTATCGCCCCGATGGCTCCCTGGTTCCGCGAGGCGAGCCTGGTGCCCTCCTCGGCGATCCGGAGCTGGTGGCCGACCGGGCGCTCCGGATGGTGGCCGAGCACCATGTGGTGGCGGTGGACGGGACGCGGTGCCTTCTCCATGCCGATTCGCTCTGCACCCACGGCGACGGTCCCAATGCCGTCGCCCTGGTCCAGGCGGTCCGGCGGCGCCTGGCAGCCGGTGGCGTGCAGATCGCGTCGTTCGCTCAGTGAGCCACCCGACGCCGGTCGCCCTGCCGCTTGGCGAATCGGCGGTGACGCTGTCGTGGGGCACCACCGTGTCAGCCGACCTCAACGCCCTCGTGCACCATGCCGCGCGGATCATCCGGGCGGCGGCCTTGCCGTCGGTCGAGGATATCGTCCCCGGCTATGCCGTACTCACCGTGTTCTACGATCCACTGCATACCGCCTTTGGAGTCATGGCCGACCGCTTGCTGGAGCTGCTGCAGTCCTCGGGCGGGGAACAGGAGACGGGCCCGGCGCCGGCGGAACATGTAATTCCAGTTTGCTACGACGGCCCGGACCTGGACGAAGTAGCCCGCCAGACGGGCCTCCCCGTCGCCGAGGTCATTGCCCGGCATACCGCCCGCGAGTACCGGGTCTACCTGCTGGGCTTCGTGCCTGGATTTGCCTACCTCGGGGAATTGGACCCCGCGCTGGTGGTGCCGAGGCGGGGCTCACCGCGCAAGAGGATTCCCGCGGGGTCGGTGGCCATCGCGGGCCAACAGACGGCGATCTACCCGCTCGACACTCCCGGCGGGTGGCACCTGATCGGCCGCACGTCGGCAGTGATGTTCGATCCGGTGCGGGAGCCGGCCTCCCTCCTGGGCCCCGGCGACCTGGTGCGGTTTGTGAGCGGGCCGGGATGATCACCATCTCGCGCGCCCCGGCATGGCTGGTGGTCCAGGACCTGGGGTGGCAGGGGCATCGCGCCGTCGGCATGCCCGTCGGTGGCGCCATGGACCGTCATGCCCTGGCGGCGGCAAATCTCCTGGCGGGGAACCGGCCCGAGGCGGCCGGACTGGAATGGGCCCTCGGAGGGGGGACGATCCGGTTCGAGGAACCGACCGCGTTCGCACTGGGAGGAGCGTCGGTGGAGGCCACCCTGGGCGGGCGCCCCGTGGCGATGTACACCGCCTACCGGGCCGATGCCCGCGACGAGCTGGTCGTGAATCGGCAGCAGGCCGGCGTGTTCACCTATGTGGCCGTGCAGGGGGGGGTGCATGTGGAACCTGTGTTGGGCTCCCGGTCGACCTATGTCATGGGCGGCTTCGGCGGCCTGCATGGGCGACGGATGCGCGCCGAGGACTTTCTGCCGCTCGGAACGCCACAGGGCGCGCCACCGCCCGAGGGGTTCATGGCGCCTCCGGAACTGGTCTCCAGTGCAGAAGGCAGGCCGATTCGGACGACTCCCGGACCCCAGGCCGGTCGCTTCCCGATTGCGGAGACCGACCGCTTCTTCAGTGAAGAGTGGCTCGTCGCAGCGGCCTCGGATCGTATGGGGTATCGGCTCAAGGGCCCGCCGATCGCCTCGGAGGCGGGCGGGACGCTGGCCTCGGAGCCGGCCTGCCCCGGGGCGGTCCAGGTGCCTGCGGAAGGGGGGCCGATCGTGTTGATGGCTGATGGACCGACTGTTGGCGGCTATCCGAAGCTGGCGATAGTCTGCGGGGCGGACCTGGGCCGACTGGCCCAGTGCCAGCCAGGCCGCAGCGTCCAATTCTGTTCCGTCAGCATCGGGGAGGGCCAGCGGTTGTACCGTCGCCGCGCCGTCCAGCTGCACACCCTCGCCTCGTTGATCAGCGGCGCGCCGGGGTCCTGACCTCGGTCCTGGCAAACGACCCCCGTGTGCCGTCCGAATACCGCGCGTAATCGAGCACCGTCACCACCGTGTCCCCCTCCATCCGCACCATCGCAAAGGGGAATCGCGCCCAGGCCAGGAATTGTCGCGCCTGGTCGTCCGCCTCCATCGCCACGCGGTCGATTGACGTCATCGACGTTTCGATCCGCTTGGCTGGGTCCAATCGAAGCTGCCCGCCGAGGCGGAGAATGCCGATCTGGTAGGCGGCACCATCGTCCACCACGACCAATCGGACCAGCGGATTGAGAGCCATCGGGGTCACCATGACGGCACGCGGCACTCCGAACCCGAGATTGGCCAGCTCGTGACGGACTTGCCGCCGGCCCAGAGCGGAACCGGTCCACATGGCGAGGGCATACAGCACCAGCCCGGCCAGCGCCCAGCGGGCGGGCCACTCTCGTCGGGCGGGGTTGGCGGGCGTTCGGCTGGCCCACCACCCCCAAGCCAGCGCCCCCAACACCCAGGGATCAACGATGAACCAGGTGTCGCCATAGAACCAGGTGCCGCGAATCGGCATCAGCCAGCGCAGGCCGTAGCTGTTGAACCAGTCGAGCAGCGGGTGGCTGCACACCCCGATTGCCGACAGGAACAACAGTTGGCGTGGCACGGGCGCTGGGCCGCCGGAATGACCGCGAGACCGCCACCGCTGCCACCCGATGAGCAGGCCGGTCAGGAGGAAGGGCCAGATGAGCAGGGCCGGCAGGCCGTGGGTCACTCCGCGCCGAAAGCCCAGATTGAGCCCGAAAGGGAGTCCCAGCACGTCGAGGTCCGGGATGTTGGCGCCGATGGTCAGCGCCACCATGCCAAACCGGGTGCGTCGCGCCAGGCCGGCGCGACCCAGGCTGGCGCCAACCAGGGTATGGGTCAGGTTGTCCATGGCCGGAATATGGCGCGTCGAGTGGCTGCACAGGAGCGGGAGGCATTGCCTCCTGTGACTCCCGTCGGCAGATTCGACAGCGTGATCCCCGCCGCCTCCCATGTCCTCATGATCGAGCCGGTCCAGTTCCGGTTCAACCCGGAAACGGCGGCCTCGAATTCATTCCAGGTCCAGCACCCTCCCGACCCGGCGGACGCGGCACGGCTGGCCGACCTGGCCGTGGCACAGCACCGGGTGTTTCGCGACCTCCTGGTGACCCACGGCGTCCGGGTGACCGCCTGTCGCAGCCTCGAAACGACACCGGACGCGCCCTTCTGCAACAACTGGTTCTCGACCCACCCAGCGCGCGGGAACCGGCCTCCCACCCTGGCCCTCTACCCGCTGCTCGCGCCGATCCGCCGACGCGAGCGGCGCGAAGACCTGGTGGCCTGGCTTGGCCCCGCCTACCCGAGGACGATCGACTTCTCGTCGCATGAACACGACGCGCGCTATCTCGAGAGCACCGGCAGCCTCTGCATCGACCATGAGCACGGGGTGGCGTACGCGGCCCTTTCCCCACGGACCGACCGCGAGCTGGCGGAAGAGTGGGCACGGCAGGCCGGCTACGAGCTCATTGCTTTCACCGCCCTCGATGGCGATGGACTGCCGTATTACCACACCAACGTGATGATGTTCGTCGGCCACGGGGTGGCTGCGGTCGTCCTGGAATCGATAGTCGATGCGGTTGAGCGCCAGAGGGTTGAGGCGGCGCTGGCCCAGGCCGGCCACAAGATCGTCCCCATCACCCGGGCCCAGGCCGCGGCCTACTGCGGCAACTGCCTGGCGCTCTCGACCGATTCCGGACGGCCCGTGCTGGCCATGTCCTCCACCGCCTTTGGCGCGTTTAGCACCGCCGAACGGACCGTGCTCGAGTCCGCCGCCCAGATCCTGCACGCGGACCTGACGGCGTTCGAGCAACTGGCGGGGGGTAGTGCCCGCTGCCTCATTGCCGAGCTCTTCTGACTCCTGCCAATGACCCGCTACCGCGCCGCCATCCTCCCTGCCCCGCACCAGCCGGTGGAGTTCCGGGAATTCCCGGCACCGGAGCTTGAACCCGGGGCGGGCCTCCTGCAGACCCTGTACTCTGAGGTCTGCGGCACTGACGTCCACCTCCGTCACGGCAAGTTGGCCGGGGTCCCCTATCCGATCATCCCCGGGCATGTCTCGGTGGGCGCGGTGTCCGCGATGCGCACTTCGCTCCGCGACATCGAGGGCCGTCCGGTTCGGGAGGGCGACATCGTAACCTTCCTGGATGTCCACGAGACCTGTCATGCCTGCTGGTATTGCCTGGTGGGCAAGCAGAGCACCCGGTGCCCGCACCGGAAGGTGTATGGCATTACCTACGGCGTGGCGGACGGATTGCTTGGCGGCTGGTCCGAGGCGATCTGGCTCAAGCCGGGGGTCAAGCTGGTGCCAATCCCGAGGGATCTCGATCCGGAGACCTTCATCGGGGGTGGCTGTGGCCTGACGACCGCACTGCACGCCATCGACCTGGCGCAGATCCAGCTCGATCAGAGCGTCGCGGTCCTCGGCGCCGGCCCAGTGGGGCAGTCGGTGACCGCCCTGGCCGCGCTGAGCGGCGCCGGGGAGATCGTGACCATCGGGGGACCGGAAGATCGGCTGGTCTTTGCCCGGCGGATGGGAGCCACCACGGTCATCGGTCTGGACCTCCCTCCGGAGGAGCGGGCAAGCCAGGTGCACCGGCTCACTGGCGGCCGCGGGGCTGATGTGGTGATCGAGGCCTCCGGCGCGCCGGAAGCGGTGACCCAGGCGCTGGACATGGTGCGCGACGGCGGCCGAGTGGTGGTGGTGGGCCAATACACTGATCACGGCACAATCCCGCTCAATCCCCATCTCCAGATCAACCGTAAACACGTCACCATGCGCGGCTGCTGGGGAAGCGATTTCAGTCATTTCCACCGGGCGGTCGGGATCGCCACCCGCCACGGGGGCCGATTTCCCTGGCGGGAACTTGCCGGCCGCCGGTATCCGCTCGCCGAGGCGGAACATGCGCTCGATGCCGTCGAGCGCCGTGAGGTCGTGAAGGCGGTGATCGCGGTCCATCCGTCGGTTGCCGCGACGATCCGCACGCCGTAGTATCCAAGCCGTACTTACAATCGAGGCCTCCGTGACCCGAGTTACCGTCGGCACCCTGATGGTGCTGTCCCTGGCTGCCTGCGCACCCCAGGCGGAGCCGTATGACCTGATCCTTCGCAACGGCACCATCTACGACGGCTCCGGGGGCCCGCCCACCACCGGGGACGTGGCGATTCGAGGGGACTCGATCGAGGCTGTCGGCGATCTGCGCGGTGCGACCGCCGTGGCGGAACTGGATGTGTCGGGACTCGCCGTGGCACCGGGATTTGTCAACCTGCTCAGCTGGGCCACGGAGTCACTGCTGGAGGACCCCCGATCCCAGAGTGACATCCGCCAGGGAGTGACCCTGGAGGTGTTCGGGGAGGGCGAGTCGATGGGCCCGATCAGCGACTCGATGAAGGCGGAGACGCTGCGGCAGCAGGGCGACCTGCGTTTCGAGCTGCCGTGGACCACACTCGGGGAGTACCTGGAACACCTCGAGGAGCGGGGCGTTTCTCCCAACGTGGCTTCGTTCGTCGGCGCCACCACCGTCCGCATCCATGAGTTGGGATACGCCAACCGGGCCCCGTCGCCAGACGAGCTGGTCCGGATGCGGGCGCTGGTGCGGCAGGGGATGGAGGAGGGGGCGCTGGGCGTGGGGTCATCACTGATCTATGCGCCGGCGTTCTATGCCCAGACCGACGAGCTGGTCGCGCTGGCCGCCGAGGCCGGCCTGTTCGGCGGGATGTACATCTCCCATATGCGCAGCGAGGGCAATCGACTCGAGGAGGCGGTCGATGAACTGCTGACTATTGCACGGCAGGCTGGAGTGCGCGCCCAGATCTATCACCTCAAGGCGGCCGGCGCCGCCAACTGGCCCAAGATGGAGCGGGTGATTGCCAAGATCGAGGCGGCGCGGGCGGCGGGCCTCGAGATCACCGCCGACATGTACACCTACCCCGCCGGCGCCACCGGCCTTGATGCCGCCATGCCGCCATGGGTGCAGGAGGGCGGACTCCAGGACTGGATCGGGCGGCTCAGAGACCCGGCCATCCGCCGCCGGCTGGCGGTGGAAATGCGCACCCCGACCGACGAGTGGGAGAGTCTCCTCCTGCTCTCAGGAGCGCCCGACCGGGTCCTGCTGGTGGCGTTCAAGCAGGATTCGCTCAAGTACCTGACGGGCAAGTCGTTGGCGGAGGTGGCCTCGCTCCGCGGCACCTCGCCGGAGGAGACCGCCATGGATCTGGTGATCCAGGATGGCAGCCGGGTGGGGACGGTCTATTTCCTGATGTCCGAGGAGAACATCAAGCGGCAGCTGGCGCTGCCGTGGCTGATGTTCGACTCCGACGCCGGCTCGATGGCCCCGGAAGGGGTGTTCCTCAAGTCGAACCCCCACCCGCGCGCCTACGGCAATTTTGCGCGGCTGCTCGGCAAGTACGTCCGCGAGGAGCAGGTCCTGCCGCTGGAGGAGGCGGTTCGGCGCTTGACCTCACTCCCCGCCTCGACGCTGCGCATCAAACGGCGTGGCCTGCTCGCGCCGGGGTACTTTGCCGACCTTGCCATCTTCGACCCGGCAACGATCATTGATCACGCGACCTTCGCGGAGCCCCACCAGTATGCCACCGGAATGGTCCACGTATTCGTGAACGGGGTGCAGGTGCTGCGCGATGGCGAGCACACCGGGGCCACGCCGGGCCGGGTGGTGCGCGGTCCGGGCTGGGTGGGATGGGGCGCGGAGCGCATCACGCCATGATCCGCCACGGTGGGGTAATCTCACCGGTAGCCTTGTTCGTTGGCCTGGTCATGGGTGGGTGCACGCGCCCCCCCCAGCCGGACCCTGTTCCGCCGGCCGCGACCGCCACGATCACCCCGACTCCGGACCACGACGGCATCCGGGAAGCGGCACGCGAGATCATGGCGGCAGCCCGGTACGCCACACTGGGAACCCTGGGACCGGACGGCAATCCGCAGGCCCGAGTGGTGGATCCTTTTGCCCCCGACTCGAACTTTGTGGTGATGGTGGCGACCAATGCGCGCAGTCGCAAGACCGCGGAGATCGCCACCAATCCACAAGTGTCCCTGCTCTATTTCGATGCGGCCGGCGGCAGCTACGTTACGGTGATCGGCCGGGCGGAACTGGTAGGAGACCCGGCAATCAAGGCGCAATGGTGGAAGGAGGAGTGGGCGGCGTTTTATCAGGATCGCAACCTTGGCGATGACTACCTCCTGATCCGGGTCCGCCCGACTCGGCTGGAGATTTCCAGCGAGCGCCACGGGATTCGGAATGACTCGCTCACCTGGCGGCCGACCTTGATTGCCATTCCCTGATATGCGTCTCCGTCAACTGGCTCCCAGGCTCCTTGGTGTCACCGTCGGCACCTTCCTCCTGCTTGCCGTCCCCGGCCCGGAGCCTCGGGTGGCTCCTGCCCCGGAGAGTGGCGCACCGTTTGTCTGGGCAGCGGATTCCCTCTGGCACCGGCTCGACAGCCTGTTCTTCTCGGTCAAGGCCACCGGGTGCGACCTGACTCTCCCCGCAGCAGTTACCGGCATTGCCGCCCTGCAGGACTCCCTGACTTCCCGGGGTGAGCGGCCGGTGGTGCCGAGCGACCCGTTCCTTGGGTTCGTGGCAGTGAGCTTCTTCGAACTGGCCCCGTCGGTCGCCGCATGCCCGGGCGCCCTACCGTCCTATCTGTTGCTCCAGCAGACGCTGCGGCGCTGGGTCAAGGCGCAATCCCAGGGATGGGACCTCTCGACGACACCGGCACGGCGTCAGCTTTACCGTCTCCTGTACGGCACCCGTGCCGCGCTCGAGGAAGTGACGCTGCACCATCCGGGAGCAGTCCCGGCCCTGCTCCCCGGTACCGACGAGCCCTCGGCGACACCCTCGGCAGTGGTTGCTGGAGTCCGGATCCATTCGGGCGACCTCCTGGTCTCTCGCGGGGGCTATCCGACCTCAGCCCTGATTGCCCGGGGCAACGATTTCCCCGGCAATTTTTCCCATGTGGCGCTGGTGCACGTCGACTCGGCGACCGGTGTGGCCTCCACCATAGAGGCGCATATTGAGAGCGGCGTGGCAGTGGCGGCCGCCGAGCAATACCTGAAGGACAAGAAGCTCCGGATACTCGTGCTCCGACCCAGAGCAGACCTCCCTGCGCTCCAGGCCGACCCGATGCTTCCCCATCGAGCGGCCACCGCCGCGATCACCCGGGCACGCGCCGAGCATATTCCGTATGACTTTACGATGGACTACGAGGACAATGGCTCGTGGTTCTGCTCCGAGGTGGCGTCCGCCGTTTATCGTGATGCCGGGCTGACGCTGTGGACCGGTCTCTCGACTATCACCGCCCCGGGCCTGCGACGATGGCTGGCCTCGTTCGGGGTGAGGCAGTTCACCACCCAGGAGCCCTCGGACCTGGAATACGACCCCCAGCTTGTGCTGGTGGCCGAATGGCGAGACGCGGAAACTCTGCATGGCGACCGAATAGACAATGCCGTGATCGACGCGATGCTCGAAGGCGCTGAGCGTGGTGATGCGCTCACCTATCCGTGGTACCAGCTGCCGGCAATCCGGGTGCTCAAGGGGTGGAGTTGGGTCCTGGAGCAGTTCGGTCGCGTCGGGCCGGTCCCCGAGGGAATGTCGGCGCGGGCGGCACTGCGCAATCGGGCCTTTGGCGACCGGCAGCGGCAGATCGCCGAGTCGGTGCAGGCCAGGATTGCGGTTTTGGAGCGCGATCGCGGCTACCCGCTGACCTATTGGATGATTCTGGAGCTGGCCCGGGCGGCAACGAGCCAGCATCCGCCGGCGTAGTATTGAGAGGTGTCCCAGGCAAAGCACCACCTGCCGCTTTTGCCGACCTTATACCCCCAATGATCTCTGGAGTGCGCATGCGTTTCCGTTCCGGCGTTGTCCTGACAGGATTCCTCCTTGGCGCCGCCGGCGGCGCGATGGCGCAGACGAGCGGGCGTCCGCCGGTCGCGATGGACAGCGCCCGGGCCCGCGCGCTGTATGTCAGCAACCAGCATGCAGACCATCCAGCCTCCAACTATGCCGCAGCCGTCACGGCGAAGGCTGCCACCGACAGCATCTTCGCGGCCCGTTCCGCGGGACGCATGCGGTATGCCAAAATCTCCTACCAGAGCAGCGCCGATGGCCTCGAAGTGCCGGCCTACCTGTTCGGGCCGCTGCAGCCTCGTACCGAGGGGCATGCTGCGATGATCTGGGTCCATGGCGGCGTCCATGGCAACTGGGACCAGAACTATCTGCCCTTCCTGCTGGAAGCGGTGGAGCGGGGGTATGTGGTCATTGCGCCCGACTATCGCGGTAGCACCGGATACGGCGCCGAGTTCCACAACCTGATCGACTACGGCGGCAAGGAACTCAACGATGTCGAGTCGGCGGTGGATTACCTACACACCCTTCCCTATGTCGATCGTGGGCGGATCGGGATCATGGGGTGGAGCCATGGCGGCTTCATCACCTCGCATCTGCTGTTTCGCGGCGCTGACACCAGGTTCCGCGCCGGGGTGGCCATGGTCCCGGTCACCAATCTGATCTTTCGGTTGAGCTACAAAGGGCCCAGCTACCAGCGGAGCTTCTCGACCCAGAAAGATCTCCTCGGCCTGCCGTTCGAGCAGCGGGACGAGTACGTCAAGCGGTCGCCGTACTATCATATCGACAAGCTCGAGGTGCCGATCCTGGTGCACGTGGCCACCAATGACACCGACGTGAATTTCGAGGAGGACCGGCAGATGATCGACGGCTTGATTGCCCGGAAGCCGCAGCTGGCGGAGACCAAGATCTACTGGGATCCCCCGGTCGGGCCGGCGGGCGGAGGCCACACCTTCAATCGTCGCGTCAACCGCCAGACGCTGGAGCGGGACGACTCGCCGGAACAGATCGATTCATGGAATCGCGTCTGGGCGTTCTTCGAGTGGAACCTGCGGCCGGCTGGGAAGTGAGAAGGGAGAAGAAGGGAGAAGGGGAAAGTGGTGGGCGATGAGCACAGGAAGGGAACCGTGAAGAAGGGGCCCAGCCTGAGACGCTGGTTGGTGCGTCGAGCTGGTCCCTCCAATGAAACAAGCAGCCGCCCCACACGGGGGCGGCTGTTCGCCTCGTTCCTGTCGGAGCCAATCAGCCCTGACGCTTGCGCCGCACCCGCCCGGCCCCGACCAGCCCGATCAGGCCAGTGGCCATCAGGATGACCGACGCCGGCTCCGGCGTGGTCGTGGTGGTGGGGTCGTTGTCGAACGGGTCGACTTCCGGCCCGGTCTGGATGTCATAGCCCACGCGCAGCGCCAGGTCGTGACCGGTCACCTGAGTCAGCGCGGCAAGGGTCGTCCAGCTGGCCGTGGTCAGGTCGGCGGGGTTGAGCGGCAGCCCAGCCCAGGTGTAGGCGGCCTCACCAGTGTACGGATTGCCGCTTTCGGTGCCGAGATCCATCACGGCCATGCCGCTCGAGACGGAAACCGGGGCGAGCAGCGCCATGTACACCGACCCGGAGGAGAGCCCGACGCCCCCGGTGAAGAAATCGAACCACCCGGTGCTGATCGAGGTGTAGTTCATTACCGAACTGGCATAGACCGGGCTGCCGACCAGCGAGGAGCCGGACATGCCGAAGAGGAACGCCTGGAAGGTGGCGTTGCCACTCCAATTGGAGGCGGCGTAGAAGCCGAATGAGGCAAGACTGCTGCCGGTGGCAGTAAAGCTCTGACCCACGACATAGCCATTGCCCGGAAACGCGCCGAAGCCGTTCGAGGTGGTGGGGGTGTTCGTGCTTGCGTAGTCCTGCTGGGCGGCGAGAGGCGCCGAGACCGCTACCGCCAGAAGACCGGTAAGAACCATTCGAGAAACGCGCATGTTGACTCCAAGACGACTGGGACCAAGGTGACCTGCTTTTGCTCACCCTGTTCCTAATGCAAAAGTCGGCCCGGCATGGACAAGAATCTTGGAAAATACGCGTAAACACCTTTCCCACAACGAGTTAGCCATTATTGCCGCACTACGCAGTGTGGCGATGACACCGCAACCGTTGAGCAGGTGCAGCAGGTTGTGCACCGATACAACACCTCTAGAGCCGTGGCCGACCGAAGAATCGCCCCCGAATCACCCCTTTTTCCGGTCCAGACTTCTGTATTGAATCGCCTCCCCGACGTGGATCGGCTCAAGGTTCTCGTCTCCCGCCAGATCCGCGATGGTCCGTGAAATCTTGAGAATTCGGTGGTAGGCCCGAGCCGACAGCCCGAGTTTCGTCACCGCGGTCTTGAGGAGCGCCTCGACCGGCGCGGAGATTCGACAGTACCGGCGCAGCGCCCGCGGCGACATGTGCGCATTGGCATAGACCCCCGGCTCGTCCTTGAACCGCTCGCGCTGGCGCTGGCGAGCCGCCTCGACCCTGCCGCGAATCGCCGCACTCGGCTCCGCCGTCTGCGTGCCGGTCAGGTCTCGCCAGGCCACCGCCGGTACGTGCAGATGGATATCGATCCGATCCAGCAGAGGCCCCGAGACCCGTGGCAGGTAGCGGTCGACCCCAATCGGCCCGCAGCGGCACTCATGGGTCGGGTCGCCGAAGTAGCCGCAGGGACAGGGGTGTGTACCCCAAGTCCCAGTCAGCCTGACCGCATCGACCCCGAGGCCCGGTTACCCTTAGCACATCAATCACTGAGGGGATCAGATCGGGGCGAAGCGAATCGACTTGGGGGTGCTGCAGAGGGAGGTCGCCGAGGTGATCGGAGTGACGACGCAAACGGTGACAAACGGGGCACTGGGGCGGACGACACCTGGGGTGCGGTTTGCACCGGGGCTCATTCGGTGCTTGGGGCAGAGCGCTGACTGAAACCAACGGCCCCGCCGGCCTTGAGCAACGGGCCTCAACCAAGCGCATTCCGGGTTTCGCGGGTTCAGGCTCGGTTGCTGGATCCGGTTTGGGTGTCAGGGCCGGGGGTACAGGTCACGCCGCCCGCCGTGAACGCGACCGCACCACTTCCATGGTTCAACCGTCAGAGATGATCCGGAACAGCTTCACGATGGCGTCGTCCATCGAAGACGGATCGTCCGGCTTGCAGACCACAGCCAACCACTCTCCCTGCAGATCCCAGTTGGGCCCAACGCTATTGCACGGAATCAGGAGTCGACCCAGGTAGTCCGGGCCGACAAACACATCCGCAAAGGCGCTGCCGTCATGCTCCCCAATAAGCCACGTTCGTTCGAGGCCGTCCTTCCGGATCCGGATCGAGAACCAGGGCGCCGCCTGATCGCGGAGCCTTTGCTTCGCAACCGGTGAGAGTGTCCGGCCGACCAGTTTGAAATCTGCCACCATGCGCTCAATCGCCGCGTCACTGTAGCGATTGAGACCGAGCCCTTGCTCATACACGGCCACTCGTGTCCCACTCCAGTCGAAGAACCCGAGCGAATGGGTTCGGCTGTCACCCAGCACAAACCCCCCGTACCACGCACCCATGGAAGGTGGGTTGGTGAAGGATTCACGGACACTGGGCCAATGAGCCTGTACAAAGACGTCCTCCGTCAGATCAAACGCGGTGAACCCTCCAGTCTCGCCATCAAGTACACCAACGCTCAACTGATCGCCTAGTCTCCCTGGCATAAGCCAGCGCTGTCCGTCGAGAGGAGCGAAAAACAACGCACGGGTGTTGACGACTCGGCGTTCATTCACGAAGCTCCCATCGATGGTCCATTGAGAGAGCCGCTGGTTTGACTTGTCGAAGATGAAGACGAGGGAATCCGTCACACCGTATCCCAGTGGACTCCGGATCTCACGGGGGCCATCGCCCACCGGACCAAAACTGACCGAGGTACCCGAGGCGCGTCGGACGACGACACCGTGTTCCCCCGGCGCACCGGTAAACACCAGCTCTCCGCCAGGACCAACAAGCAAAGGAGTGGTTTGCATGACGCTCTCATACACCGGGTGTGTCGTGGCTACCTCAAAGCGAAGGGAAGGCAGCACCCGTGATCCCGCCTGAAGCTGAACCGAAGGGAGCGCCCGATCCTCAGTATGGGGAGCATCTGAGCAAGCCGCAACGCCAACGAGCAGCATGGTGCTTGGCATCAGTAGCGCGCGGGCACAGCGCAGGGCGCTGCGGTGAACACGGCCCTCATGAGTCGACGGCGTCGGCATCGGGGAACCCTCAGAAATGAATGGCCAGGTCCGAATGAACTGCCACAGCTTTCTCGGAGACTGTCTTGCGTGAGTGCGCCCACGGTCGCTGGTGGTGTCAGAGCGCGGCAACAATCCTCCTCGTACCTAGCCGCGGGCATTCCCCCAAGCTCTTCCATCAGTCGCTGGGTCATGTTACCAGGCTACCCATTATGACATCGCGTACTCGACGTCCTCGAGATCTCGCCCCGAGCCGCCCTTGCGGTTCACCTCAGTATTGTAGAGCCTGATACGCTAAACGGCCAGCACATCGGCGCAGAGGGCTCCCCGGCTCTCGATCGAGGTACAGATACCCGCCTCCGCGAGCCGCTCAGTGTACCGAGGCGCGACATTTTAGGCCCCGCGGTCACTGCGAGACCCTAGCGTGGCGTCCGTGTCTTAGCGGATCGGCTCTGAAGTTACCCTCGTAGTATTCGCGGCGTCTCTTGCGGCATGCTGCTCTCGATCCCGTTGGTCGTTGTCACCCCCGTACGGCGGAGTTGGAGGTCCTCGCGCGCTCGACCCGGAGCCCCGCCCGCCTGGTCCAGCGATTCCGCTTGACCCTCCTCTGGCCGATGGCGCCAGCTACGCCGACCTGACGGCCCGCAGCAGGAGGCCCGTGACCAGCATAGGTGTTTGGAAACGGCCATTCACCGCCCGCGGGGTCGCCGGGCTG
>JAWXBA010000039.1:0-11897 GCA_034439775.1 Gemmatimonadota bacterium | reverse complement strand
CTGGAACGGGCCACCGAGGAGATTGGCACCTTCCTGATCCAGGCCAAGGCGATTGCCCGGCAGACCCACATGCTGGCGCTGAACGCCTCGATCGAGGCGGCCCGGGCCGGCGCCGAGGGCCGCGGCTTCAGCGTGGTGGCCGACGAGGTGCGCAAGCTGGCCGGGCAGGCCGCCCGCGCCGCCGCAACCACGGGTGAGTCGGTCGATACCATCGTGGCCCAGGTGCAGCAGGCTCGGGAGCGACTGCTGCGGCTGGGTGAGGGCGGCGTGGCCGCTCGACGGGCCTTCAAGCAGGCCATGGAGGGCCTCGCCACGGTCACGGAGGAGGCCGAGGCCAATGATACCTGGACCCGGGGCATCTCGCGCAGCGCCGACGAGGTCCGCACCCTGGTGCAGAGCATTGCCGGGCGCACCCGGGAAATCTCCGCTGCCACCGAGGACTACGCCGCGGCGGCCGAGGAGATTGCGGCCGCGGCGCAGGAGCTCAACGCCTCCACCGAGGAAATCTCCGGGGGTGCCAGCCAACTGGCCGACGCCGCCGTGCGGCTCACTGAGGCGGTGGGCAATTTCAACCTGGCGGGGTCTACCTCAACGTGGCAGGTGCCGGCGTCCAGAGCCCATCGGGTCTCCGGTACGGTGGGTGAGCCCTTTCCCGAGTGAGGTGAGTCGATGACCGCATCTCGCGTTGGCGGGCTCGATGTCCTGGTGGGAAACACGCCCCTGCTGGCAATCCTGTGCCGGTTCCGGGGCGTGACTCGCGTGATCCACGCCAAGTCCGAAAACCTGAACATGACCGGGAGCGTCAAAGACCGGATGGCGCTTCACATTTTGCGGCGGGCCCAGGCCGCCGGCCACCTGGCACCGGGAGCCTTGCTCATCGAGGCGACCAGCGGCAACACGGGGATCTCATTTGCCGCCATCGGCCGTGCCATGGGCTATCGGGTGGCGATCTTCATGCCGGAGTGGATGAGCGCCGAGCGCATCAACCTGATCCGTTCGTTCGGGGCGGAGATTCACCTGGTCAGCGCCGAGCAGGGTGGCTTCCTCGGCGCCATTGCCCAGGCCGATGCCCTGGCGGCTGTCACCGAGGGGGCGTTTCTCCCCCATCAGTTCTCCAACCACGACAACAGCGCCGCCCACGAGGCCACCACCGGCCCGGAAATTATCGCCCAGCTGCGCCACATCGGTCGGCGGGTCGACGCATTCGTGGCCGGAGTGGGCACCGGTGGCACCGTCATGGGTACGGGACGTCATCTGCGAAGCCACTTCCCCGCGGTGCGGGTTCATCCGCTCGAGCCGGCCAGTTCACCGACCCTTTCGGTGGGACATCGCGTCGGCAAACATCGGATCCAGGGAATCTCGGATGAGTTCATTCCAGCGATCGTGGACCTGGAGTTTCTCGACGAGGTCCTCGCCGTGGATGACGGCGACGCCATCCTGATGGCCCAGAAGCTGGCCTGCGACCTGGGCCTGGCGGTGGGAATATCTTCCGGGGCCAACTTCCTCGGCGCGCTGCTGGCCCAGGAGCGCCTGGGAGTGGCGGCGACCGTGGTGACGGTGTTTTCCGACAGCAACAAGAAGTACCTGAGCACCGACCTGCTGCGGGAGGAACCGGTCCAATCACACTACCTGGCGCCGCACATCGAGCTGCTTGGGTTCGAGGTGGCTGGCCGCTCCTGCGCCATGTGCTCCGATCCGGTGGAACCCGAGGCTATGGTGCGTACCATCGGGGCGGTGCCTAAGACGAGCAGCTGACTACCAGTGCTCGGCCCCAGTCAGGGGGGGGCGCCAGGTACCGCTCCATTCCTGGCTGCTCGGTGAACGGCGTACGCAGCACCTGGTGAAGCTGCTCCAGCTCGCCAACGTCACCATCATCCCGGGCGGCACGGATCGCCTGTTCGGCCAGATAATTGCGGAGCACATAGGCTGGGTTGACCCGATCCATGCGCACCCTCCGCTCGCCGTCCTCACTCCCCTCACGCCGCAACCGCGCCCCATACCGTTCCGTCCAGGCATCGAAGCTGCCCAAGTACCCGGCCTCCTGGCGCAGCCCGGCCGTCTCAGCCCCGGCAGCGCTATCGAAAGTGCCCAGCAACCGGAAGAGTCTGGTGTAGTCCACCTTTCCCTGCTGGAGCACCTCGAGCAGGTCCCAGATCAGCGCGGTGTCGGCCTCTTCCCCCGTGACCAGCCCGAGCTTGGCCCGCATCAGCCGCTGGTACTCATCGTGAAACGCCGGCTGGTAGTGGTTGAGTGCCAGCAGTGCATCGGCTTCGGGGTTGATGGAGAGCAGCGCCTCCGCCAGCCGCGTCAGGTTCCAGAGGCCAACCGCCGGCTGCTGGTCATAGGCGTAACGTCCAGCATGGTCGGAATGATTGCAGATGAATCCCGAGTCGTAGCCATCGAGGAACCCGAACGGTCCGTAGTCGATCGTGAGCCCCAGGATCGACATGTTGTCGGTGTTCATGACCCCGTGCGACCATCCCACCGCCATCCAGCCCGCAATCAGCCGAGCCGTGCGCGTCGTGACTTCCTGGAACCACTCGGCGTAGCGCTCATTCCGCCCCGCCAGCTCCGGATGGAAATGGGCAATGACCCAGTCGGCCAGCTGACGGACCGCGTCGTCCTGGCGCCGCGACGCGAAGAACTCGAACGACCCGAAGCGCACGTGGGTCGGCGCCAGGCGCACCAGCACCGCGGCGGTTTCATACTCCTCGCGCTGCACCGGGAGGTTGCTGGCGGCGATGGCGAGCGCGCGCGAGGTCGGAATGCCGAGGCCTGCCATCGCCTCGCTGCAGAGGTACTCTCGGATCGTGGAGCGGAGGACGGCCCGCCCGTCGCCGAAGCGCGAGTAGCGGGTCTGTCCGGAGCCCTTGAGCTGGACTTCCCAATGTTCACCGTGGCGATTGGTGACACCGCCGAGCAGGATGGCCCGGCCATCCCCCAGCTGGGGCACGAAGACCCCGAACTGGTGGCCGGCATACGCCATCGCCAGGGGGGCGGCGCCCTCCGGCACCCGATTGCCGGCCACCCAGGCCAGAAACTCGGGGTCGGACGCCGCGCTGAGGTCGAGGTCGAGCAGCGCGGCAGCATCGGGATTGAACGCGATCAGCGCAGGGTCGGGTATGGCAGTGGGCTGCACCCGTTGGTAGAAGCGCTCGGGCAGCTCGGCGAAATGATTCGTGAAGGCAAGGCCATGAAGGGACATGGCGAATGATACACCGGGCGCCGCGGCGATCTGTCGCGAGGCCGGTGGTACCATCCGGGGGGTGCCGTGCGGGGTGCGAGCAGCGCAGATTTGGGGACCGTCGCCATCCGGTGACGGCTCGCGTGAGCCACAAGGAGGGGTCGTGTCGCTGGCCAGGCAGGCGTTGCTCCGGATGTCCCGCAGCCGGTGGCTGGCCGGCCAGATGTCCAAGCGCGCCTTTGCGCGCCGGGCGGTCCGCCGGTTCATGCCGGGCGAAGATCCAGAGGCCAGCCTGGCCGCCGCTGGGGTGCTCGCCACCAAGGGGCTCGGGACGCTGCTGACCCAGCTGGGCGAGAACCTGACCTCGCTGGACGAGGCCGCCCAGGTGCGCGACCACTATCTCTGGCTCTGCGACCGGATCCAGGCGCTCGACATCCCCTCCCAACCCTCGATCAAGCTGACCCAGTTCGGCCTCGATCTCTCGGAAGCGGCGTGCACCGAGTATGTCATGGCGGTCGCCGCCAGGGCAGAGGCGACCGGGTCGTTCCTGTGGGTGGATATCGAGGATTCGAGCTATGTCGACCGGACCCTGGCCATCTTCCGCAAGCTCCGCGAGCGCCACGAAAAGGTCGGCCTGGCCCTGCAGGCGTACCTCCACCGGACGCCGGCCGACCTGGCCGCCCTGATGCCGCTCAACCCCGCCATCCGCCTGGTCAAGGGTGCCTACGCGGAGCCGCCGGCGGTGGCCATGCCCGTCAAGCGCGATGTGGACAAGGCCTTCGCCTCACTCGGCGAGCAGATGCTCGATGCCGCCGCCCGGGGCGAGGCGTTTCCGGTCTTTGGCACCCACGACCTGAACCTGGTGCAGCATCTCAGCGACTATGCCGTCAAGGCGGGGGCCACCGACGGCTCATGGGAGATTGCGATGCTGTACGGTATCCGGGCGGCCGAGCAGCATCGGCTGGCGGCAGAGGGTCGGCGGGTCCGCACCCTGATCTCATACGGGGAGCACTGGTTCCCCTGGTACATGCGCCGGCTGGCCGAACGCCCCGCCAATGTGTGGTTTGTGATGAAGAGCTTGGTGGGGGGGTAGCCGGGAACGGTACGATTCCTTGGACCGGAAGGTGCCGCGTGTGGTGAGAGGGAACGGCTTGAAATCCGGGCTGGCACAGGACAACGGGCCGGAAAAGCTGTTCCCGCTTACCTCACCCGGAGCACGACGGTACTGTGGGCTCCACAGTTCCCGCTCACCATGATGCATTGCGTCCGTCGGTCGGAAACCAGACAGTTCCGTTCTAGCGCCGTCGCTCCGCCCGCCGAGCCGCCAGATCCACCTCGAAGCTCTCGCCATTGATGGTCATCGTCACCGTGCTGGTGCCATTGAAAGTGATCGTGGCGGTGCGCGCGATCGTTTCACCGGCCCGCGGTCCCTCGGTGATCTCTCCGGCCATGGTGCGGGTGATGCTGCCCGACAAGGGCCACGTATCGGGGCCGCTGGGCACCGGGACCACCACGTTGGTGATCGTCACCGTGATATCCGCCATGTAGGCCCGGCTCCCCTGGCCCTCGGTGTGCCGGCTGCGGCTGACACTTTCCGCACCGCTCCCATTCCAGGTCCGCTGGGTCTCGGCGCCGGCCAGCCCGGAGACCGTCACATCGCTGCTCCGCTCGAGGGCGGCAGTCCAGTTCTGATGGGCCATCGTCCCGGCAATCGTGGTCTCGATCCGGGCTGCGGCAGTCGTGGTCGGATCGTAGCTGGTCTGGGTGGCCCCGCTGGCATCGGTGAAGGTGCACGTCCGGGTGATCGTCAGCACCGGCGTGGTGAGCTGCCGACAGCCAAGGTCCCGGGCGGCAAATGGTCCGCCCGGACCATTGAGGGCCACCCCGAACAGCCCGAATCCGGGCATGCCACGACCGGCCGGCCCGCCCATCACTTCGATGTCCGCTGCGGCGCCCTGGACCGCCAACTGGGCAATATCGGCATTGAGGAGAAGTTCTGCGCCGGCTGGGCCTGTGGCATCACCGCCGGAGCAGGCGGCAAGGAGCAGGGCCACGGCCGAGCTGGCCGCCAGATTGCGAATGGGGTTAGACATGGTGCCAATCCTGGGGTTGGGGTTGTGGTGCCGCCATCCAGCGGTCCAGCGTACCAGACGCTACCGCTTGGGCTTCGTTAACTGGGGCGCCTCGGGGGGGTGCCGTTCGGTGCCGCCGGCCACTCCCCCGGAGACGATAAAGGCCATCACTTCTGCACTGTCGGCATCCAGCGGGGTCACGTGGGACCGGGGCACCAGCGCCAGCTGCCCGGCAAAGTTGTAGGACTGCGGCATGTACACCGACATGTGGTCGGGCAGCCCCAGATGGGCCATGGAGTCGGCGGTAACGAACCCCAGGGTAAAGACATCCGGGGTGGGCCCCAACTGGATCCGGACCGGCCGGTTGAAGCGCCGATGCTCCCCCACGAAGGCGTTGAGCAGGTCCTTGGTGGCGGTGTAGAGGAACCGGACAAAGGGCAGCCGCTCGATCGCCTCGTCGAGCCAGCCGATCAGGGATCGGGTCACCAGGTTCGAGGCGAACATCCCGATGAGGGTGATGACGGTGACCGCCACCAGCAGCCCGGCTCCCGGGATGCCGATACCGAGCCAGCCGTCGATGGTGCGGATCAACCACCAGCAGATGTACAGGGTGATCGCCGCCGGGGCGGTGATCAGCAACCCGCGCAGGAAGTGCCCGGCGAGACTACGCATGGACGGGCAGCAGGCTGTCCACCTCCGCCAGCAGGGCGCGAAGATGGTCGGGAGTCAGGTCGCCCATGTGGCCAATCCGGAAGACTTGCTTCGACAGCGATCCCAGCCCGGTGCCGACCTGGTAGCCGCGGGCCAGGAGATCCTTGACCAGCACCAGCGGGTCCACCTCCTCCCCCACCTTGATCGCGGAGATCGCCGGGCTCCTACTCCCCGCCGGCGCCAGCAGGCTCATCCGAGGGTACCCCTCCACCCACTCCTCCAGCGCGGCGAGCATCGCGGCGTGCCGGTCCCAGCGCGCCTGCCACCCGCCGCTGGCGGCGATGTCATCCAGCTGCTGCTTGAGGGCGGCGTAGAGTGGGATCGGCACCGTGTGCGCAAAGAGGCCGGTCTCGGCTTCCTCGATGAAGGTCAGGATATCGAAGTAGTAGCCTCGCCCCTCCACCTCACGGGCCCGGGCCGCAAAGGCCTCGCTGGCCACGCCAAGCGCCAGGCCGGGGGGCAGCGCCAGGGCCTTCTGGGAGCCGGTGAACATGAAGTCGATGCCCCAGGTATCGAACTGGAGCGCGGTGGCTCCGGCAGCGGTTACCGCGTCCACCATCAACACCAGATCCTTGCGCTTCTTGACCACCGGGCCCAGCGCCGCCAGGTCGGCCAGCGCGCCGGTGCCCGATTCGGAATGGACCATGGCGACGGCATCGACTGCGGGTCCGTCGAGCATCTGGTCGAGCTGGTCCGGGGTGATCGCCTGGCCGTAGGGCACCCCGATCCGGACCACTTCCTTGCCGCACGCCTCGGCCACCCGGGCAAACATCTCCCCGAAGTAGCCGCCGGTGACCACCGCCACCCGGTCATGGACGCCGTTGCGGATTGCCGCCTCCATCATGCCGGTGGCCGAGGCGGCGGCGGTAAAGACCGGCCGAGCGGTGCCGAACATTTCCTGGAGCGAGGGCTGGATCGCCTTGAGGAGCGCCAGCATCTCGGGCCCGCGGTGGAAGAACATGGTCCGGGCGGTGGCGGCATAGATCTCGGCGCGCACATCGGTCGGTCCGGGAAGGAAGCAGCGTCCAAATTCGGTCATGCGGCACGCACCTCATCAGTCGTGGTCAGGGAAACGCCCCGGGCGGACCAGTCGGCCATGAGCGTCTCGCTCCGGGCGGGGTCGATGGCACGGGTGGCATCGGTGACCAATGAAATGGGCGTTCCTGGAAACCGCTCCAGGAGCCCGTTGATGGCGTAGCGGTTGCAGACATCAAGCGCCACGCCGTAGAGCACGATCCGGGCGGGCGCCAACGCGGTCACTACTGGGGTGACGTTCGGATTGGTAAAGACATCGAACCAGTGCTTCAGGAAGAGGATGTCGCCGTCGTGGGCGCGGACCTCCTCCGCCAGCTCGCCGGAATCGCGAGGGGAGGGGTCGATCACCAGCGGGTTCCGGAGGGCAGTCTCGGTAATCTTGCGCTGTCCCGGCGTGCCCCGCATGCAGTGTTCAGGAAAGGTGGTGACGAAATCCGGACTATCGCTCAATTCCCGGTGCCCCGGCACGTGGTCGTCGGCACTGGCGATGATCCGGATGCCGTGGTCGTGGGCATGCCGCGTCAGCCGTTCCAGGGCCGGGATGATCTCCACGCTGCCTGGCACATAGAGCTTGCCGTCGGCGTGCATGAAGTCGACTTGGGTGTCGACGTCCCAGAAGAGGGCCCGCGTCGTCATGCGGGTACGGTCTGGCCGGGAATGGGGAATGGGGAATGGGGAATGATGGCCTCAGGCGCAGCGGTGAGCATGCCGGAAATATAGATGATTTGGATGGAATACCCGGTTCCTGACTCCCACACCGATTCCCCATTCCCCATTCCCAATTCCCCGACCCCTACTCCACCCGCTCCAATTTCGGGTTGAGACGCATCTCCCTCCCCACCTTGGCGCACGGCTTCCCCTCGTGACGCACCACGTCGGCGGTAAAGTCGAACCGGCCCTGGAAGAGATAGCTGCCAACGCCGTAGGCATCCACCGGAACCCCGGCCAGCTCGAACTCGCGGATCTTCTCCACGTTGAACCCCCCGGAGACCACGATCTTGACGCCCTGGTAACCCTCGGCGTCGAGGGCGCGGCGGACGTTCCAGACCAGCTGCGGGTTGACGCCGGTGGGTCGGAACCGTCCCATCTGGGGCAGCACCGAGGCGTCCACCAGCATCTCGCTGGTGTCCAGCCGGACGCCGTAGAGACGGTCGCCGAGGGCGCGGGCGGCCTCGAGGCTGGTGCGGACACAATCGTTCTCGAAGTCCACCAGGGTTACCAGCTTCACGTCGGCAGTGGTGTACTCGGCGAACTTCTGGGTGGCCAGCACGGTATCGCCACCGTAGGCGGCAATCAGGGCATGCGGCACGGTGCCGACGCCGCGGCTGCCCCACCAGGAGGCCTGGGCATCGGTCGAGACGCCGATGGCGCCAGCGATGTGGGCAGCGTAGCCGTCGCCGGTCTGGACCAGCCAGTGGTCGTGCCGGGCCGGAAAGAACATCACTTCCTTGTTCCCCGCTGCTTCCACCACCCGGCGGGTGTTGGTGCCGACCCGGGTACGGCGTGCCAGCACGCCAAGGTAGAGGGTCTCGAGGTGGGCAATGGCGTCGTACGGTCCCTCGATCTGCATCACCGTTTCCCACGGCTCCACTTCGTCGCCATCGTACAGCGCCGAGACCTGGAGCTCACTCCATTCGATGGCGCAGTACTTGAGGATCGCGATCGCCTCATCGATGCCGCCCAGGAAGGCGTGCTGCTTGCCGAAGACCTGCATGGTGACCCGGGGCCGGTAGTTGTCGGCAACGAGGGTTTCGCGGGCGCGGACGAAGTATTTGTCCGAGTAGTAGCCACTCCGCATCTTGTCGACGGGGAGGTTGAAGATCTCGGGGTCGAGCCGGGGACGTCTCACGCGTCGAACTCCGGGGCAATGGGGTCGCCAAAGTGCTGGTGCCGCAGGGTGGCCAGGGTGGCGCGCAGGTGGCGGACATGATGCGACTTCGGGTAGCGCTCGATCAACCGGCGGAACTCGGTCATCGCCTGGCCCGGGGCGCCGAGCCGGTGGTCGTGAATGTCGGCCAGGGCCAGGCCCACCAGGATGTCGTCGCTGGGGGAGAGCCGGGGCGTGGTGTGGCGGAGCGCCTCGAGTTCGGTCACCGCCTGGGCCGGCTCACCGAGCGGCCCGGCCAGCAGCGCGGCGCGACGGATGCTGGCGTTGACCCGGTCCACCGGACGGGTGGCGCGATCGCGGTAGGCGTCGGCGGCGGCCTGGGCATGGCCCTGGGCCTCGAGGGTCTCCACTTCGGAGAAGCCGCCACCGGAACGGCGCAGTCCGGCGTCGGTAACCGAACGGGTCAGGAATTCCAGCAGCGGCTCCAGGATCAGGTCAAAAACCCCATGGGCAATGCCCCAGATGGCCCAGGCCGCGGCGGCCACCAACCAGGCCCGGGGGACCGTCCCTGACAGGCTCAACGCCAGCGCCACGACCGAGGCCAGGACCAGAAGGCCGGAGATGACCAGCCGGGCCAGCGCAAAAGGGTCTTCCACGGCCAGCGCCAGCTGCCGACGGAATGGTGTCGCATCGCGAAGAGGCACGCCGGAAGCTAGGGGTCGGGTATCGGCCCGGCAAGTTGACTTGACTGCCGGTGTGCGGGCAACATTCGACCCTTGCCGTCGATGTCCGCGCCTGGTGCGCCCGCCCTGTTCCGGAGGTTTGCCGTGTCCGATGCTGTCAGCCGCCGCACCTTCCTCGGCGGCGCCACCGTGGCCGCCCTGGCCGCCGCGAAGCAAGTCCATGCCGCGCCCGGGGTCGAGGCGCCGTGGGTGCACCGGAGCGCGCTGGCCCCGTTTGCCGCGGTCTCCAGCTCCAATGGCCTGCTGGGGCTTCAGGTGGCGGTGGAGCGGATGCGGCGCGGCGCCGACACCCTCGACGCTGCGGTGGAGGGGGTCAAGATCGTGGAACTCGACCCCAACGACACCTCGGTGGGGTATGGGGGGCTCCCCAACGCCGAGGGGGTGGTGCAGCTCGACGCGTCGTGCATGCACGGGCCGTCGAAGCGGGCCGGGGCGGTGGCGGCGCTGGAGGGGATCAAGACCCCGTCGGAGGTGGCGCGGCTGGTGCTCAAGTACACCAACCACATCCTCCTGGTGGGCGAGGGCGCCAAGCGGTTTGCTCTGAGCTACGGGTTCAAGGACGAGGACCTGCTGACCGAACGGTCGCGCCAGGCGTGGCTCCGGTGGCGGGCCAACCGGGGTGCCAACGACGACTGGGTCGATGTGCCACCGGGCACCGATGTCTGGATGAACCGGCCGACCGGCACGATCAACATGAACACCATCAACGACCAGGGCGATATCTCCTCGATCACCACCACCAGCGGGCTGGCGTGGAAGATCCCAGGGCGGGCCGGCGACTCGCCGATCATCGGGGCGGGGCAGTACACCGACAACGAGGTTGGTGCGGCGGGCTCCACCGGCCTGGGTGAGGCCAACATCATGGTCTGCGGCGGGTTCCTGACGGTGGAGCACATGCGCCAGGGGATGAGCCCGACCGACGCCTGCCTGGCCACCCTCAAGCGGGCGGTGGCGATGACGCCCCCGCGGCTGCTCAACCCGCAGGGCCGGCCGACCTACGGGCTCAACTTCTACGCCATCAACAAGCGCGGCGAGACCGGCAGCGCCGCCTTCACCCCGTCGAACTACGCCCGTCACGATGGTGTCGATGCGAAGGTCGTGGACTCCGCCTACCTGTACTCCGAGTGATCATGCGACGCGCACTGCTGGCAGGACTGACCTCTCTCGCTCTGGGCACGGGTGCGCTCCAGGCCCAGGTCGAGGTGGCATTTGAACCCCAGAAGATGATTCCGGGGCCGTGGAAATTCGACAACTTCCCCTATTTCACCGTGACGCCCAACGACGGCTTCATGCTGATCGGCCGGGCCCAGTACGGCCAGGCCGCCGACTACCTGGACCGGGTCAGCATGGCTCGGCGGTTCGCCATCGAGGGGGGCCTGAGTCCCAGCGGCTCGCGGTTCGTGGCGCTGATGGTGGACGTGCCGCGACTGGCGAAGGGGTGGCGGCTGGCGGCCGACTTCAGGCTGGAGCGGAACAACCGGTTCGGGGCGTTCGATCACATCGGGTTGAGTCCCAGCCTCCAGCAATGGGATCAGAGCCCAGAGGGGCCCTACGCACGAGTCAGACGGCTGAAGGCATCGGCTAGAATCGAAGTGACGCGAACCCTCGTCGGCTCGCTCGCCATTGCCGCGTCCGGGACGCTGTCCAAGGTCACATGGAGTCGTTTCGACGGCCCCGCCACGGTGGAGTCGCCGGTACCCGCCGCCGGGCCGATCCGGCGGCTTGAGGATCAGCATGATGCCGTCGGCCGCGTGGCCCTGGTCCTGGACCTCCGCGACCGCGAGTTCGAACCGCAGAAGGGTGCTCTGCTCGAGGGCGGCGTCTACGCCGGTTCCTTCGGCGAGGGCTACACCGGCGCTTATGCCATCGGCAGTGGCTTCGTCAATCCGCGATTTGGTACCGTGATCGCCGCTCGGGTCGGCGGCCGCAGTGTCAGCGCGGGGTCACCGCTCGATGCCCGATACATCGTTCCCGCCTGGGAAAATCCGCTCATCGCGCTTGGAGGCTCCGAGACCCACCGCGCCCTGGACATCGGTCGCTACGCGGGGCAGGGCGTGATCTTCGGCTCGCTGGAAATCCGCCAGATTGTGGTGGACGGCGGCGACATGCTCGGCATCTATGGTCTGGCTTTTCTGGATGTCGGCCGCCCGTTCGAGCGCGAGGAGTTCCGGATCACCACCGAGGGGCTCAAGGTGGGCGGCGGGCTCGGTGTCGCCATCCGGATCCTCAGGGCCAACATCTTCAACATCACCGCCGCCCGCGGGCCGGATGGCACCAAGGTGATGGTGGGGAGCGGGTGGATGTTTTAGGGCGGGGAATAGGGG
>JAWXBA010000038.1:0-9607 GCA_034439775.1 Gemmatimonadota bacterium | reverse complement strand
TGGCGCCCTATGTGGCCCGGGCGGTGTCCGAAGCTCAGGCCGCCGGCGCCGCCGCCGTGATCCTGGACATCGACACTCCGGGCGGCCGCGTCGATGCCGCCGAGCGGATGGTCTCCGCCATTACCGCCGCCACCATCCCCGTCTACGCCTTCGTAAATCCCCGGGCCTACAGCGCCGGTGCCATGGTAGCGCTGGCGGCCGGCAACGGCATCTGGATCAGCCCGATCGGCGTCCTCGGTGCCGCTACCCCGGTAGACGGGCAGGGTACCAAGGGCTCGGAAAAGATCGTCTCCGCCATGCGGGCCGCCTTCCGGTCGCTGGCCGAAGCCAACGGGCTCGACCCGCGGCTGGCCGAGGGAATGGTGGACGAGACCATTGATATTCCCGGGATCAAGCCGGCGGGCCAGTTGCTGACGCTCAGCGCCGCCGAGGCGCTCGAGCACGGCTTTGCCCGCGGCAAGGCGGAAACGATCGACGAGATGCTCATCGGCGTCGGTCTGCCGGGCGCCACGATCGTGGACGTGCCGGTCAACTGGGCCGAGAAGGTGGTGCGCTTCCTGACCAGCCCGCTGGTCTCGCCGCTGCTCCTTTCGCTCGGCATGCTCGGCCTGGTTCTCGAAATCAAGAGCGGCGCCTTCGGGCTGGGTGGGCTGCTCAGCCTGACCTCGCTGGGCGCCTTCTTCGGATCGCACCTGTTGCTGGGGCTGGCCGGGTGGGAGGAAGTCCTGATGCTTGGCTTGGGCGCCGTGGCTATCGGGATCGAGGTCTTCCTGCTGCCGGGCTTCGGTGTGGCGGGCATACTTGGTATCTTGCTGGTCGCGGCCAGCGTTGTACTGGCCCTTGTTGGGAACCTGCCGACCATGACCGATTTCATGCAGGCCGGCGCCATTCTCGGCGCCAGCATCATCATCTCCGCGGCGGTCTTCATTGCTTGGCTGCGGCACTTGCCGAACAGTACCCGGTTTACCGGGCTGTTCCTCAAGAGCGCCACCCATGCCTCCGAAGGGTTCATCTCCGCGCCGGTGCGCGGCGACCTGATCGGCAAGAGCGGCACCGCGCTGACCGACCTGCGGCCCAGCGGCACCGCCGTGGTGGATGGCGAACGGGTCGACGTCGTGACCGAGGGCGACTTCGTGAAGGCCGGCGCCACCGTAAAGGTGATGAGCTCGGAAGGGTACCGGCATGTCGTCCGGGGCGGGTAGGACGTTTCGGTCGGACAAGTCGGATCGGTCGGACCGGTCGGACCGAACGGGTACCACGTTCCGTGGGTGCCGAATCGATTCGGCCCGTGGACGCCGAGCCCTGGCGGTCCCGCCCACCGATCACGAAGCTGGACGCTACCCGGGGCGGTAGCGGTTACCTCTCACTTCTCACTGCTCACTTTCACTTCTCACTTCAGTTCGGAGTTGACGTGCCACTCGAAGAATTTGGTCCCGCGTTGTTTCTCGGGCTCGCGGTCATCGGGATTCTCTTTGTCGTCATTTTCTTCCGGTTCATCCCGATCGGGCTCTGGATCCGGGCCTGGGCCAGCGGGGTTCGGGTCAGTTTCCTGACCTTGTTCGGGATGCGGTTCCGAAAGGTCGACCCGGCCCGGATCGTGGATCCACTGATCACCGCGACCAAGGCGGGGTTGTCGCTCAACATCGACGCGCTCGAGGCGCACTTCCTCTCGGGCGGCAACATTCAACGGGTGGTCAACGCCCTGATCTCGGCCGACAAGGCCGGGATCCCGCTCGACTTCCGCCAGGCAACCGCCATTGACCTGGCCGGCCGCGATGTCTTCGAGGCGGTGCAGGTCAGCGTCAACCCGAAGGTCATCACCACGCCGAAGGTGGCGGCGATGGCCAAGGACGGCATTCAACTCCTGGCGCTGGCGCGGGTCACGGTGCGGGCCAACGTCAACCGGCTGGTGGGTGGCGCCGGCGAGGAGACGATTCTGGCGCGGGTCGGTGAGGGGATTGTCAGCACGATCGGTTCGGCGGCATCGCACAAGGCGGTGCTGGAGAACCCCGACATGATTTCCAAGACGGTGCTGGCCAAGGGACTCGACGCCGGCACGGCGTTCGAGATCCTCTCGATCGACATTGCCGACGTGGACGTGGGCAAGAACATCGGCGCCGAGCTGCAGACCGACCAGGCCGAGGCCGACAAGCGGATTGCCCAGGCCAAGGCGGAGGAGCGGCGGGCGCTGGCGGTGGCGATGGAGCAGGAGTTCAAGGCCGAGACCCAGAGCCAGCGGGCCAAGCTGATTGCCGCCGAGGCGCAGATCCCGATGGCGATTGCGGAAGCATTCCGCGCCGGGCACCTGGGCGTCATGGACTACCAGCGCTACAAGAACATCGAGGCCGACACCGAGATGCGGAAGTCGATCGCGGGCGATTCCGACGGCCCGTCCACGACCCCGCTGAGCTAGGGCTATCCTGGCATGGGTGATATCGGTCCCTTTGCGCTGCTGGCCATCGTCTGGTGGTTCTTCAGCCTGATCAGCGAGGCGCGCAAGAAGCAGCAAGGCAAAGGGCGGCCGCCGGTGGGGAAGGCGCGGCTGCCCCGGCCCGAGCTGCCGACCCAGCGTCCGCGCCTGGCCGACCCGAGCCAGCGCGAGGGGAGCAAGCTGGAGCAGATCCTCCGCGAAATGGAATGGGCGCTCGATCCGTCGGTTCGGGAGCAACGCCCCACACCACAGTCCTCGGGCGGATGGGATGCCGGGGAGGAGGTCGAGGAGGTCGAGTCGCTGGACAGCTACGTCCCCGAGGTGGCCACCACCGAGGACTTCTCGAATTTCGAGCGTCCCGAACGCGAGGTGATCGTACTCGGCGGCGATCAGGAGGAGCTGCAGCGGGGCCGGATGAAGTACGCCGAGGTGCGGAGCAAAGCGCTGACCAGGGCGGACCACGCCCGGTTCGATGCGGAGATCCGGAAGCCGCAGCAGGTGGCGGTGGTCAGACCGGATGAGCCTCCCAGTGTCCGGATGCAGCGGATGCGCCAGGCGATTATCTGGCGCGAAGTGCTGGGACAGCCGGTGGCGCTCAGGGGTGAGGAACGTTTCTAGTGGCTGGTGTCCTGGGGGGTAAGTAGCGCCGGATGGGGTAGGAAGAGGGAATCCGCAGATTGCGCAGATGACGCAGATTGTTTCGGGGTCTGGAGGGGTATCGCTCACCCATCCGACTCCGATTGTTTTTTTGTGAACAGCTTTTCCGGAAGGGAGCCGCTTCCTCAGCTGATTGCGTGGCGAGGGGAACACCTTGGGGACTGAAGTTCACAAACAAGAGGCGCGAAGTCGGCTTTGTCACGGAGGGTAACGAATGTCTCGATGAATCTGCGTAAATCTGCGCAATCTGCGGATCGCTGTTCAATCCTTGGCCGGAAATGCCTGAGCGTACCGCTCGACGCAATCGCGGATGACCGCGTGCGCCGCGGCCTTGTCCTCGAACCCGTTCGATTCGACCCCGCCCTTGCCTTCCAGATCCTTGTAGACCCGGAAGAAGTGCTCCACCTCCCGCAGCAGATGGGCGGGCACATCGTCGAGCTCCTCGACCCCCTCGCTGTAGGGGTCGTCGAGCGGCACGGCGATGATCTTCTCGTCGGCTTCCCCTCGGTCCACCAGACGGAAGACACCGACCGGGCGCACATCCACCAGGCAGCCGGTAAAGGTCGGCCGGGTCATGATGATGATGATGTCGAGTGGGTCGTTGTCCTCGCCCAGAGTCCGTGGCAGGAAGCCGTAGTCGCCGGGGTAGTGCACGGCGCTGTAGAGCACGCGATCGAGGCGGTAGAGCCCGAGTGTCTTGTCGAGCTCGTACTTGTTGCGCTCGTAGCGGGGGATCTCGACTACGGCAGTCAGGACGCTGGGCACGTCGGGGCCGGTCGGGATATCGTGCCAGGGGTGGAGCCGGGGAGCGACCATGAGGCCGTTCAGGTTGGGGTTGACCTCAAAGCTAACGAAGCGTGGCACACCCGCCACGGATTGCACGGATTGACACGTGTTGATTGATCCACCCGTGGCCACTCGGGACAACGCCGATTTCATTCGGCTTGATGGTGGGGTTCTCTCACCCCCGTTCAAGGATTGCTCGTCAGTACCGCTCCACGCACTCACAGATAACCACGTCCGGGAAGGCAGGGTGTGGCGTCGCTGCAACGAATCGTTTGCCTAGCCGTCTCATCGGTGCCACATATCAACTCAGATCAATTGGACCAATCCGTTGGGATTGAAGAGTTTACCACCGGGCCCTCGAGGGACTGCTTTGTGCAGTACCAAAGCGTGTCCGCCTATTTGTCGGGGCCAAGCTCGGCTCCAGTCCGACCAAGGAGACGCTGATGAAGAAGCCGTTTGTCGCCCCTGTGTTGCGCCATGAGGCGTCGCTCGCCGAGCTGACCCTCCAGACCCTGAGCCAGTGCATCACCGGCTGCCCGATCTAGTGGGTCGTTCGACCGTTCAATCCTGACCGGGGCGGGCGCCCCGGGCTCTGGACGACGCCCCCGCGACCGCCATGGTCCTGGGTGGCGTCGTTTACGGTATCCCGCCATCTTCGATCGATCCCTTGCCACGTGGGTTCCCATGTCCTTATCGGGTCTGGCCACTGGTGCGGCCGCCGACACCGAGTCGCTGGCGGCCATCAGGCAATGGTTGGCGGACGGACGCTTGCCGCTGCCGGACGACTTCCGGCTCTCGGTCGCGAGGGTACCCAATGCCGCCTCGCTGCCGCCATCGGCCGGCCCCCGCATCTACGAGACAAGTGAACTCGATGTCCGTGCCAGCGGTGACGGCGGCCTCCACATCTGGTGGCGTTCGTCCGGTGCCTTTGCTGCGGTGGCGCCCGACCGCCCCGAGGTGGCCCTGACCCTGACCGCGGAAGCGGCTGCACGGGGAGTCGACCTCTTCCGTCTTTTCCTGATGAATGTCCTGATCCTGACGCTCAAGCGGAGCGGCCTCTATCACCTGCACGCCGCCTCGGCCCGCGACCCGGATGGGCGGGACTGGCTGCTGGCCGGCGACTCGTGCTGCGGCAAGTCCACCACAGCCGCGTACCTGGCCTCGCGGGGCTGGGGCGTCGGCACCGATGACATGACCTTTCTCCATGCCAGTGGTGAGGTATGCAGGGCCCTGGCGTGGCACGGCAGGATCGCGCTACGACCCGGTGGCCAGGCCCTGCTCCAGGCGGCCGGCGGCGTGGTGATTCCCGAGCGCGGCAAGCTCGGGTTCCTTCCCGAGGAACTCGGCGGCCACTGGGTCCAGACGATCACCCCGTCATACCTCCTCTTCCCGGAGCTTGGCGCCGAGCGGACCTGGCTGGAACCGGTCAGCGCCGGAGCGGTCCTCAGTCGAATCGTTCCGTGGACCTTCTGGGTGCTGTTCGAAACCCGGGGGGCCGACGAGTATCTGGAGGTGCTCAAGCGGCTGGCCACCCAGACCACAGCCTATCGGCTGCACCTCGGCCCCGACCTGTTCGAGCGGCCGAGCGCCTTCGCGGAGTTGCTGCCATGAACACCACCCGGTACCGACGGCACGCCGATGTGCGCCTCACCGATGTCGGCGGCGAGGGCGTTGTCCTACACCTGGGCGAGCGCCGCTACTTCTCCCTCAACGAGACCGGGTTGACGCTGCTCGGCGCACTGGCAGAGCCCCGCACCCTGCCGGAGCTCGTGGCCAGTCTCTGCGAGGAGTACGAGGTCACCGCCGTGGAGGCGGAATCGACCGCCCGGGCGTTCCTGGAGCAATGTCTCGCCGCGGCGGTGGTGGTCGTATCGGAGCCATGAACTCACTGCTCAGCACGGGGTGGCGCGTCAGGGCGACCGTGGCCGCCTTGGTCCTGCCTCCGCTGGTGCACCTGGTTCCGCTCAACCGGCTCACCGGCTGGGTCTCGCCCCGACCGGGGAGCCGCCGGCATGACGCCAGCGTGGCCGAGGCCGAGGTGGCGGCCTGGGTGGACGCCGTCCTGGTCCGGCTGCCATGGCCGTGGCGACGGACCTGTCTCAAGCGGGCGCTCACCATTTTCGCGCTGCTGGCACGCAGCGGGGATCCTGCCGAGCTTCGAGTTGGCGTGCGTCGCGAAGGGGATGGTACGCTGGCGGCCCATGCCTGGCTCACTCGTGCGGGGCAGCCCGTCCTCGAGGACTGTCCTGCCCAGATCGGCCACCTGCGGGTCATCAGCACCTTCACCGTTGCCGGCGAGTTGAAGTGAGGGCGGGCGGCCTCCTCCTTGCCACCCTGCGCCCCGACGCGGAGGATCACCGGGACGGCCTGGTCGAGGCGTGGTCAAAGCCGCCGGCGGGCACCTTGGCACTGCTGGCGCACGAGGGCGCCGCGCTCTGGGCCAACCGTCGCCTGGCGGCGCTCCGGGTGCCGGCCGTTCCCGGACCGCTGCGCGCTGAGGCGCTGGCCACCGCCGCGCGCGGGCTGCGGATCGACGCGGCGGGGCGGCAGGTCCTGGTCCAACTTTCCGGTGCCGGAATCGCGGCGATCCCGATCAAGGGAATGGCCCGGCGGATCCTCGCAGGGCGCTGGCCGCTGCTCGATGCCCGGTCGCTCGGCGATATCGACCTGCTACTGCCGCCGGATCAGGTCGACGCGGGGTGGCAGTTCCTCCGCGGTCAGGGATACCAGCCGGCGGTCGCGGACGGCGAGGCGGGGTATCGGGATCACCATCATCTGGTGGCACTGGTGGGCCCGGAAGGGGTGGCGGTTGAACTGCACCGTTCCGCCTCGGCATTGCTGGAGCCGGCCCGCGCCTGGGAACGCTTCTGGGCCGGTTCGGAATCGCTGAGCTGGCAGGACCTGGTGGTCCAGGTCCCGGCTCCGACCGAACTGGTCTGGCACACCATCAGCCATGCCGCCACCGATGGCGTGGCCGGGTTCCGGTTGCGGCACTGGCTCGACCTGGTGGGGTTGGCGCAGGAAGGCGCCCCGGTGGATTGGGAGGTGATTGGCACCCGGATCGGGTCGGAGCCGGTCCAGGATGGACAGTCGCTGGGGGAGGTGGCGCCGCGGGTTCTGCGCCAGTGGCTCGGCGCCGGCGCCATGCTGATGTCGGGAGCTACGGCCGATTGGCAGCCGCTGACCGATCCGGTCGGCCTGGAACGACTGCTCGACGGTCGGGCCGCCATCCTCGCCTCGCGATGGGGGCAGGGGAGACCGTCCCGACGGCTGCTGGCGGAGTGGACCCGGGACGAGCTCGATTGGCCGCTGGAGACGGTAGTGGGATCTGCGTCGGTACGGGCGCGGCACCGGCTCAAGGGGCTGGTGGCTCGGCGGGCCAGTCGGCTACTGGCTCGGCGGTAGCGACCGCACGGGTCGGGAGGGATTTGGCGCCGATGGTGATTATCTTCCGGGCGCGTTGCACTGGCCCGAGTGGCGAAATGGCAGACGCAGCGGACTCAAAATCCGCCGGGGGCAACCCCATGCGAGTTCGAGTCTCGCCTCGGGCATGATCTGACTGCATTTGCTATTGGGGCCGGGCTTGCCGGACCCGCGCGAACGGCGCCCTTCGGGGCGCCTTCTTGCTGTGAGACTCGCTTGTCCCCGACCCGAGCCTGGTTTGCCGCACCCCTGCGCCCCGAAAATCGGGCCGGCGCTCCCGCGTTCCCAGGCGTGTCCTGAAACCCGTTGCTCCTGCAGTCGTAGGGCGGCAATGGTTTCAGAGTGGCACGTAGCTGATCTCTCAACTTTTCTCCCGGGATAGCGCCTGTGATGGCATACTGGACCACCGATCTCCGACATGCTTGGCGCGGCCTGCTCCGGACCCCCGGCTTCTTCATCATGTCCGCTGGTACGCTGGCGCTCGCCATCGGTGCGGTGGCCGCGATGTTCAGTGTCGTCAATACCGTCCTCCTCAGGCCGCTGCCTTACCCGGACCCCGACCGCCTGGTCGCCTTGTCGGGCACCGCACCGGGCTCCGACCTGCCCGAGAACTTCGGGCTCGGCCTCGACTTCTATTTCCAGTACCAAGAACAATCTGAGCTGCTCGACGGCGTGTTCGCGGTCGGGGGCGGCACCTCCACCTTCCGCACCGACACCCGCGTCGAGCGGATCAGCATGGCGTTCCCCACCAACGGCATGTACGCCACGCTGGGCGTGCGCCCGATGGTGGGCCGGTTGCCGGTGACGGAGGACGGCGATCGGGTCGTGCTGATCAGCGACCGGCTCTGGGACCAATGGTTCGGTCGGGATTCCGCCGTGGTCGGCCGGTCCTACTTCGTGTCCGGGCAGATGCGGGAGGTGATCGGAGTGATGGCGCCGGAGTTCCGGTTCCCGAGCGAGGAAACGCTCCTCTGGGTGGCCAACGAACCGCGGCTCGACCAGGTGCGCCCCGGGGACCTCGGCGCGCCGATCATGGCGCGGATGAAGCCAGGGGTCACTCGGGAAGAGCTCGCCCTCGAGTTGACCCGGCTTTCCAAGGCGTTGCCGGACCGATTCGGCGGCCCGCCCACCTACTCCCGATTCATCGAGCAACACCGGGCCGTCGTGACCCCGCTGCTCGACCGACTGCTGGGACCCACCCTCATCGCCTCGCTGTGGGTGCTGCTCGGCGCCGTCTCCGTGGTGCTCCTGATCGCTTGCGCTAACGTGGCCAACCTCTTCCTGGTGCGGGCCGAACGACGGCGGCGCGACCTGGCGGTGCGCCATGCCCTGGGCGGCTCGCGTCGGGACATGGTCCGCCTGCAGATTGCCGAGGCGATCCTGGTTGCGGTGCCGGCCGGCGTGCTGGCCGTCCTCCTCTGCGCCGCTACCCTGCCGCTGTTCCTGCGGGCGGCGCCGGAGGGAGTCCCCCGGCTGGGGCTGGCCGGACTCGACGCCTCGACGTTGGCGGCGACCTTTATGCTCGTGGTGCTGACGGCGCTGGCGTGCGGGGTGCTGCCGGTGCTGCCGACAATAACTCCCGACCTGAACCGGCTGCGCCAGGGCGGCCGTGGCATTGCCGGCCGCCGCCACTGGGGTCGCGATGCGCTGGTGATGGGCCAAGCCGCGCTGGCGCTGGTGCTCCTGATCGGGTCGGCACTCCTGTTCCAGAGCGCGCGCCGGCTGCGCAGCGTCGATCCCGGCTATGAGACGCGGGACCTCTACACCTTTCAGTTTGCGCCGGACCAGCCGCGCCTGGTGGATGGGCCCACCTGGGGCCGGCTGCATCTGAACTTCATGGATCGGCTGCGGGCGCTGCCGGGGGTGACGGACGTCGGCGTAGTCAACAATATCCCGCTCGACGAGGGCACGGGCGGCGGACGCTTCCTGACCGAGACCATGACCGACGACGGCGAGGGCGTGATCCTGGGCCAGAACTTTGCCGGCGGCGATTACTTCCGTGCGATGGGGATCGATCAGATTCGTGGCCGCCCGTTCACCAATGACGAAGCGATCGCGGTCAACAGCAGCGTCGTCATCAGCCAATCCGCGGCGGAGCAGCTCTGGCCTGGCCAGGATGCCCTGGGGCAGCGCGTCCGGCGCCCCGCCAGCACCCAGTGGTTTACGGTGGTCGGCGTGGTGGAGGACGTGAAGCAGAACGACTGGCGCGAGGCGGGGCAGGCGGTGGCCTATTTCCCACTCACGGGTCCCGAGCCGAGCGCCTGGGCCATGGGATCGCCAGCGTATGTGGTCAAGTCGCCGCGCGCGGCG
>JAWXBA010000037.1:0-6891 GCA_034439775.1 Gemmatimonadota bacterium | reverse complement strand
TGGCGGGACAGGTGTTGAGGCTGCGTGCCAGAACCGCAGCGATTCCGATGCTCCGCAGGTAGGTGCTCTTACCCGACATGTTGGCGCCGGTAACGATGACGCCGCGGCCGGGATAGAGCTCGGCGTCGTTTGCGACCGGTGATTCCACCAGCGGGTGCCACACCCCGGCCACTTCCGCGTTCCGCCCCCCCGTCCTGACCGGGATGCACCAGTCCCGAGGCTCGGCGCGCAGGGAAGCAACGCAGAGGGCAACATCCACGTCGCCAACCCACTGTGCCACCCGGCTCACGACCGGGGCCTGCCTGCGGAGTTCATGGGCGCTCAGCACCAGCGCGTTGGCGTCGAGGATGAACATCAGGTTCAGGTATTCCCAGACCCCCGCCACCAGCTCCCCCGAACTGAATGGATCCCGGCTGACCCACCTGGCAATTCTCCGGAGCGGTGCCAGGCTCTTGATGCCCGTGCGGATGCCTCCCGCCTCGCCCTGGTCGGTCTCCACCGCACCCACCAGCCGCTCTGCGGTGGCAATGAGGGCGCCCATCTGACGCATCGGGGCCAGCAGCCCGGGGACCTGCCAGGCCGTGGCCATCCGCGCCAGCAGGTTGAGCACCAGCAGCACCAGCACCGCGATGAGCGCGGGCGGATAGAATGGGATGGTCATGAGGCTGAAGAGCATCCCGAGGGCCAGCACTGGGAAGCTCCAGTACCACCACCGAACTCGAATCAGCGCGGGGCGGGTGATGATCCAGAGTCCCCGACCGAGCGAAGGACCAGCCATGTGGAGTACGACTCCAGCGGACTCCCGGAGGGATGCGTCCGCCCCGAACCGGCCCACCAGCTGCTCGATCCCATCGGCGGCGTTCCAGGACAGTGTCGAGAGAAGCCGCCGATAGAGTGCCTGCTGGCCGAGCCCGGTATGGGTGCGATCGATGCTGGAGACGACGGCATCGAGATCAAGATCCAGCCAGGTGCGGTCATCCAACCCCGCTGCCTGGTCGGAAGCCTCATCGAGCTCGCGCCACGACTCCGCGGCATCGATGGCGGCGGGCCTGCGCACCGGCTGCGGGACGCCCCACTCGCTTCGCAGGCGCTCGACGAGCTTGCGCTGGCGCCAGCGGGCGTGAGCCATGATGCCACCACCGCCAATGATCAGAACCGCGACTATCACGACGATGGGGCTCAAATGTCCTCGCTTGGTGTGCGCCGGAGGAGCAGTACGTGGCGCGCCCTATCTTCGTGTCAGCGCGTAACGCACCACCTGCTCCACCCCATCCTGGTCCGTCCGGACGCCGAGTACCCAGTCGGGGCCAACCTCACGGAGGCGAAACCGTGGCGGCGCAGTAAGCACCCCGAGCAGGATCCCATCGTCGCGCACGATGTGGTAACGCTCCGGCGCTGACAAATCGAGATCGAACTCCAGGAACCAGAGGGTGTCATCCCCATCGGCCCAGGCCTGGCGGAGCATCGGCAGGAACACCGGCTTCGGCTCAGCCTCGACGAACCGGGCAACCTGGGCACGGATCCGATCGGTCCGCGCCGCGGACTCGTCCCGGGCAAGGACCTCTGAGACCATCGCATCGGTGAGCGCACGTCGAGGCATCGGAATCTTGAACTCTCCGACCGCGGCCCCTGCGTCGTTGAACAACCGTACCACCCCGGTATCAGGATAGATCAGCGCCACCCGGTTTCCCACCAGCAGTGGAATGCCGCTGACATGAAACCGCGAGAAGTCGAACGTCCGCGTGGCGGGGATCAGTACCAGCGGCTCCCCGCCAAGTCGGGCCAAGGGGACGAACGGGGGTGCGCCATCGGGCCCAAGCATCCCGACGGTCACCGATTCCTGTCGAAAGGCGTCGAGACCCGGATTGACCCAGGGCGCATCGATCACTGCGAGCCAGCGACCGCCTGGCAGGCGGCGGGTCAGGCTGATAGACCTGCCCGCGCTGTCCACCCCTCTTGGGACGATGCGATACGCCCCACCGTCGCCGCCGAGCACGGTGACGGTACCCCGCTCCGCTTCCCTCACAAGGAGGGTATCTCCCGCCTGCTGAATCCAGAGGATCTCCTCAAACTCCCCGGGACCACGACCGCGCCTGGCGATGGTGCGTCGGTAGCCGCCATCGGGCCCGAAGACCCTGATCTCGGCGGCCTGCCGATCCACAACTGCCACCTCTCCGCTGGGAAGGCTGGCCACTCCCCCTATGGCGCCGAAGGTCGTCTCAGGTGTGCTATCGCTACCAATAACCAGCGTGGGCTCCGGCGAAAGTTGCCACTCCGGAGTATCCGTCGGCCCTTCCGGCGCAGCGGTACACGCGCCGATACAAGCACCAATGGCCAAGGCCATCTGAAGTAACCTTCGATTCATCTCGGCTCCTTGGGGACCTGGCGCACCCTACCGCCGCACCAATCCATACTTCATTACCCGGTTCAACCCATCGGCATCGCGGTGCACGCCCAGCACCCAGTCGGGGCCGATGGTGGTCAGGGTGAACCCGAGCGGCATCCTGACACTGGCCCGCCAGCTCCCATCCGCCGCGATCACCAGGTAGCGTGCCCGGTCAGGCGCGGGGTGTTGCCATTCCTCCAGCCAGAGCTGGTCGGGACCATTCCCCAGCGCCGACCGGAAGACCGGGAACTCGATCGGCGCGGCCTCGGGGGCAAACATTGCCTCGGCGATGGTGCGCTGCCGTTGATTCACGTCCTCAGCAAGGCGCGCCCGGCGAGTGCTGTCGAGCCAGTCGCTGGTCATCGCACGACGCGGGATCCCCAACCCCACCTTCGTCTCAAGGACGCCCTCGGCGTTGTACCATGAGAGCGTCCCGTTCTCGGGATCCAAGACTGCGATGCGATCACCGACCACCATGACCCGTGGGGCGGCAAAGAGAGGGGCCATCATACCGATTTGCAACTCGGGAATGCCCAGGATCGGCTGGGTCGGCAAGCCGGCGAAGAAGTGCACCGGACCATCACCCGCACTTGAGAGAAGTCCCAACGCGAGGCTATCGCGCATCAGGCCGGAGGGGAGCCCCGCGCCCTGTGCCGCGGCACTGGCCAGGGCAACGTTTACCGAGACGACCCAATCTCCCGAAAAGGTTCGTGCCCTGGGAAACACGAACCCCTGAGTTCCCTCCGGCTGGGGGTGGATCGTCGTGAACAGCCTGCCGTCGAGGCCAAGCAGCGTGAGGCGCCGCTGGCTTTGGTCGTACACGACGAGAGTATCGTTGATTAGCTGCAACCAGGAAATTCCGCTGAATTCGCCCGGACCGGCGCCCTCACGTCCGATGGTCCGCTGCCAACTGCCGGACGCGTCAAAAATGCGGATTTCTTTGGGTCCAGGATCGACGGCGGCGATCTCACCCCCGGGGAGTGCAAGGACATCAGAAATCCATGCGAACTCTCCAGCCACCGTCCCATCCTCCCCAATGACCAGCTCGGGGTCGGCGGAGAGGGTCCATTCCTGGACCACCTCCGCATCGTCACCCCCGCCCCCACCACAGGCCGATGCCAACGAGACACATCCCAGCAGCACGACACAACACAACCGGCTCATGGTGCGCTCCCGGCCAGATGGTGAAAATCAAACCGGCCCGACGCACCAAGGCGTCGAGCCGATTCAAGGTTACCACCCAATCCCTACCGACGCGAGATCAGGCCGAGCGGCCGCCACCCGACCGTCCCGACCCCTCTCGGCTCGGCTCGAGAGCGCAAAGGGGTCTTGCTCTACTCCAAGAGGGCCAAGGCAACGAGCTCCTTGGAGACCGGAAGATGTGCAACCACCGACATACCATCACAACCAAGGACTTGCACTGCTTCGCGACCCTCATTGTAGCTCGCCAGCCACGGATACTCGCGGACGAGAGCGATCGAGGCCTGGCCGTCTCCAGCTGCGGCTCTCTCAAGAAGAGCGGGGAATCGCAGTGCATCGGCACCGTCGATTCGTGGCGCGAACGCTTCGGAGCAGCCTGGATGACCATCGCAATCTGGCAGCGCCACGCAGTAAGAATGAGTGTTTGCCCATTCGTTGTTGATCAGTTTCTCCTCCACCTTATGACCACACCCCAGGAGTATGCACTTGCCGCAGGTTTGAACCCAACCCAATTCGACCAATGCTCCTGAGGCGGATGGTCCCACCGCCATTTCCCCCGTGCGGGACAGCGGTGAAAGAAACCCAAACGCAACCAAGACGACGACCCCTACTGCGCTGACATTGACTCGCATACGGCCTCCTCAAGAATGGTTACCTGCCCTTCATCCTCAGCTCGTACACATCCAGCCACAGATCACCGCCTGATCCCTCTCCGACGCCAACCACTACTCCTGGACTCGTAAACCCCATGAAGACCTGGTCGAACCTTTGCCGTACGACGACCTGCCGGGTTCTGAGGTCGATCACCTCGACAACTCCATCAAAGAGATCTGAGTAGCGCCCCCACGGAAACACCCTGTTTTGCTCTGCTCCAACCGGTGCGCGGAGGCCTCGGCGCCAATTCTGGTCCGCAACTCGCCCGATGACCCACAACAAGCTGTCCGCAGTTTCGTGAACGGCCCACATTTCAGGTGCCGGAGCCCGATCGATGGTTGGAAACCAATAGTTCGGGTCCGAAGGAAACCACGATCGATCGGACTTGAACTCAAGCAGAAGTTTTCCGTCGGCGGAGTACCGCTGGATGAGGTACTGGTTCGTCCATGCTGTGGCCCAAAACCCCCCGTCGCGGCTGGGGGACAGCCACCGGTACCCGCCCCTCGCTCTTGACGCCATATACACCGAAGGACTCGCGCCAAACGACGTCGTGAGTGTCCCGTTCTTGTCGACTAGGTGGAGGGGGAGGCCAACCCTGTCTGGCGTCGCTATCGTAGCGCTTACGACCACCACACCACCGGCGAGGGGGAGCAAGTCCCAAACGTCTCCCGGTATTCGTTGAGTCCGCGCGGCGCGACCATCAGCGGTGTATACGGTGGCCAGTCGACTCGATTTGTCATAAACAAGGATTGAGTCACCGGGGAGAATCCTGATGCTTCCTACGTCCTGATACTCGGCAGGCCCCTTGCCGATGGCACCCAAATTTCCGGAAAACCTGCGATCTGGGCCAAATACCTGTATCGGCTCCTCACCGACCTCGGGAAACCCTACATACCACCGACCCGTGGATGCTCTGGCCAAAGTGCTCGGATAGGGACGACCGGGCAGGGTGCCCTCATTCTTCAGAGCTGCCAGAGTCCCCGTCCGGACCACCTCAAGCCGACAGGCTGCGCACGCTGTCCGTTCGGGGAACAGAATCCGGACTTGGGCTCGTAGCTGCGCTATAGGCATCACGAGCAGTAGCAGCATGAACTGCCTGCTCGGAAGGAAGGTTCGGTTTCGAGTCATGCTCGCCCTCGCGGCAACTAAGGCTGCCAATCGAATCCCCTACAAAACCAATCCTCGACCTTGCCAAGCTACGCCCCCCCCCTCGCCGTCAAGTCTCAACCCGTGCCGCCACGGCCCGGTCCCCGACGTGGACCACGACCCGGTCCCCGGCCGCGCGAATTCAGGCCGAGCGCCCGCCTCCCGACCGCCCCGAGCCACTCCGGCTCGGTCCGCCGCGCTTCGGTCCGCGACTCGGCCCACGGCCGCCGCTCGGCGCCCCCGAGTTGTGCCCAGCGCGAGGTCCCGCTCCACCGGATGACCGCCCGGCACCGGAACCACTGACCCCACTGCCCACGCTGCCCCCCTGCCCCCCTGCCTTCCGGGCCTCCTTGGCCTTGGCCCGCGACCGGTCCTCCGACTTCTTGGCGCGGATCTGGGCAATCCGCTCGGCCAGCGGGATCTCCAGCTTGCCCGTCGGCCTCGCTGAGTAGTCGAAGTCCGGCAAGGTCACTCGTGGCAACCGCTTCCCCACCGCGCGTTCGATGGCCCTGAGATCGCCCTCTTCCTCGGGCGACACGAAGGTGAAAGCATCACCTACGGCATCGGCGCGGCCCGTGCGCCCGATCCGATGGATATAGTCCTCCGGCACCAGCGGCACGTCGAAATTCACGACGTGACCAAGCTCCTCGATATCAATCCCGCGGGCAGCAATGTCGGTGGCCACCAGCACCCGGTAGACACCGGCCTTGAAGCCGGCGAGCGCGGCGGTGCGTTGCGGCTGTGACCGGTTGCCATGGATCCGCTCCGCCTTTATCCCCTGCTTGCTGAGTTGCTCCGCGAGACGATTGGCACGGTGCTTGGTGCGGGTAAAGACCAGTACCTCTTCCATATGGTCGCGGTTGAGCAGCTCCAGCAGCAGTCCCGACTTGAGCTCCTGCGCCACCGGATACACTGCCTGGGTAATTCCCACCGGCGGGGCGGACTGCCGCTCCTGGTTGATCATCACCGGCGACTTGAGCATCTCGCGGGTGAGCTGGGCAATCGGCGGCGGCATGGTGGCGCTGAAGAACATGGTGTGGCGCTTGGGCGGCAGGTGCTTGAGCACCTTGCGGATGTCGGGCAGGAATCCCATGTCGAGCATCCGGTCGGCCTCGTCCAGCACCAGGTACTCGACCCCGGCCAGCTTGGCATAGGGAAACCGGAAGTGGTCGAGCAACCGGCCCGGGGTGGCGATCATCACGTCCACACCACTGCGGAAGGCATGCTCCTGCGGCCCCATCCCGACGCCGCCGAAGACCGAGGCGCCAGTGATCGGAGTATGGACCGCGAGATCATTCAGATCCTCGAGGATCTGGGCCGCCAGTTCGCGGGTCGGGGTCATCACCAGTGCGCGGGTGGTGCCGCGGGGCTCGTCAATCAGTCTATGGAGGATCGGGAGCAGGAACGCCGCCGTCTTGCCGCTGCCGGTGGAGGCACAGGCGAGCAGGTCCTTGCCCTCCATGGCCGGCGGAATGGCCTCGTTCTGGATCGGGGTCGGGCGGCTG
>JAWXBA010000036.1:0-4301 GCA_034439775.1 Gemmatimonadota bacterium | reverse complement strand
TCAGGTATCAGCTATCAGCTATCAGCTATCAGGTATCGGCCTGGAAGGTACGTGGCGGTAGGTTGAACTCAATCCCACCGACGGCGTGAGGAGTTCCCGATACCTGATACCTGGCACCCGGCAAGGTTCACGGAATCGCCGAACCCCGACGCCAGCCACCGACTCAGTGACTGACCGCCTCCTCCTCCACCACCTTGCCGTCGAACAGCTTGATCTCACGTTGGGCATACTGAGCATAACGGTCGTCGTGGGTCACCATGCAGATGGTGGCGCCGCCGTCGTGCAGGGTCTTGAGGAGGTCCATGACCGCCTCGCCGTTCTGCGAGTCGAGGTTGCCGGTCGGCTCGTCGGCCAGGAGGATCGCCGGCTCACCGGCCACCGCCCGCGCCACCGCGACGCGCTGCTGCTGACCGCCAGAAAGCTGCGAGGGGTAGTGCTTCATCCGGTGCGCCATCCCGACCTTTTCGAGCGCCGCCTTGACCCGCTCGGCGCGCTCCGCCGACGGCATGCCCCGATAGGTCAGCGGCAGCTCCACATTCTCGAACACCGTCAGGTCGCCAATCAGGTTGAAGGCCTGGAAAATGAACCCGATCTGCCGGTTCCGGACCCGGGCCCGTTCGGCGGGGGTCAGGTTGGCCACCGACTCCCCTGCCAGGGTGTAACTGCCGGCGGTCGGGGTGTCGAGCAACCCGAGAATGGAAAGCAAGGTGGTCTTGCCACAGCCGGACGGCCCGGAGATGGAGACGTACTCGCCCTTTTGAATCTGAAGATGGATTTCGGCGAGCGCGTGGGTCTCGAGCTCATCAGTATAGAAAACCTTCTTGATGCCGTCGAGGCTGATCAGGGTATCGGGGGAGGGCATGTGGGCTCCAAACTGGGGACTAGGGGTTAGGAACTCGGGTGTCGGGTGTCGGGTGTCGGGTATCGGGTATCGGGTATCGGGTATCGGGTATCGGGTATCGGGTATCGGAACTTAGGATTCGGGACCAGACGGGGGACCGATACCTGGTACCTGATACCTATTTCAATCTCACCTTGTCGACGGCATCATACCGCGTCATTTCAGACAGGATCACGATATCGCCCGCAACGAGGCCTTCGAGAATTTCCACCGCGTTGACCGAGGTGCGGCCGAGCCGCACCGACACGCGGACGGCGTTGGTGCCGCCATCGACCAGCTTGAAGAGGCCGACGGTGCTGTTGGCCTGGCCGTAGGCCGGACGGTTCATGTGGAGGACATCGGCCAGACGCTCGATCTCAATGGTGCCGTCCACGCTCAGGTCGGGTCGGGCACCGGCGGGAGGGTCTCCCTCAAAGGCCACATCGACGGTCACGGTTCCCGCCACGCTTGCCGGGTCGATCCGGACCACACGCCCGATGGCAATGCCATTCCGGGTATCGATCGAGGCCTTCTGGCCGATGGTCACATCGCGGGCCTGCTGCTCCGGGATGCGCAGTACTGCCTTGAGCCGCTGCGGCGTCGGGACAACCTTCGCCAGGGTCATCCCCGGATTGGCATACTGCCCCACCTGCAGCGGCAGCTCCTGAAGCACGCCCTTGGCGCCGGCCCGCACGACCATGGAGGACTGCATCTGGTGCTGGAAGGCGGTAATGGAGCGGAGCCGCTCCACCTGTTCCTCCTGGACCGCGATCTGCGAGGCAATCGTCTCCGACAGCAGCTTCAGGCGCGCCTCCTCAATCCCCAGGCGCTCGGTCAGGGACGCTGCCCGTTCCTCGGCCTGCTGCTGGTCGAGGGGAATGATCAATCCCTTGGCCAGCAGCTCGCGACCAGCGGCGGCACGTCGCTTGGCGTCGTCGGTTTCCTGCCTCAGGTTGGCCACAATCGACGCCTGCGACAGCCGATTGTTCTCGAGGTTGGTGCGCAACTGGACCAGGCTTGCTTCCGCGTCAGTCAGCTGGCGGTCGGCCTGCAGCGTCTCCACCTGGACATCAGGATTGGTCAGTTCCATCAACACCGTCTGCGGCTCCACCTCGGCCCCGGCAAGGAGGTGCACCTTCTCCACCCGACCAGCGGTCACGGCGGTAATCCAGCGGATCTCCTCCGGCACCAGGGTGCCGGGACCGCGCACCTCGCGAAGCATCTCGCCACGGCGGACGCTGTCGGTATAGATCCCGGCACTTTCCACCGCCATCGCCGCCGGCTCCAGCCGAGAAATCGCCACGCTCGCCACAATCAGCGTCACCGCGCCGGCCGCGATCATGATGTATTTGCCACGCTTCTTGGGCGCATCGCGCTGGATATCCACTCTGACCCCTGCCTTGACCGGTGCGATAGGTGCGAATACACGACACCCGACACGAAAGGCGAGTTTCGTGCCGGGTGTCGCAATATCACAACCCTTTATCATACAGTGACTTACAGCACAGCATCAACCCTCAGGTCAAGGCCCGGTGTCCGAAAATGGGAATCCGGTGTTCGATCATGGAACCCCTTGGCGCTAAGACGATCAACAGAAAAGGCGGAATACAGAAACGATGGAACCCAAACTCTGCGCCGTTCAGCTCGCTCGCACGACCAACCCACTCGCCGGGGAGGCCGCGCGGCATGCTCTTCCAGGATCAATCAGTCTGACGCTCCGGTCGTACCCCCGAGCCCAGGGATAACACCCCACACGTTATGGCAGCAATCGCTAGCGCAATGTATACCAGCGGCATTGCCATTCTCGATAGGTCGGAACCGTTGGGCTCCGACCCCAGTACTAGCATGAACCCGACGCAGCCGGCAACCACCCCGACGGATGCGGCGACGGCGAGGGCAGCGCGACGCTGGATCAGCGAGTATCGCAGGATTATCAAGAAGGAAACTGTTGCGACCAACACGGCGAGCGCCTGCGCCCACGTAGCAAGCTTGGTAAACATCAGATCCGGCAGGGCTATCCAAAGAATCGTGGCCCCGACCCCAGTGATTGCTGCCAGCGCCAAGGTGCCCCGAGCAGGATTACGCATCGGCCAGCAACGGAGTCATGGGTGGAGCAGTCTCGCCAAGTCCGCACTCGCTAAAGACGAAGAACAACGTTCCTGTCCACGTTGCGACAGCCCCACGGAGGGCCCAGTAGGTCAGTGTCCCGGCCGAAGCTGCAGTGGCTAGTTTTATCGCGATCCCTCATCCAATGGTGGTTCCCACCAAGGCAAAGATCGAGCCAATGCAGCCGATAGCTGACGCGGTCTCTGGCTCGCCTTCCTCTCCCCCCCCGCCGCCGTTTATCTCCTCGAGCGCGGATGTGGGGAACCCAACCTCGAGAAGCAAGCCACCATCTGGGTAGTAGTTTTGGAAAGTAACCGACGTGACAACCGTCGAATCCCCCGAGCTCGCGAGTGAGTACCATCCAGCGTTCACAACGACTGAGTCCTGCCAGAGTACTGTCACTTGTTGCCCCGAAGACACAGCGCTCTCGATCGAGTACTCGAAGCCGTTTTCCGTCCAGGGTTCTACAAGGGCACTCTCTTCCACAACCGAGACTGACACTGCGTTTGGTCCGTGCCTCGACCCGGCGGACTTCGATCGAACAGCGTCACGCAGTTGCGCAGCAAAGGGCCGAAGCTCGGCCTTCGAAAGCTCGCGAACCTCGACCAAGACACCTTCGCGTGAGTAGTACCTTACGTATGGTTTCTCGGTATTACCCCGGTTGGGCGCGCTAAGCGCGGCTCGAACTTCAAGTGGAATCAGACCTGACGGTGCAGTGAGACCAGAGGGTAATTCATTTGAGCGGTCGGGCTCAGTGGGCCCAGTCGGAGTACAAGCCAACGCCATTGCCACCCCCCCCCCAACATCTGAACCCGACCTCAGAGCTTGTGCATGAGATTCCTTTATCAATTGGCATGGTGAGGGAACGCGGCCGATCCGCCGCAACTCAAGGCTAGTCTCCCGCAGAAAGGCAGTCAAGATGCTCCCTGCGTGTGCCGCTCCATGATCCTCCGGATGGCCGGGCCGAACCTGAACCGGTTGGCGCATCCCCTGGGACACGTGAGGGCGCTCGACGGATCGTGTCTCGTATCGGGTCTCACGATTCGATGGTTCGAAGGTTGGTTAGGCGTGGTGTAGCTCTGCCGACACCGCGCGCTTGTTCTGGAGGATCGGGACCGGCTCTCCTGCTGCGGGCTAGTGGACTGTAACACGTGAACGTTAAGCGACCTGGATTCGTTTTGTCGGGTCATCATATCGCCACTTCGTGGGTCGCGGGTCGTCGTTGTAGCGCCGGATGTACGTCATGATCCGTCGGGCCAGTTCCGTGGTGGAGGTAAAGACGCCTCGGTAGATCAGGTCCCGTTCGATCTTGGCG
>JAWXBA010000035.1:0-5400 GCA_034439775.1 Gemmatimonadota bacterium | reverse complement strand
TTCCTTGCTGGTCTTGGCGTCGCGGCAGGCGCAACATCCCTGCCGCCCTTTGTGCGGCAGGTTCAAGCAACCCCGATTCGCGACGGTGCCGCCAGACAGGATTGGGACCTCTCCTGGGTTGCGAATCTTGATCGCGCCAAGCACAAACAGGTCTTTGACATGGGCACCCTCGATTGGGGCACCCACGTCACCACCAATTATCTCAAGGCGTTCCGGGAAGTGATGGACTTGGGATATCCCGACGTGATCGCGGTCGTGGGCATTGCCAGCAGTGTCTCCCCCATGAATGCCGGTGGCCAAGTACCAGCTCGGCGAAAAGTGGGAGGTCCGGGATCCGGATACCGGTGCATGGGCCACCCGGAACATCTTTGACGCCGATCCCGCCCCGCGAGGGTTTCGCCCGGACGATGCCGTGACTCGACTCGTGGCGCAGGGGACGATCTTCTGGCAATGCCACAACGCGCTGATGGGAATCAGCGAAAGGTTCGCCGCCCAGGCGAACGCCTCACCCCAGGCCATGTACGAGGAACTCAAGGCGGGGCTCCTTCCGCACGTCAAGATGGTCCCGGCCCACACGATGCTGCTGGGCCTGGTGCAGGAGCGGGGCTGTACCTACGAGAAGATCTAGGCCGCACGGACAGCGGGCGGATCAAGCGCTCCCCCCCCCTCGCCAAACCCCCGTGCCGGGGTCATCTTTCATGGATTCCCCCGCTGGAGCCCCGATGACCCCTGCACAGCCTTCGACAGGTTGGCGTCTGCATCATGGCGGGACCACTGCCAGTCGACCCCTGACCGTAGATTCGACCGCATGACCGAGCTGAACCGCCACCGCGTCCGGAAAAACCTCACCGCTCGCGTCCATCGGCTCGGTGAGGAACCCGGGGATGACCTCTCGGCCACGACCAGTCCGGAAGCGCGCCTCGAGATGGTCACCGTCCTCTCCGCTCGGATGTGGGCCTTGACCGGGCTTCCGACGCCCGAGTACTCGCGGGCGGAAATGCCGGGACGAGTCCTGCGGACCGGATGAGTCCCGACTGGATTGACCTGCTCCGGGCGCTGGCTGGCGCCGAGGCCAGGTTTCTGGTCGTCGGCGCGCATGCGCTGGCGGTCCATGGTGTTCCGCGGGGCACCCAGGACCTTGATCTCTGGGTCGAGGCCACCGCGAGCAACGCGCACCGGGTCTGGGAGGCGCTGGCGGAATTCGGCGCGCCCCTGACCACGCTGGGGATCGCGCCAGAGGACTTCCATCGCCCGGGGACGGTGGTTCAGCTTGGACTGCCACCCAATCGGGTGGACATCCTGACTGGCATTGAGGGGATTCCCGAATTCCAGGCGGCATGGCAGGAACGAGTAGAGCATTCGTTTGGCGGGCTCAGCGTGCCGTTCCTCGGGCGGGCCACCCTGGTGGCGAACAAGAGGGCCGCCGGACGCCGCAAGGATCTGGCGGACCTGGAAGCCCTCGGCGAATTGCCGCCGTCTCCATGAGCGAGATCCCCGAACGTCTCGCCACCGCCCTTAGCCGTAGCTACCGGATCGAGCGCGAGCTCGGCCAGGGCGGCATGGCCACCGTCTACCTGGCCGAAGACCTCAAGCACAAGCGCCACGTGGCGCTCAAGGTCCTCAAACCCGAGCTCGCCGCCGTGCTCGGTGCCGAGCGGTTCGTGGTGGAGAACTTCTTCACGGAACTCAAGGCCCGGGTGCCGCGGTGAGTGAAAGCCACTCTCGAGAGCAGCCCGGGCAGCACAATGGCACTAGATTTCTGGTGTGACAAAGCCGACGCGGGCAACCACTGTCCGGATTGTGCCCCTCCACAGCCGAGAGGCCGAGGAGGCGATCGTGGCTGGCACGGCCGAGGAGCGCCTCGCGCTCCAGATCCGGCTCAGCGAAGCGGGTTGGGCGCTGACGGGTCGCCCGGTGCCCGAGTATTCGCGCGCCACGATGCCGGTGCGCCTGATTTCCCTCGCCGAGGATCGGTAGACTCAAGGGCGGGTCGAGTTCGCATGAAATTGCGTGGCTCGGTCAGGCGATGGTGATGGAGCTCAACGCCTGGAATATCCTCGCCGGCATGCCGGGGGTGCCGATCCGCCAGAGGATGTCCCGCCTGTCGAAGGCGGTGGTGGCGCCTTACCGCACCGGCTCCATCTTCCAGAAGGCAATCCCGCCGGTCTGCAGCCCCACCTCCACCGACCCCACCCGCACCAGCGCCCGCAGGTCGTAGACATCCACCTTGCCAGGCGCTGCCCCCACACCCTCGTTGCTCACGAAGGCGTAGCGGCTGTCGGGGCTGATCACCACGCCGTGGGTGACATTGGTGGAGCTCTTGAGGTTCGCCACGCTCTGGCCGGTGGCCAGGTCAAAGACCTGGAACCCGCCACCCTGCTTGAGGGTGGCCGCCAGCAGCTTGCCATCCGGTGTGGTGTTCAGGTTGTAGGGGCCGCGGCCGGTGGTAAACCGCCGAGTGATGCTCCACGATTTCTGGTCCACCTCGATGATCTCGTCGGCCTTGTTGCAGGCGACATAGATCTTGGCGCCAGTGGCGGAGGGGGCGGCCCAGGTGGGAGAGCAGCTGTTGGGTTCCATCTGGTGGCGCTCGCCCTGGTAGCCGATGTCCGCCGGGTCCACCACCGGCCGCACTGGGCGGGCCGGCGCGGCGTCCGGCATGTTGTGCCCCTGGTGCCCCGCCATATCGCCACCCACCGCGATCGGGCCTTCCTTGCCCTTGGCCAGGGAGAACCGGCGTGACACCTCGAAGGTGCGGGTATCGATCTCCACCAGTTGGTCATCCATCATGCAGCTGGAATAGTGAAACCGGCCATCCGGCGAAATCCGGCTGCCGTGCGGCATGATGCAGGTGACGATCCGGGTCACCTCGATGCCGGTCGGGGTGTAGATCACCGACTGCGATGAGGGGACCATGTCGCCATGAAGGTTGAAATTGGCGGCGATGGCGTAGAGCCCGTCGGGCGAGATATCGATCGAGGCGGGGAAGTTGCCGAGCAGGGTACCAGGGCCCAGCAGGGTGTCGGGCCCCAGGGCATAGCGCCAGTACTTGCCGTCGGGGAAGCCGTGGCCGGTCGTCATGTGCAGCGTCGTGCCGTCTCTGGAGATGACCAGGCCATGCGGCCCCTCCATTTCGGCGGAGAATTCGCCCACCCCGATCGTCTTCTCCACGACGGTACCCCCCGGCCCGAACCGGACCCGGTGGATCAGGTCGGCCGACTCGGCGCCGACATAGATCCAGTAGTTGGCGGTGGGCGGGGCGGGAGCGGCGGCCGTCTGGGCCAGCAGCGGGGCGGTCAGGATCAGGGCCAAGGTGGTGACTGGCATCGCCTTGCGGAAGCTCTTCGGGGCCGGCATCATTGCAGGGTTCTCCATCCAGTTGTTCGCGGGCTTGGCTGTCGGCCGCTCGCCTTCGTCGACCGTTTCCCACCGGGGGTCATTTCCCATGAAGCTAACCCGTTTGTTCCGTCCCGCCACGCAGTTGGTGGCGCTTTCAGGTCTCTTCTTCATGGTGGCCCCCGCTGCGGCACAGGATGCCGTGCCGGTGGCCCGACTGGTGGCTGAACCGGCCTCCCTGACCATGGTGGCCGGTACCACCGCCCCGATGGTGGTTCGGGCGCTCGATGCCAATGGCCGCCCCATTGCCAACGCCGAGGTGCGGGTCTTCGGCGGCCGTGGCACGGTCGGTTGGGCCGATGGGGTGGTTTCAGCGTTTCGGGCCGGGTCGCACCTCCTGACCGCCACGGCGGCCGGGGCGGGTGGCGCCCCGATCATGCTGGAAATCCCGGTCACCGTGACCTGGCCGGCGCTGGCCAAGCTCGAGATTATCCCGGCCCGCGGCAACCTCTATACTGGGGTGACCCTGGCCCATGCCATTCGGGGCACCCACCCCGATGGCAGTGCCCGGCCTGGGTTGGAGTCGACATGGCGCAGTTCCGATGATCGTGTTGCCACGGTGGACCGGTTTGGCAACGTGCGCGGCCTCCGGGCTGGCTCGGTAACGATCACTGCGGCGGCGGACGGCGCCACCGCGCGCCAAGTCCACACCGTGGTGGCCAATCCGGTGGCGTCCCTGGAGCTCAACATTGGCGAGCCGGCGCTCCGCACCGGCGATGTCCTGCCGCTCAAGGCGACGGCCAAGCGCGCCGACGGCTCGGTAGTGGCCGATGCCCCGATCACCTGGAGCTACACCTTCGTCCCCCTCGAGGCCAACGCCTCGGCGGGGGTCCAGGGCGGTGCCGGGATCATCCAGTTCGACCGCTTTGCCGGGAACTACGCCGGCCGCTACACCCTGATGGCACGGTCCGGCAACCAGTTCGCCGAGCAGACGCTGGAGGTGACCCTGCGCGATGTGCGGCGGAAGATTGCCGTCACCAGCCGCGGCAACATCACCAATACCCATACCTCCGACCTCTGGCCATGGACCGGCAAGGACGGTCGTGACTACGCGCTGGTGGGGACCTGGGGCGCTGATGGCTATGCCCTGGTGTTCGACATTACCGACCTGAACAACATCGTCAAGACCGACTCGATCCGGGTCGATGCCCGGACCATCAACGACGTGACCGTCAGCCCCGACGGCCGGTACGGTGTGCTCTCGCGCGAGGGCGCCTCGAACCGGGTCAACGGCGTCGTCATCCTGGATCTGGCCAACCCGGCCCATCCCAAGGTGGCCAGCACCTTTGACCAGGAGCTGACCGGCGGCGTCCACAACATGTTCGCCACCAACGATCACCTCTTTGCGGTGTCGGGTGGCGCCAAGTATGTCATCATCGACGTCAAGGACATCTACGCCCCGAAGTATGTCAGCGAATACCGGCACCCGAATGCCCGGATCCACGACCTCTGGGTCCGTGATGGCATTGCCTACTCGGCCCAGGGTGGGGCAGGGACGGTGGTGGTGGACGTCGGCAACGGCAAGTACGGCGGCACCATCGAGAACCCGAAGCTGATTACCGTTTACGAGGTGGCCAGCGGCCACGAGATCTACCCCTACTTTCAGCAGGCCACCGGCAAGACCTACCTGTTCATTGGCGACGAGGAGATGAACCGGGCCGGCCGCGCCTGGGAGGGCACCAACTACCGCGGCGAGATGACCACGCCGGGTGGCGTGCCGCAGACATCCGGCGGGTACGTGCACATCGTGGACTTTACCGATCCGATGCACCCCCTCCCGGTGGGTCGGTACCACCTGGAGGACTTCGGTGCCCACGACATCATCGTGGAAGACGATGTGCTCTACCATGCCTACTACGAGGGCGGGGTCCGGCTGGTGGACGTCTCCGGCGAGTTGCTCGGCAACCTGGCCGACCAGAACCGGGAGATTGCGGTCTTCAAGCCGTACGACCCCAAAGGCTTTACGCCGAACACCTCGTTCGTGATGAACGCGATGCCGTGGAA
>JAWXBA010000034.1:0-9138 GCA_034439775.1 Gemmatimonadota bacterium | reverse complement strand
GTGGTCTTGATCTCGGCCAGAAAGCGCTCGGCCCCCAGCGCCGCGGCCAAGTCGGGGTGGAGGACCTTGATGGCGACCTGCCGGTCGTGCCGCAGGTCGTGGGCCAGGTACACGGTGGCCATGCCGCCCTGGCCGAGCTCCCGCTCGATGCGGTACCGGTCGGCCAGGGCGGCGGTGAGGCGGTCCAGGTCCCGACTCATCGTCACCGTGGGAAGGAGCCGAGAATCGATTCGGTCCGGCGGGCGATCCGCTCGAGCTCGTCCATCAGCTCCGGGGCCTCCTTCAATGCCGCCAGGTCGCCAAGGTCCGACCAGATCTGTGACCAGCCCAGCCGCCCCTGCTGCTTCAGAATGACCCCCTCCACGTCGACCCAGTCCTGCGGACGGGCCGCAAAGGCCTTGTGAACGATCAGGTCTTCGGGGGAGCAGGTCCGGAGGATGGCGCCGGGAACCAGTTCGCTGTTCGACGACCGCTCGATCGTCTTCGCCTCGAACGGCATGGCCCCCAACGCCACATCTACGGCGAACCCATCTGGAGTGCGCAGGAGCAGGACCCGGTGCTGGGCCGCAAAGTCACCAGCGTCCGGGATGCGGCTCTCGAACTCCCGAAGGAGGGCCGCGGTGTAGCGGGCCTCCGCGCCGAACCCCGTCAGCAGCGTTAGGTCAAGATCGTTGGTCAGGCGGGGAGTGCCCCATCGAAAATTGGCCACCCCACCAATGAAGCAGAATTGCCAGTTGTGGCGCTCGAGGGCCTCTTGCACTCGCGCCCCGGCGTGGAGCAGGGTCCTCACGCCCGGGGCCGGCGATGGAACAGCCGCTGCTGGGCGATCAGTCCGGAGGTGGCGATGGCCGCCCGCGCCCGGGCTGCCTGGCACGACGCGTCGTCGAGGTCCGTGGCGATCCGCGCCAAGTCGGCCGATCGGAGTTCCATCAGGCGCACCCGCTCCAGCGCGATGGCCGCCGAGCGCCACTGCGCCATCCATTCCCGCCGCTGGGCTTCGGTTGGAGTGGTCATCCCGGAAATCTAGTGGCGGCGGGTCGAATCGTGCGGGGTGCGTCGAGAGAGCCGGAACAGCGGACCTTGATCGCCACCTTTCCCTCGTCCCGGGGGTCATCGGCCAGGTAGACCGTGGCCATGCCGCCCTGGCCGAGCTCGCGCTCGATCCGATAGCGGTCGGAAAGGGCGGGTGTGAGGCGGTCGATGGGAGTGGTCATCGGCTCCCCACCCGGGGGGCCCGCCGGACCATCCAGATGTTCGACTCGATCTGGCGCGCGCCATAATAGAGGGTCCGGCCATCGGGGGCGGCCACGATGCTGCCCAGTTGATCAGGCGGGTAGGGCAAGGCGGGACTCAACACCCGGCGCACGAGCGACTCGACGTCCTGCACCACGAGAGCACCCGACCCGGTGAAGTACACCACCCGCCGATAGCCGGGCAGCCACGCCAGCTCATCGCCGTAGGCATCATCGCTCAACTTCGTGATGCGTCCGGTGGCCACCTCATAGAGGCCATTGCCCTGAATGCCGCCGAATGCCGACTGGATTCCCCCGGAAAACCAGCGGCCATCGCGCGACCAATAGGCGGTGTTGAGGTCCCCCTCGGGGAGTGCCGCGCCGGCCAGCACCGTCGCGTTCTCGCGGGTCAGGGGCCACGGCGACGAGCCGACCACGGGCATGATGCTGTCGAAACGCTCCACCATCAGGCGCTGGCCATCGGGGGCGAACATCGGGTAGACGACTCCCGCCCCCCCAAAGTCGGTCAGGCGCGTCCGCCCGCTGCCATCCCGGCGCAGCAGCCACCCCTCGTAGATCCCGCTCTGGTTCGAGTGAAAGGTCAGCGCCTCGCCGTCGGGCGTAAAACGCGGGTTCCAGTCGCGGGCCGGGTCATCGGTCAACCGGGTCAGTTCACTGCCGTCGGGACGCATCACGAAGAGGTCCTGCTGGCGGTCGGGGGAGTTGTAGAGCGCCAACCAGGCGCCATCGGGTGAGATGTCGGACGGCGCAAGAATGCCGGACCGTCGCTGCAACAGCCGTACGGTGCCGACCCGTTCGGCGACCGGGTCAAAGGCAATCGCGGCCGGGTTCACCGATTCCAGCTTGGAGCGAAAAATGATCGAGGCGCCGTCGCGCGACAGCTGCGGGAGGTCCATCGACACGTCCACACCGGCCACGACCAGCTCGGGCGCGCCGGTCGCCTGACCAGTGGCCTCATCGATGCCGATCCGCCAGAGGCCCATCGTGCCGCCCCGATCGCTGGCAAAGAACAGCGCACGACCATCCGGCGACCAGGTCGGGGCCCAGTCGACCGCCACATCGTCGGTCACTTTGACCGTGGCTCCACCGGTCACGGCGATTGTCTCCAGGTCGCGCTGCCCTGCTCGGGCGGACCAGAAGGCAATGCGCCTTCCCGATGGCGACCAGGCTGGCTGGTATCCACCCCCAGCCTCGGTCCGCAGCAGCAGTCTTGGCTCTCCCCCGGACACCGGAACGATCCAGAGGGCGCCCGTCCCGTAGACCTGGTAGGGAGTAACGACCGCTTCAGACCCAAACACGACCTGGGTCCCGTCGGGCGACCAGGACGGATTCGATCCAACCGAGGTCAACCGCCGGGCGGATTCGCCGGTGGCCCCCACGAGGAAGAGTCCGCCGCCCCCCAAGCTGTAGACGATCTGTCGGCCATCCGGGCTGTAGGCCGGCCAGCGCTCATCCAGGGTAGAGTCGCCGGCCACGAGGATGGGATTGCGCCCTCCGACGCGCTGGACGTAGATGTCCCAGCTGCCACGGACGTTGCTGGTAAACGCAAACGACTCGCCGTCCGGCGAAAGACTCGGCGCGCTCTCCTCGCCCGAGCCATCCGTCAACTGGGTGTATGACGTCCAACCCGCCGGGGCTCGGCTGCCGGTGCGCCCCAGCCACCAGGCCGACGCCATCAGCGCCACGATGGCGACGACCGCCGCGAGACCCCGTTGCATCCCGATTCGCCGCGGAACCGCAGACCGGACCGCCCCGGCTCGCACCGACGGTTCACCAGGCACCAAACCCTCAGCGAACTTGGCGGTGCTCGGCCAGCGATCGGCCGGCAGCTTGGCCAGAGCCTTGAGCACCGCCGCCTCGACCGAGGCCGGCACCGTGTCGCGCACCGCGCTCGGCCGGGGCGGCTTCTCGGTCAGGACCTTGGCCACCACCGCCTGCGCCGTGGCACCGGAGAATGGGGGCTCGCCGGTCAGCATCTCGAAGGTGACCGCGCCGAGGGCGTAGATGTCGCTGCGGGCATCAATGGTGCGCTCACCCATCGCCTGTTCGGGGCTCATGTACTGCGGGGTGCCGAGCGAGAGACCGGTCTGGGTCATCCGCGCGCCACCGGCCTCCTGCACAGCCAGGGCGATGCCGAAATCGGCCACGACGGCGTGGCCGCCCTGCAGCAGAATGTTGTCGGGTTTGATGTCGCGGTGAATGATGCCGAGGGCGTGGGCGGCGCCCAGGGCGTCGGCCACCTCGCGCGCAATCTGGATGACATCCTCGATCGGCAGCTGGCGTTCACGATCCAGCCGGTCGCGCAGTGTCTCCCCTGACACGTAGGGCATGACGTAATAGAGGAGGCCGTCGGCGGCGCCACTGTCGAGGAGGGGCAGGATGTGCGGGTGCTGCAGCCGTGCGGTGGTGCGGATCTCGCTCAGGAAGCGTTCGCCGCCGATCGCCGCACCGAGGTCGGGATGGAGCACCTTGATGGCGACATCGCGCTGGTGCTTGAGGTCATGGGCCAGGTAGACGGTGGCCATGCCGCCCTGGCCGAGCTCGCGCTCGACGCGGTAGCGGTCGGAGAGGGCGGCGGCGAGGCGGTCCAGGCTCACGGGCGAACCTCGCCCGGAGGGACCGGCAGAGGACGGGTCATGACGGGGGCTGCCTCACGTAGCGAAGCCGAGGGCGGCGGCGACTTCCCGCTGGCGCACATCGAGGGTCAGGAAGGTAAGCTGCTCCGGGTCCTGTGCGAGGTACAGCGCGGTCGCCAAGTGCCAGCAATCGGCGCCACGAACGTATCCGGCTTCTTGAACGCGGGCGATTTCCGCGCTGAGCGGTCGCGAGGGCGAAATCCAGTCCAGGTCATCCAGCAGGACCTGGTTCACGGGGATTTCCGACCGTCGGCACGCGCTGTGGAACTCCGCCTCGAGCAGGCACGATGCCGAGACCACCGGGCAGGCCCGGAGTCGATCGGCCCACCGGGGGCCGGACGGCTCGCCGAGGGCAATACCGAGGAGGATCGAGGTGTCGATGAAGACAGCCATCAATCGCGTTCGTCCAGGAACCGCCGGAGCGCGCCGGGCACCGGCCTGCCCACGGGAAACGAGAGTGGATCGCCAGGCTGTCGCCGGGACGGCATGATCTCACCGCTGGCGGTCAGTTCGGCGATCCGCTCCTCCAACGTTTGCTTCCGCTCGGACTTCTGGTACGGGCGGAGCTCGGCCACCGGCTCGCCGTGGACCGTGATCACCACGCTGTGTCCCTCGCGGACCCGCCGGATCAGGGCAGAGAGCTTGGCCTTGGCGTCGTAGATCGAGTATCGCTCAGTCATTCAATCAACTTATTCTGACTAGCTAGACTAGTCAATGTGAGCCATCGGAGGCGACGCGTCCGCCCCCTGCCGCCGACGGTCGGCCAGGGCGGCGGTGAGGCTGTCCCCGACCGTGTTCATCTCGGCACCTTCCGTTTCACTTCCTCCAGGAAGTTCTCCACCACCACGACCTGGTCCACGGCGCCGCCCTCGATCACTCGCAGCATCAGGAAACGCTGATCGCCGGGGGCAATGTCGAAGCTGCGACCGTTGATCGGCATTCGATATCCGGCCAGCGAAAAGAGGGTGGTGGGCTCCCCCCAGGTAAAGGTCGTTCCTGGTGCAACGGTCACCGCCTGCAGCTCATCGGCGGCGCTCACATAGAACAGCTCCCCGCCACTCCGGGAGAAGCGCGGCAGGCTGCCCCCCTCGGTCGAGACCTGCCACACCGCATCCGTGACGTTCGGGAAGGGCCGGACATAGACCTCATACCGTCCGGTCTGGTCGGAGGCATACGCCAGCCATCGGCCATCCGGTGAGAGGATCGGCGTGCGCTCCGAGACCGCGGTGGCCGCCAGGGGAATGGCAGCGCTGTCCACCCCGGGACGGATGGCGTGGATGTCCGAGCCTTCCGGCTCGGTCCGAACGATCACCCACCCACCGGTCGGGGCATGTACGACCTCGAAGACCGGGCCCAGGCGCCCGCTGGTGAAGAGCAGGCGCGCCTCCGTGGCCTGGTCCGCAGGCTTGGTATACACGTTGGATTCCACGCCGCGGTCGGAGATCCAGGCAATCGAGGTTCCCTCGGTGGACCATGCGGGCCGGTAGTTGACCTCCCCGGTGCGCTCGAAGAGCGTCGGTGTCCCGCGGTCGAGTCGCTTGACCCACAGCTGGGTGGTGATTCCCGTGCGAACACTGTAGGCCACGCGAGTGCCGTCTGGCGAGAGCGCCGGATAGTTGATGTCGCCCCGCCACGCCGTGTCGACCGGCGTGGCGACCCCTGGCGGGTGACCCAAACCGGCTCGACGTGCGACGGGAGCCCGCCCGTCGAATACCAGAGGGTCCCGGTGGCGGAGAGTGTCAGTTCCGCATCGGCAAAGGCGCCGAGCGGAACGATCCCCTCGATGAGGGGAACGGGAGTCCCCACGACCTGGGGCTGGTCCTGATCGAAGCCGACCCCCATCAGCGTCCCCTCGCTCGTGAGGTAGAGGAGGTGACCCGACTCGGCGTACCGTGCCGCCACGCCGGGAACCAGCCGGGTGTGGCTGCCGGACCCCGGCTCCGTCACGGCGATCTCGTTGGCGGCGGTGAGGCGGTCGAGGCTGGTCATGCTGGAAGCACTTCTACGTCGTACTGGCGGAACTGCCGATCGGCACTGATGATCGGCACGCTTTCCAGCTGCGCCTGGGCCACCAGTAGTCGGTCGAACGGATCCCGGTGGTGCTCGGGGAGCGCGGCGACGTGGAGCGCATGCCGATGATGGATCGGCAGCGGGGTGACACTGGTGTGGACCATCATACGCGGAATGTACTTGGCGGGGGATTCAGGGAGTTGCAGTTTGCCGAGTCCATACTTGATGGCAATCTCCCAGGCACTTGCCGCGGAGAACAACAGTTCGTTCTCCTCGGCGGTGAGGAGCGACCGGCTTTCGGTCGAGAGCCGGTCCGGCGCCGCCAGCATCCAGAGCCAGACCTGGGTGTCCAGGAGGACTCTCACTGCTCGAACGCCTCGAGGAGGTCCGGCGGGAGTGGCGCGTCAAAATCATCGGCGATCACCAGGGTGCCCTGCTCACTGCCGAGCGGTCGATCGGCGGTGGGCGCGACGATGGGCACCAGTCGGGCGACCGGGACCCCCGCCCTGGCAATGATGACATCCTCGCCATTGGCGGTCTGCTCGAGCAGCTTGGAGAGATTGGTCTTGGCCTCGTGAATGTTGTAGGTCCGGGAGGCATGGTATTTCATGGTTTCAGCTTAGCTAAGGACACGGGCTAAGTCAATGTTCCGAGCCTCGAGTTCGATGCGGTAGCAGTCGGAGAGGGCTGCGGTGAGGCGGTCGAAGGCAGGAATCACGGCGAGTTCCTGGGGGACGGGCCCGCATCCGGGCGCCAACCGAGGACCACGACCAGCGGCAGGGCGGCCGGTCGGGGGATTGACTTCACCACCAGAAATCGTGATCCATCGGGCGTGACATCGTCGCTGTGCAGCCGGCCCCAGGGATCGCGCCCCAGATCGGTGACGGGGAAGAGCGTCGTCGGCCTGCCGGGACTCGCCGGTGACCGGATCGATGGACACGCTCATCATCGCGCTGCTGCCCAGGTAGACGATTTCCCGCCCACCCCGGGTCCAGCGCGGCTCGCTCCCGCCGCCGCTTGACACCAGGCGCCGCCCGTCGGCTCCGGTCACGGCCCGGAGGTAGATGTCGGCCCGCCCCTCGCCATGCTCCGCATAGGCGATCCAGCGGCCATTCGGACTGAACGTCCCGAGCCGCTGCTCGAGCGCGCTCTGTGCCATCGGCCGCGGCGGGCCGCCGCCACTATCCAGCGGCACCAGCATCAGCCGATCCCGCCCCGGGTTCTCCATCATGAGCAGGACCTGGCCGTCTGGCGAGATCGACTGCGCAAACTTGTCATAGGCGCTGGTCAGGAGGGTGCGATCGGGCGCACTGGCATCAATCGGGATCACGTGCAGCTCGTAGACCCGGTCCTCGAAGGTGTAGACCACCCGCCGGCTATCGAGCATCCAGACGGCATTGAGCGCCGCCGACGGCGCGCGGGTCAACTGGGTGGTGGTCTGGCGGCTCAGGTCGTAGAGCCAGAGTTCGAGCTTGGGCTTGGCGAGCGTGGAGGCGATCCAGCGGCCGTCGGGCGAGAGGCGCAGCTGCTGGAAGGCGCCGGGGCGCTGGAACACGGGGACGTCGCGACCGATGCGGTCCCGCCAGACCATCGTCCCGTCACGATCCCACTCGGAGGCCTGGAGATACACGAAGGTGCCGTTGGCGGAGATGTCGTATCCGGCGAAGCCATTGGTCGCCTCCCACACCACGTCATCCTGGACCGGCAGCGGAGTTCCCCGGGTCTCCAGGCGATCGGGGTCGAAGGCCACGGCGAATACCGCGCCATCGCGAGCGAAGAGCAGGTGACCGGTGGGGGCATACCTGCCGAACACCGCGCCTTCGGCAAGCACTGTGGTCCGGCCGGTGTCGAACTCGTAGGCTTCAATCCGGGACCGCGCAATCGGCGTGGCATAGTTGGTGTAGATCATGGCCCGGCCGCCCGGCAGCATCCGGGGGGCCCAATGTCCAAACTCGCTGCGGCTGGTGTCGATCTGGGTGAGCTGGACGGGCGTCCCCCCGTCCGCCGGCACCCGCCACAGTCCCGTGTCACGGCCGGAAAAGACGATCTCCCCCGAAGGTGTCCAGGCCACGTCTCCGCCGTCAACCGTCATGGAGCTGACCAGGGTCATGGTCGGCCCACCAGCGACCGGGACCTTCCGCAACTGATCGTCAGCCTCGAACGCGATCCAATCGCCCTGGGGCGAGAATTCCCCACCGTTGGCCTGCTCGGTCCCGGGGATTACGGTGACCCTATTGCGGGTCAGGTCCCGGACGGTGAGTCGGGTTACACCGGTGCTGTCGGAGACCGCCTGCACGATCAGGCGGCCGTCTGTCGAGATGGCGATCCGGGGACGGTCGACGCCGGGTGTTCCCAGCGTGGTCGAGAACCGGATCGGTACCGAGGGCGTGGGACGCAGGCGCCATCCGCGTCCGATCCATCCGAGGGCGACGGCCAGGGCCACCAGAGTGGCCAGCCCGATCACCACCCCAACCGGCATCCGGCGTCCCCGGAAACGAGCCGCGGCATGGGAAGCCGTGGCCGACCCGCGGAAGTGGCTGTCTCCGAGTGCCGCCGCGAACGCCCTGGCGCTTTCGAACCGGTCGGCTGGCAGCTTCTCGAGCGCCTTCCCCACCGCCGCCGCCACGTTGGCTGGCACCGACTTGCGCCGCCGAGTCAGCGGCTGCGCCTCTTCAGTCACGATCTTCATGATGACCTGCTGGGCGGAGCCACCAGAGTGCGGCGGTTCGCCGGCCAGCATCTCGTACAGTACGCTGGCCAGCGAGTACACATCACTCCGCGCCGAAATCTCCTTCTCGGCGGTGGCCTGCTCGGGACTCATGTAGTGCGGGGTACCGAGCGAAAGGCCCGTTTCGGTCATCCGGCCCCCCGCCGCGGCGCTCACCGCCAGGGCAATGCCGAAGTCGGCCACCATCGGCCGCCCCTCGTGGAGCAGGATGTTCTCGGGCTTGATGTCGCGGTGGATGACGCCGTGCCGGTGGGCATAGTCGAGGGCATCGGCCACCGCCATGGTGATCTTGACCGCCTCGTCGATGCCGAGCTGGTTCTCGCGGTCGAGCTTGCTGCGCAGCGTCTCGCCATCGATGAACGGCATGACATAGTACAGGAAGGTGTCCGCCACCCCCGAATCGAACAGCGGTAGGATATGCGGGTGCTGCAGCGCCGCCGTGGTCTTGATCTCGACCACGAATCGTTCGGCGCCGAGCACGGCGGCGAGTTCCGGCTTGAGGACCTTGAGC